>JAHDFS010000044.1 GCA_020628035.1 Rhizobiaceae bacterium
GTTACTCAACAATTGATTCACTTGAAGAAGAAACATTCTCAGCTGATCTTGTTGTCGGTGCTGTGTTGATCCCAGGTGCTGCAGCTCCGAAGCTTGTGACACGCGAAATGCTGTCTGGCATGAAGAAAAGCGCTGTGATTGTTGATGTTGCGATCGACCAAGGTGGTTGTTTTGAAACATCAAAAGCAACAACACACTCTGAGCCAACATATGAAGTTGACGGTATTGTGCACTATTGTGTGGCTAATATGCCTGGTGCTGTGCCGATCACATCAGCACATGCATTGAACAATGCAACGCTGCATCATGGTCTACAATTGGCTGACAAAGGTCTAAAAGCAATTGCTGAAGATCAAAACTTGCGCAACGGTTTGAATGTCCATCGCGGCAAAATCACAAACCAAGCTGTTGCTGAAGCTCTTGGTTATGACTTGCTCACAGCTGAAGATGCTGTACGCAACGTCGCCTAACTCCTCCTGAAAGGTATTGCGCCTTGGAAACGCCGTCCGATGTCCTTCGGGCGGTGTTTTTTTGTGCTGATGACTTTTCAGGGACTACTTTAAAGTCGCGAGCATTTCATCGTCGGTGAGCGGAAGGATCTCGGTTTCCGTTCGCCCGATGGGTTGGAACCCGAGTTTTTGATAAAGCCCTAGTGCGGATGGGTGATCAAGCGTGCATGTGTTGACGGTGATGCTATTGGGTTCGCTTGACCAGGCTGCGTCAATTGCTTGCGCTAAAAACCACTTACCCAAACCGCGGCCGATTGCATGTTCCATCATGCCAAAATAAGCGAGATCCACGCGTTTTGAATTGGATCGATCAATTTCAAAAAAGCCCGATGGCACACCATCAAGATAAAGCACATCTATCTCGGTTGTCTCACGATGGATGATCTCTGAGAGTTCATCATTGGACAGGCGATGGCGCGCAACCCAATGCCATTTGCCGCCAACGCGATATTGCAGATATCTATAAAACTGTAACGGCATATCTTTGGTACCCATGAGGGCTGCATTGATATTCATTGGCCGTGTGTAAGATTTCACCGGTGGTGTATTCATCTCAAGAAAAGTGACGACGGTCGGTAGTGGTTTTGGGCTTGTCGCAGTCACCGATTATTCTCCCGTTTGTACAGGTGTATCCTGGCGCGCACCCCATTCAGACCATGATCCATCATAAAGCTGAACGTCTTTTTTGCCGATCGAATTAAGCGCCAGTGTGATCACAGCTGCCGTCACGCCAGAACCACATGTTGTGATAATTTTCTTGTTAAGATCTACAGATTTTGATTCAAAAATATCTTTTAACTCATTGAGAGGTTTGAGCTTTCCATTATCTGAAAATCCAAAAACGGGTGTGTTTTTAGCGCCCGGCATATGGCCAGATCGCATGCCTTCACGTGGTTCGGCTTCTTCGCCTGTAAAGCGACCAGCGCCACGTGCGTCTAGTAATTCGGTGCCTTCATCATCGGTCGCAGCGAACACATCATCGATATTTGCCACTGCATCCTTGTCAAAATATGGGGTAAATTCAACAGCAGGATGCGCGACAGTTTCATTGGTGACAGGAAGGCCACCTGATTTCCAATTATCAAAGCCGCCATCGAGCACAAACACATTTTCCGCACCCATGGTTTTAAACATCCACCAAACGCGCGGCGCTGTGAACATGCCAAGCGCATCATAGACAATGATGACATGCTCCTCGGATATACCTAATTCACCCACGCGCTGGGCAAAATAATGCGGTTCGGGCAGGGCATGTGGCAAAGATGATTGTTCATCGATAATGCTATCTTGATCAAAAAAGACCGCTCCCGGAATATGGTTTTGCGCATATTCTTCCTTAGCATTTCGATTTTGCGCAGGGAGAAACCATGAGGCATCCACAATGCGGATATTCTCGTCAGTTAAATGATCCTTCAGCCAATCAGGTGATTTCACAAATGGGCTCATGTTCGTGTCATCCGTCATAATAACTCCCTGAATGTTTTGATCTATTGTTGAGGCAAATCGCCGAAGCGAATTCGAAAACGTCGGTTTTCCTTGCCCTTTTTCTCAATCTTGCCGATGTGAACTGCGCCCACTTCTTGGGTTTCGCTCACATGAGTACCGCCACATGGTTGGCTATCGATCGAGCTGTCTTCGCCAATGCAGACGAGGCGGATATCGCCCACGCCGCGTGGTGGTTTGACATTTTTCGATTTCACCAAGTTTGGATTAGCATCGAGTTCCGCTTCTGAGATCATTTGATTGAAAATCGGATGGTTCTGCTCAACGAGTGCCATCATTTTTGCCGTTATATCAGCTTTTTCTGGCGGTTCACGCATGTCAAAGTCAACACGGCTCTCATTTTCACCCACGGCAGCGCCCGTGATGGGATAAGGGCAAACAACCGATAGCAAATGACAGGCTGTGTGCATACGCATGAGCTTATATCGGCGTTCCCAATCTACATGGAGGATGATTTTTTCACCAATTTCTAAAGTCGGGCTGCCTTCAGCCAGAATATGGACGAAATCATTCTTTGTTTCGCCATTCACTGTGGCTGTAACTTCTATTTTCGAGCCGTCTTCGCGTTCGATGAGCCCGTTATCACCCGGCTGCCCGCCAGAGGTGGCATAAAAGCAGGTTTGATTGAGGATGATGCCGCCCCGATCATTGATGCCCACCACTTCAGCATCACATGTTGAGAGATAGGCATCGTCTTTAAACAGGGCTTGTGTGATCAACTTTTAAACCTCAGGATCTTATGTTTCGGCAACAAATGGGATGTCAAAATTCGGCGATGTTTCCATCCATTCTGGCACCGGCAAATCCTTCGAACGCAGGAATTCAGGATTATAAAGTTTGGACTGATATCGATTGCCGTAATCACATAAGATGGTGACGATCGTATGTCCTGGGCCCATTTCCTTTGCCATTCGGATCGCGCCGGCGACATTGATTCCGGTGGAAAGCCCCATGCAAAGACCTTCTTCCTTCAAAAGATTGAAAATGATGGGTAAACCTTCCTTGTCGGATACGTTAAAGGCCATATCTGGCGTATAGCCTTCAAGATTGGCTGTGATCCGACCCTGGCCGATACCTTCTGAGATCGAGCCACCTTCAGATTTTAGTTCGCCATTTTTGTAAAAGTTATAAAGCGCGGCGCCATCTGGATCGACAATACCGGATTTAAAGGTGCTGCTGCGCTCGCGCAACGCCATAGACGTGCCAACAAGCGTGCCACCAGATCCACATGCGCAGATAAAGCCATCAACTTTGCCATCGAGATCTAGATAAATTTCAGGGCCTGTCGTATCGATATGTGCCTGACGATTTGCAACATTATCGAACTGGTTGGCCCAAACAGCGCCATTGGGGCTGGTTTTGGCAATTTGCTCGGCCAAGCGGCGTGACACATGGATGTAATTATTTGGATTTTTATAAGGCAGGGCAGGTACTTCGATCAGCTCGGCACCCATGAGGCGCAAAGCATCTTTTTTCTCTTGTGTCTGTGTTTCTGGGATTACAATGATTGAACGATAACCCAAAACACGTGAAATCATGGCAATACCAATACCGGTGTTACCCGCAGTGCCCTCAACGATTGTACCGCCGGGGTGAAGTTGGCCGCTTTTCTCAGCATGTCGGATCATTGAGAGCGCGGCGCGGTCTTTCACCGATTGACCTGGGTTTAAAAACTCGGCCTTGCCCAAAATCGTACAGCCCGTTTCTTCCGAAGCGCGTTTAAGCTTCACCAGAGGGGTGTTTCCAATTTGATCTAATACATTTTCTGAGACTGACATGAGATTCCAAAGCCTTATCAATTAACTATGGTTAAGTATTTGCATCCAATTATGACAAATTTCAAGGAATGAAAATTGAAGTTTTAGCTGAATTTGTGAATAATATTGCCAAGTTGAGGATTTATTTATTGAAAAACAGGAAATAATCGGTTTTTAGTTAGTCAAATGATCCGAATTGAAACTGTTTTCGTACAGGTGTACAAATAGAGAAGATTCAAGCGGCGCGAGTCTTTGTGCGAGACATAGTAGATAAAAGAAGATTTAGTATGACTTTAAGTCAGATAGATGCAGTCGATACACTTATGGCGCAATATGCGTCGGGTGGCCTTTCAGCCCCAGCAAGTGTGTTGGTCGAAGCGCATCTGGAAATAAAACCTGATAACCGCCGTTTTGTTGGCGATCTTGAAACCATTGCTGGTTTGTCGCTTGAGCAGGTCGCACCGACCGAGATCGACAATAAGAGCGATGCGCTCTCTGCCATTTTTGCTTCGTCACCGGAATCGGTTGCTGACGTGTCTGAGATTGAAGAAGATCAGGACAAGGATGCGAGATTGCCTTTGGCTTTGCGTCGTCTAATTGGCATGGATATTGATGATATTCCATGGCGCACCAAGTTGCCGGGCTTTAAAGAATATGACATTGGCGAGATTGATGGATGTCACGTCAATATGTTTTGGATCAGACCTGGTCGCACTATGCCGGCACATACGCATAAAGGCTGTGAGCTTTCTATTGTGCTTGAAGGTGCATTTAATGACGAGCGTGGCCGTTTTGGCCCAGGCGATATCTCAATCGCTGATGCAAGTGTGGATCACCGTCCGACCGCTGAGAATGATCGCCCTTGTATTGGGTTTGCCGTTCTTGATGAGGGCGTTACGCTCACTGGTTCATGGCGCCAGCTTGTTGGCGATCTGATCGGCTAATCGATAAATCTAATGATCGGAGATCAAATGTCTCTTTATAACGCGTCTCCAGCGGATGGTGTCGCTTGGGTTACTGGTGCCAGCTCAGGGATAGGCTATGCACTTGCTTTGCAGCTTTGCGATGATGGCTATACGGTGATTGCCACTGCACGCTCTGAAGATAAACTTGCGCAATTGGTCAAAGCGGGTGAGGGCCTTAAGGGTGAAATCATTGCCAAAGCGGCAGATGTGACCAAATATGACGATATGAAGGATATTGTGGCATGGATTGGTGACGCGCATCAAAATCTTGCTTTAGCTGTTCTCAATGCTGGCATTTATATACCAGTCAGCGCAGACAGTTTGGAAATTTCCGATTTTCAAAAAACATTTGATGTTAACCTGACTGGCGTTGTGAATGGACTTTTGCCAGCAATTGAGCTTATGAAAAACCAAAAGCGAGGGCAGATTGCGCTCGTCTCATCAGTCACAGGTTATGGTGGATTACCCACAAGTGCTGCCTATGGCGCAACGAAAGCTGCGGTGATCAATATGGCAGAAAGCCTTAAATTTGATCTTGATAAGATGAATATCAGAATTCAGGTGATCAATCCGGGTTTTGTGAAAACCGCTGCAACGGATCAAAATGATTTTAAAATGCCCGCTATTATCCCTTCAGAAGAAGCGGCGAAACGCATTAGCGATGGATTGCAACAGGACAAGTTTGAACTCACGTTCCCTAAACGCTTCACTTATTTTTTGAAATTCATAAATCTACTGCCGTATCGGCTTTATTTTGCGTTGGTTGGCAGAACATCAAAATAACATTCTGCCAAACTGCTAAGCACCATAGACGATTTGTCGGACATTGATATTGCCTGAACGGAAACCTGCTTCGCAATAAAACAGGTAAAATTCCCATAGCTTTTTAAAGCGCTCATCAAAGCCCAATGGCTTGATTGTATCCCATTTAAGCCAAAACTCTTCACGCCATTCGGCGAGTGTGCGTGCGTAATCTATACCAAATTCACGATTGTCGAAGGTTTTTAATCCTGCTTCTGCGCCCAAATCTTCCAATGCATCATCACTTGGCAACATGCCACCAGGGAAGATGTAGCGTTGGATAAAGTCTGGGTTTTCACGATAATGCTGGTAGTTTTTTGGATCAATCGTGATGACCTGAATGCCTGCGCGGCCATGTGGTTTCAAACATTGGCGTATCTTGTTGAAATAAACTGGCCAATATTTCTCGCCTACAGCTTCAAACATCTCAATAGAGATGATCCGATCATAAGTGTCATGCTCGTCGCGATAATCTTGGTATTTAAAGTCCACTTTGTGAGATAAACCAAGCTTGGCCATTCTATCTTCTGCAAAATTTAACTGCGCGCGGCTCAAAGATAGACCAGTAACACGGCAATCAAGCTCAGTGACGGCAAATTCAGCAAATCCGCCCCAGCCACAGCCGATTTCTAATATGCGATCACCTTTTTGAACGCCGGCGGCTTCTGCTAACGCGCGATATTTAGCTGTTTGCGCGCTTGCCAAGTCTTCCACTCCTGTTTCGTATAGCGCAGATGAATAGGTCATGGTTTCATCGAGCCATTGAGCGTAAAAATCATTGCCTAAATCATAATGCGCGGAAATGTTTTTCTTAGCTTGCGTTTTCGTATTGGAGCGCAACCAATGGCGAAACCTTTCAACAGTTCGTAACAATCCGCGCGCGCGCTTGGTAATGGTGTCGCCAACGGTTTGATTATAGACCAAAAGCTCTAAAAAAGTTGCTACATCGGGGCTTTCCCAGTCTTCATCCATATAGGCTTCGGCAACGCCAATTGTTGAATTTGTTAAGGCTTTGTGCAGCAGATTCCAGTTATGCAGGATAAGTGTTGCATCAGGACCCGGTGTTTTGCCCTGAATTTTTACAACGCGTTTGTCTGGCATATGGATTGTGAGGGTACCAACTTCCAGTTTGCTTAGAGATCTTAAGGCAAACTGCACACGGGCAGGGAGCCCTTTGACAATATTAGCGACATTAGCTGTCGATAAGATATTGGGGTTTTCTGCCCCAGATCTACTCGAAGTCATTGTATCCATGACCAATTGTCCTCCATTTTAAAACTCTAATATGCGATGCAAGTCTATTGTTTTGTTATGGCATGCATCATCATACCGAAGTCTTTTTCGGATTGGTCCGGGGAACAACTTGTAGTCCCTTTAGCCAAAGCCGAAGCGCCTCAAAATGTATTCCTGCGAGGATTTTCCACGTTAAAAATGGAATTTGCAAGAAAAATTTCATAAGCGTACTCGTTTTCATTGCATTTTTGCGCGCAAAATAAGTTGCAGCCAGTATTGGTTTGTTATTTTGTTTTTCCAATATCCGCCAAGACATGGTCTCTTTGGGCTCGGACATTGTGAAGTGATATCGCATGTCCATTTCAATGAATGGAGAAACATAAAAGGTCTTATCTGCCTGTTGTTTGATATGTGCTTTGGTCAGGTTATTTGGATCGATTTTGCGGGTATAGAGGTGTTTTTCACCAAATGTATTGCGCACTTCGTAAATAACGGCGCCGATCTCGCCTTCAGGACCATAAACATAAAAGACCGAAAGCGGATTAAACACTTTACCCAAAATTCGTGGATAACACCCCAAAAGTATGCGGCTTGGCTGCCAATTCATGCCTTCTTCTTGAAGACAATTGCCAACATGCTCCCTTAAAGAGATTTTGCTGTCTTTGGGCAAGTGATCGCTCTGGTAAAACGACAATAAATTGAACTTATCGATTGAAAATACAGGTGACATCATGCCAGCTGCGTCCAGTTGATCGACATCGATTAACAGAGAATATACTTTATATTGGAAACGATGCTTTTTAGGCTCCATGCGTGCGTGCATGACATCGCCATGGTAAAGCCAAGCGGGCGCATTGCTTAATTTGGGATCGCTTTGCGGCACGTCTTAACTCACTTCCAGCTTTCTTCCACCATGGTGAAGAACTTCTTCGATGGATGGTTCATCTTGCCAAGGGGCATAGCATCCCAATTTGTTGGCGACTTTGACAGCGCTGCGTAATCCATCTTCATGAAAGCCTGAACCCGTCCAAGCGCCTGTAAACCAGGTAGAATTTTCACCCTGGAAGCTCTCGAGAGATTTTTGGGCAATCATTGCTGTTTTGCTAAATTGAGGATGGTCATAATTGTACTCGCCAAAGGTCAATTCAGGGGCAGGTGGACGTTTTGGGTTAAGCGTTACAAAAAGAGGTTTATCTTCATCGATGCCTTGCAGGCGGTTCATCCAATAAGATACGGCGACATTGGCATTGTTGCTTTCTTTGGAGGACGAAAGGTAATTCCAGGACGCCCAAACATTTTTGCGTTTTGGCATGAGGCTTTGGTCGCGGTGCAAATAAACTTTATTGGCGCCATAGGGGATAGCCTCAGCGATTTCCTGCTCCGCCAAGGTTGGCTGATCGAGCATTTTGATCATCTGATCAGTATGGCAAGCAAACACGATCTCGTCATAGGAAACTGTTTCACCTTTGGTATCGAGCACTTTGACATCTATACCGTTGCGGAAGACTTTCTCAACACCGCAATTGAGTTTGACGCGTGAGCCTAAATCATCATGCAATTTATTGAGGTAGTTTCGGCTTCCACCTGTGACGGTTCGCCATGTGGGGCGACGACGATGGAGCAAGCGGTGATTGTCGAAGAAATTCACAAAGTGAAGGGCAGGGAACTCCATCATCTGATTGGATGAGGATGACCAGATCGCCGCTGCCATCGGCATGAGATAATTGTTCTGAAAGCCGGGAGAAAATCCGCGCCAAATCAGATATTCGCCAATCGAGCGACCTTTTAAGTGACCTTGATCCCGGTCTTTGACGCAGATTGTATTAAAACGCAGAACCTCGCGCAGCATGTTTAAAAACTCTGGACGGAATATATTGCTCTTTTGCGCAAAAAGCATAGCAAGCTTGCGGCCACCCCATTCAAATTTCCCTAGATCTCGTGACAATGCAAAGCTCATGTCACTGTCATGTGTTTGGACTTTTAGATGATCAAATAACGCTGTTAGATGAGGGTAGTTTAGTTCGTTATAGACGATAAATCCTGTATCAACCGAAATTGGCGTGCCATCATAGTCGATATCGACCGTTGCTGTGTGCCCACCGGCGATCTTATTTTTCTCATAAAGGGTCACATCATAATTATCGCGCAGCAGCCAAGCGCAAGCGCTTCCTGAAATTCCAGATCCGACAATGGCTATCTTCTTCTTTTGCATGAGGTTCTTTCTGACTTTACTAACTGCTTAGGCTGCTTGTTTCATTTGATCATAAACTTGAAGCGCACGGTTTCGCGCAAAGCTGTGATCGATGATTGGTTTGGGGTAATCTTTGCCGAGTTCCAAGGATATGGATTTCAAGACATCGTCTGGGGTCTCCCAAGGTGCGTGAATATATTTCGCATCAAGATCTTTAAGTTCAGGCAGATAGGTTTTGACATATTCGCCATCCTCATCGAACTTCTTGCCTTGGATAATTGGATTGAAAATACGATAATAAGGGCTCGCGTCAGCACCTGATCCGGCAACCCATTGCCAGCCTGCTGTGTTATTTGCGGGGTCGGCGTCTACAAGCGTGTCCCAGAACCATTTTTCGCCCTCGCGCCAATCAATTAAAAGATGCTTGGTTAAAAACGACGCTACGATCATGCGCACGCGATTGTGCATATATCCTGTCTGCCAAAGCTCGCGCATGCCTGCATCCACAATTGGATACCCGGTTTGGCCCTTTTGCCAAATCTGAAGCAATTCGTCATTTTTGTCCCATTGGAACCCATCAAAGGCGTTGTTGAAATTAACTTCTTCAAGTCCGGGATTGTGAAACAACAGATGATAGGAAAAATCACGCCATGCCAATTGTCGTCTGAAAGGCTGCGCACCAGAGACATTCTCGCTCGCATGCCAGATTTGGCGCGGTGAAATTTCACCAAAGGTTAGATAGGGCGATAATTTTGACGTGGCATCAAGTGCAGGAAAATCGCGCTGTTCTTTATAATTGGCTACGTCATTTTGAAGGTAAGCATCCAAGATTGTGTACGCCGCGGATTCGCCCGGGGTAAATCTGTCTAAAATGCCGCCCGACCAATCTGGATTTGTAGGCAAAAGTTTCAGTTCTGCAAGATTTAGGCTGTCCAGTTCATTTGGGACTTGCGGTATGGATGTGGGCGCAGGATAGGGGGCTTGTACTTCGATTGTGGAATCGAGCGTTTTCCAAAATGGAGTGAAGACCCGAAATGGTGTGCCGGATTTGGTCGTCAGCTGAGTGGGTTCATGTAAAAGATGTCCTGAAAAGCTCTCGACTGTTATGTTTTGGTTTTTGAGTGTGCTTTTAAGTTCTTTATCCGTTGCAATGGCATCGGGCTCATATCTGCGATTCCAATAAACAGCTTTTGCATTACATTGTTCGATGACGTTTATCAGAACCGTTTTTTCATCACCGGCGCGGAGAATCAGTTCAGTTCCCATAGCGCGAAGGTTAAGAATCAATTCCTTGAGCGCAAAATGAAGCCATAGTCGTTTTGCGGCACCCAATTTGCGAGCTGCATTTTCATCAAAAACATAGATAGGAACGACGTTTTGGTGCTGGCATGCCTTCAAAAGAGCGGCATTGTCAGATAGGCGCAAATCATTGCGAAACCAGATAATAGCGGTTGTCGCTTGTGTTTCGCTCATCATAAGCCCTTTGGTCTAACGTCTTCATTTCAATCACCAATTCTGATCACAAGATTATGTGGCAGTGTTGGTTTGTGTGATTTTGTTTACGTAGTAACGTCGGCGCTAGATCAAAAGTTTCAATGAAAAAGTAATAAATGGTGCAACTTTATTGTGAAAAACGATAAAGTCGACGTCTGAACATCGTCTAAAAGGTCGATTTGTGGGGGATTTGTCGAAGTGGCTCCCCGGGCCGGACTCGAACCAGCGACCAATTGATTAACAGTCAACTGCTCTACCACTGAGCTACCGGGGAACATTATCACTTCGGACGGACGGGCTATAACAAATAGATATCTCATTTGCCAAGTGTTTTATTCAAAAAAATGCAATATTATTTTGAGAAGCATCAGAAACCCATTTTTGGAGGCATTTTGGTCATTTTGTCCTTGCTTTAAACTAAATCTCGTTTTATCAGCGCTTCACACCAGCATTTTATCAATGTTGGTCAGCGTGAGGCCTCGTGGCGGAGTGGTTACGCAGCGGATTGCAAATCCGTCAACCCCGGTTCGATTCCGGGCGAGGCCTCCAAAAAATACTCTTTGGCTAATGTAAGGATTATGCGGTTCGGAACCGTTGGAGGCCCTTCAATAATTCGCTAAATATATTCTCTATCTATATGTCTACAGCATGTTTTGCATTTACGCATTTAGATACCAAAGCGAGGTCTTTTGATTCGATTCGTTTATTTCTTTGATGATGTTCTTTCCAATTTGCCGTAAAATGGTTTTCCTCTAATAGCTTCGCAAATTTGGATAAATCTATTTGGCGGTTTTACCTGCCATCGATTATGGAGCCATTCCAAATGTTCGTATATTGACATTCTGTGCCTATTGTCTCGAAGGCTCCATATATAATCTTCGCAGCATTCGAATAATGAGATGTAGGTACTTTTTTCCGAGTCTTTGATCAGTTTTTCATCAAAATCGCCATTTCTCAATCCTGCCGAAACAAACTCATAGTGATTAAGTATGTCCCTGAAGACAGCTTTCAAATCGGGATCTTGACCATTGATGATTTCTTTTGGGCATGTTTTATCTTTCACATAATGAGCTATTTTTTCTCTTTTTTTGAGGAAGTCATTGTTGAAATTGGCGCTTAAAATCACATTTATGGTATGCTGCTTTTTGGATAGAGTGCGAGCACGACGGGCAGTATATATCCAGCCAATTGATGCTAAAGCTGCACCCGTTAAAATCGCCAGCTCTGTATTAATTTCTAAAGACATTCAACACACTTGCTTTAATAATATTTTACTTTTTATTTGCTTTTTATTAACCTATGCATATATATAATACAACCAACAACAGTTGACAATGTCTCTGTTACAACCAAAGGTGGGAGTTATAGATGCGCAAAGAAAATGACCCGGGTTTCTAGATCCGGTAGTGTATCGTAAAAGTATAAATAAAAACCGCCAAGTGGCGGTTTTTCATTTTTGGTGGAGTAGTTTTCCTGAGACTAGTTTCAGCATCAATATTGCCTGTATCGATTTTTAAATGCACCCGTCAACCCCGGTTCGATTCCGGGCGAGGCTTCCAGATTTCCCTTCACATTTGCACCCCAGAGCAAATATTGCTTCGCATCCCCATTTTAAGTGATGATAAGCTTGAAAAACCCATTGCTTGTCTCAATTGTGACCTTGAAACTCTTTATGTGTCGAAGTAAGAGACAATAAAGTCTAATCTTGGAGATTAAGCATGGAAATCGATTTTGCGATCGCGCGCCAGCGTATGGTTGATAATCAAATCAGAACGACGGACGTTACCGCGCATGAATTGTTGGATTCATTGCTATCGGTGCCGCGTGAAGCATTTGTTCCAGAAGATATGGTGCCATTGGCTTATATCGATACAGATATCGAATTGGGTGCAAGTGGGCGATTCATTTTAGAACCATCTCCATTGGCAAAATTGCTTCAGGCTGCTGAAGTGAAATCAAGCGATAATGTTTTAGAAGTTGGAACAGGCACAGGGTATGTGTCTGCGGTTTTATCTTCTATGGCAGAAAAAGTTACTGCGCTTGAAGTGGATGCGGAGCTTGCAGAAGCTGCGAAAACCAATCTTTCCGAAAACGGTTATGAGAATGTCTCTGTGGTGACCGGCGCTTTCGCACAAGGCCATAAAGCCCAAGGTCCTTATGATGTGATCTTTATCAATGGTGCAATTGAGATTGAGCCTACCTCGCTTTTTGATCAATTGGCTGATGGCGGACGATTGATTGCGGTTTTGGGTCATGGACTTGCTGCACAAGCTTATGTGTTCCAGAAGGAAAATGGTGCGGTGTCATCGCGTAAATTGTTCAACAGCTCAATCCCTGCATTGCCTGGATTTGAACGCACTGAAGAATTTGTGTTTTAAGCGATTATTCCTCGATTTAACGCATTTTTACTTGTTGCTTATTAGCAACGTTTTATTAAGAAATTTAAAAGTGACAGCGCGCGTGTTGCAATGCGCGGCTAATACCCCCATTGTTTAAATCAACGCGTAAACTGTTTATCAGGTAGATTATTAGTTATGGCTTGGAAGAACTTCAAAAAATCCTCAACCATTTTGGCGGTATGCCTGCCATTTGTTATGGCATCCGTCGGTATTGCAAATAGTGAAACGATCACCGGTGCAATGTCACGCGCCTATGACAATAACCCTGATCTTGCTGCTGCGCGCGCTGGTTTGCGTGCAACTGATGAAGGCGTGGCAATTGCCAAGTCTGGATATCGTCCCACGCTATCAGGCAGTGTTGTTGGCGCAATTACAGATGTAAATGGTAATTCAACTGAGAGCTTGACCGGAACAGTGAGCATTACTCAGCAATTGTTTGATGGTTTTGCGACCAGAAACAACGTGAAAGTAGCAAAATCAGCTGTGTTTGCTGGACGTGAAGGTCTAACGTCGACCGAGATCAATATATTGCAATCTGCCGCGCAAGCCTATGCAAATTTGGCACGCGACAACCAACTTGTGTCGATCCGCCGTCAGAATATCAATTTCCTTCAAGAGCAGTTAAATGCAGCGCAATCGCGTTTGCGCGTGGGTGAGGGCACAAGAACAGATGTGAGCCAAGCTCAGGCGCAGCTTGCTTCGGCAAAGGCATCATTAACCGCTGCAATTGCGCAAGCGAAATCTTCATCTGCTGTTTATGTGCAGATTGTTGGAACGGCACCACGCAAAATATCGCAACCCAAAACGATCTCTCGTTTGTTGCCCAAAACGCTTGATAGAGCTGTGGCACTTGGGCTTTCCTCACATCCAACCATTGAAGCTGCGCAATATAATGCCGATGCCGCGGCATTTCAGATTAAAGCTAACAAAGCTGCGTTATTGCCAGGCGTGAGCGTGCAGGGATCAGTATCTCAAAACGATAGTGATGTGAGAACATCGACGCTGACCGGGACATTATCTGTGCCGATCTATTCAGGTGGTGCAAATCACGCGCGCGTTCGTCAGGCGAAACAAACATTGAAGCAACGCGAAGCTGAGGTGCTTTCAGCGCGCAGAAGTGTTGAGCAGTCGATTGTCGCCAATTGGGTAAATTATGAATCAGCCCTTGCAACGCTTGCTGCCAATCGCGCTGAATTAAGTGCTGCACAATTGGCGCTGAATGGGGTGATGGAAGAGCGACGCGTTGGGCAGCGCACAACATTGGACGTATTAAACGCGCAACAAACCGTATTGAGCGCGCGTGAGAGCATTGTGCAATCTCAGCGCAATGCGGTTGTTTCAAGCTATGCGACACTGGGTGCAATGGGGCTTTTGACAGTTGATTATCTCAAGCTCAAAGTTGCTCGTTATGATCCAGACCGCCACTATCAAGCTGTTAAAGACAAATGGTTTGGTTTGCGGGTTGTTGAAGACTAGTTTTAGGTGATTTTTGGCTCAATCTATTTCTGCGGTAACGCTCGTTGTCGATGACTACGATCGCGCAATTGATTTTTATGTGAATACGCTCGGTTTTGAATTGGTCGAAGATACAAAGCTATCTGAGACCAAACGCTGGGTTGTTGTTGCACCAAAGCCAGTTCTTGCAAATTCATCGTCTATTTTGCTCGCCAAAGCAGATGGTGAGGCGCAAACTGCATGCATTGGTCAGCAAACGGGTGGACGTGTGAGCTTTTTTCTCAGCACAGACCAGTTTGATCAAGATTATGCATCGATGGCAAGGAGCGGCGTTAAATTCTTGGAAGAACCGCGCGATGAGGTTTATGCCAAAGTTGTGGTGTTTGAAGATCCGTTTGGAAATCAGTGGGATTTGCTGCAGCCAAAGGGCAAATAAACGGGTTAACCAATACTACGAAAAGTAGTGTATAAACACGCAATGTTCAGAACAGGCAATTTTCCTATACAATTAAATGATCTATCGTGATTCGAAAATTATCATTTCGTTTCCATTTGTATGAATTAGGTGAAATAAATGTCTCAAGCTCCTGCACAACGCGAAGAACCATCTATGGAAGACATCTTGTCTTCTATCCGCAAGATTATTCAAAGCAATGATGATGGCGCAGAAGATGTGGCTGCCCCTAAAGATGTATCACCTGAACCAGTGGCGGAAGCCGTTTCTGCTCCTGCGCCTGCGGAAGTGGTTGAAGAACCTGTCGCTCAGCGGGCTGATCCTGTGCAAGTTGCTGCATCGCAACCAGAGGTCTCTGATGAGGGCGAACTCACAGACGCGCCTGCGCGTGCTCGCGAAGTTGTTTTAGAAAGCACTGAGCGTGCAGCAGAGCCGGAAGTGATCGCACCTGCTGCAGAAGCTGAAAAACCTCAAGTGCAAGAATCATCAAACTCAGCGCTCATTTCTGCCGGATCGCAAGCAAAGGTCGTTGCCTCTTTTGCGCAGCTAAATGAAGCGATTTCAGCGAGCTCTTCGCAGTCATTGGAAGAAATGACCAATGATTTGCTGAAACCAATGTTGCAAGAATGGCTTGATAACAACCTGCCTGGATTGGTGGAAAAGCTTGTGCGTGAAGAAATTGAGCGAGTGGCAAGGGGAGGTCACGAAAGCTAAAGCGATTCTATATCGAATTAGGAAGGTCGCTTTAGCGGCCTTTTTTTATGCCCGAACCTGACGAATTTGCACCTGCAATTCGTTGAAAACTTGACTTATTACCCTGCTTGGGATTTACGAAGGTGGAAAATTTCATTTCTCCATAATTGGCTATCAAAATGCTTGAAAAAAACTATGACGCGGCTTCAGTTGAGCCGAAAATTGCAAAAACTTGGGATGAAGCTGATGCTTTTAAAGCGGGCGCTGGCGCGAAATATGGCGCAGATCCTTATTGCATCGTCATCCCGCCACCCAATGTCACGGGTTCCTTACATATGGGGCACGCTTTAAATAATACGTTGCAGGATATTTTGGTTCGTTTTGAACGTATGCGCGGCAAAGACGTTTTGTGGCAGCCGGGTATGGACCATGCGGGCATTGCAACGCAGATGGTTGTTGAGCGCAAACTTGCAGAAGATGGTAACAACCAAACACGTCGTGAGATGGGGCGCGAAGCTTTTGTGAAAAAGGTTTGGGAATGGAAAGCTGAATCAGGCGGTACCATTTTCAATCAGCTCAAACGTCTTGGTGCATCATGTGATTGGTCGCGCGAACGCTTTACAATGGATGATGGTTTATCCAAAGCAGTTCTTGAGGTCTTCGTAACACTTTATAATGAAGGCCTGATTTATCGCGGCAAGCGCCTCGTAAACTGGGACCCGAAATTTGAAACTGCGATTTCTGATCTTGAAGTTGAGAATATCGAAGTCGATGGCCATATGTGGCATTTCAAATATCCTTTGGCCGATGGTGCAACTTATGAATATGTTGAAAAAGATGAGGATGGAAATGTAACTCTGCGTGAAACGCGCGATTATATTTCCATCGCCACCACACGTCCGGAAACCATGCTGGGTGATGGTGCGGTTGCGGTTCACCCATCAGATGAGCGTTATGCGCCGATTGTTGGCAAGTTATGCGAAATCCCTGTCGGCCCGAAAGAGCATCGTCGTTTTATTCCAATCATCACGGATGAATATCCAGATCCTGATTTCGGCTCTGGTGCGGTGAAAATCACCGGTGCGCACGATTTTAATGACTATATGGTCGCCAAGCGCAATAACATCCCGCTTTATCGCTTGATGGATCGTCAAGCAGGCATGCGCGATGATGGTGCGCCATATTCGGATGAAGCTGAAAAGGCGAAAGCGATTGTCCAAAAGGGCGAATTGCCAAGCGAAGCAGAGGTTGATGAGATCAATCTTGTTCCTGAAGCATATCGCGGGCTAGATCGCTTTGAAGCTCGAAAACGCGTTATTGCGGATATCACTGCTGAAGGTTTGGCTGTGATGATCAAAGACGATGAAGGCAATGATATTCCTTTCGTTGAGAACAAGAAGATCATGCAGCCTTTTGGTGATCGATCAGGTGTTGTGATTGAACCCATGCTGACTGACCAATGGTTTGCTGATGCTGAAACGCTGGCAAAACCGGCACTTGCTTCTGTTAAAGAAGGTCGGACGAATTTTGTGCCCAAATCATGGGAAAACACATATTTCAACTGGATGGAAAATATCCAGCCTTGGTGTATTTCACGCCAATTGTGGTGGGGCCACCAAATCCCTGCTTGGTACGATGCCGATGGTGAAGTTTATGTTGCAAAATCTGAAGAAGAAGCACAAAAGCTTGCGGGTGAGGGCATTGCGCTTACGCGAGATGAGGATGTGCTTGATACATGGTTCTCATCAGCTTTATGGCCATTTTCTACACTTGGATGGCCGGCAGACACAGAAGAGCTGAAGAAATATTATCAAACTGATGTCTTGGTCACCGGTTTTGATATCATCTTCTTCTGGGTTGCCCGTATGATGATGGCTGGTCTTCACTTCATGAAAGATGATGAAGGGACCCCGGTTGAACCATTCCATACTGTTTATGTGCATGCGCTGGTGCGCGATAAGCATGGCGCCAAAATGTCAAAGTCTAAAGGCAATGTTATCGATCCGCTTGAGTTGATCGATGAATATGGTGCGGATGCCTTGCGCTTTACACTTGCCATTATGGCTGCCCAAGGGCGCGATGTGAAACTCGATCCTCAACGGATTGAAGGTTATCGCAATTTTGGCACCAAGCTTTGGAATGCGACACGCTTTGCTGAAATGAATGGTGCAGCGCTTGATCCGAATTTCGCTCCAGAAAATGCTAAATTACAGGTCAATCGCTGGGTTTTGACCGAGCTTTCCAACACTATTGCAGAAGTCACCAAACAAATTGGCGATTATCGCTTTAATGATGCGGCTAGCGCGATCTATAAATTCACATGGAATTTGGTTTGTGACTGGTATTTGGAGCTCTTAAAACCTGTGTTCCAAGGGGATGATGAAGATGCAAAAGCCGAAGCGCGTGCATGTGTGGCTTATGTTTTGAATGCCATTTATCGCCTCTTGCATCCGTTTATGCCTTATATGACTGAAGAACTTTGGTCGGTGGCTGAAGCAGGGGACGCGAAATCTGGACTTTTGTGTCATGCTGCATGGCCGCAAGACGCGTTTTCAGATGCTGATGCTGCATCTGAAATCAATTGGCTGATTGATTTGGTATCGGGATTGCGTTCGGTGCGGTCTGAGATGAATGTTCCGCCGTCATCAAAAGCGCCATTACATGTTACTCAGTCAGATGATGCAACAAAGGATCAGCTGATGCGTCATTTGCCTGCGATTAAACTGCTTGCGCGTGTTGAGGATATTGTTCTTGATGGTGAGGTGACAAAAGGTGCGGCGCAAATTGTTGTTGCCGAAACCACCTATAGTTTGCCGCTTGGTGCTTTGATTGATCTTGACGCAGAAAAAGCGCGTTTAGAGAAAGCAATCGGTAAAGTTGAAGGCGACTTGGGCAAAGTAAATGGTAAGTTGAACAATGAGAAATTTGTTGCCAATGCCCGGCCAGATGTTGTGGCTGCTGAAAGAGAGCGACTCACTGAGCTTGAAGGGCAAAAAGCTAAATTAAACGAGGCTTTAGCCCGGGTTTTGGAAGCAGAATGATCAAAAAAATATGGCCGTTTTTGATATTGTCAAAGCGGCCATATTGCTGTTTAAGGATATCTGGGGAGGATGAGTGTTGCATTCCCGCAACATTTTGGGCGAAAAACAGTTTTATTGTTCCGGCATAATCGCAATTTGCCCATTTCCAGCCACAAATAAGGAGCAAATCCATTAGGACTAGCTTCTAACCAGTTTAGATGCTTGATTAAGGATAATAATGATAACCAAGTATGACAAACTAAGTTCTGGCCATTGCCAAGTTTCCTTTGGCGATGACATTCGTTTGTTCAAACAAGGCAATCTCTCCCTAATCAATGCTATTGAAGCTACACCAAATGTTCAGTTTTCTGCTTTAAGCTCAGCCGAACATTTTGAAGATTTGAAAGCGCGTTTGACGGCCTTTGCCGCAAGTGTAATTGGAATTTATGTGATAGCCATCGCTTACTTAGTTGATGGTGGTGCGAAAGAAAAAAACTGTTATGCGGATATCTAAATCCAAAATAGCGAAGACTTTAATTGTGCCGTTTGGCTTGGCGCTCGCGTCTGGTTTGATGGTGAGCAGTTCTTTTGCATTTGACCCAAAATCCAAATCAGCTGAAGTCAATGAAGAATCCGGTCCGTTGGATCTCTTTAAATTTGGCTTTAAAGCCTATCAAAATGGTGAAAAGAAGCAGGCGATAGAAGCCTATCGTTATGCTGCGGATAAAGGCCATCGCGGTGCACGTTGGGCGTTGGCAAATATGTATGCCTTTGGCGATGGCGTGGTCGAAGATGACTATGAAGCTTATAAGAACTATCAGCAGATTGCTCGCCAGGGTGTGGAACCGGGTTCTGAAGATGTTGGTTATTTCGTCAACGCGATTATGTCGCTGGCTGATTATTATCAGCGCGGTATCCCCAACAGTCCGGTTAATGTGAATTTCAAAGCAGCACGTCAGCTTTATTTCCAAGCAGCGTCTGCCTTTGGTGTGCCTGAAGCGCAATACCGCTTGGGTCGCATGATCCTCGATGGCGTTGGTGGTGGAAATAATATTCGCCAAGCGAAGAAATGGCTGAACCGTGCGCGGGCAGGCGGCCATCCAGCAGCCTCTGCCGTTTATGGCAATATCTTATTCGAAGAAGGTCAGACTGTTCGTGGTTTGGCAATGATCACAACTGCCCATGAGCGCGCTGCGCCCAATGACAAGGGCTGGATCTTGAACCTTCAAGAACGCGCATTTGCGTTAGCTGATGAAGCTGACCGTCGCACCGCACTTGCTGTGGCAGACGATATGCTCAAAAACGGGCTAAACTAATAAAGTTCACTATTAAGCGTTGATGTAAGCTGCGACTGGCACATGGTCGGATGGTTTTTCCCATGCGCGCACATGTTTTTCAACGTCTGCTGTTTCAAATAAATTTGCAGCTTCTGGTGATAACAAAAGATGATCGATGCGAATGCCATTGTTCTTTTGCCAAGCACCAGCTTGATAGTCCCAGAATGTGTAGGTCTTATCTTCATCATTGACCGATCGCAATGCATCCGTGAAGCCAAGATTGACGAGTTTCCGGTATGCTGCGTGAGATTCAGGTCTAAAGGCTGCATCACCTTCCCAGGATTTAGGATCTTTGCAGTCATGCGGTTCGGGGATGATGTTGTAGTCACCGGCGAGCACAAGTGGTTCTTCCAGCTTTAAACGCTCAGCGGCGAATTCTTCTAGTCTCGCCATCCAACCCAATTTGTAGGGGAATTTTTCCGTCTCAACCGGATTACCATTTGGCAGATAAAGCGACACAACGCGAATTACGCCTTGCGGAGTTGAATAAACGCCTTCGATAAATCTCGCCTGTTCATCCTCGTCATCACCGGGAAGGCCGCGATTGACTTCGTCGGGGCTAATCTTCGATAGAAGCGCAACGCCATTGAAGCTTTTCTGGCCAAAGGTTTCAACGTGATAGCCCATGGCTTCGAACACTTCGCGGGGGAAGTTTTCATCTACTGATTTGATTTCTTGCAAACAGGCGATGTCCGGCTGCGATTCTTCAAGCCAAGCCTTTAGATTATCCAAACGGGCTTTGATGCCATTGATGTTCCAGGTAACAATTTTCATATGGAAAAGCTCGTTCCGCAGCCGCAAGACGCGATCGCATTGGGGTTTTTGACTTGGAACGATTGCCCCATCAGATCATCGACGAAATCAATTTCAGATCCAGCCATATAAACAAGCGAAAGATTATCGATCAAAACGCGCGCATTGCCTTTTTCCAAGACAATATCATCATCCTCTTGCCCATCGACGAGGTCAAATTTATAGGAAAATCCTGAGCAGCCACCACCTTCGACGGACACACGCAGTGCAGTTTTATCGACTTCCTTGGATAGGATTTTTTCGATTCGATTAAAGGCGTTATCCGAAACAGTTACATCAGATTGTTGGGCCATTTTATCTTTCCTGGCATTGTCTCATTGATTCGATGTGACACATTTATTTCGTGTCAGATTAGTATATAGGTATGGTCGAGTGGTGTTAAGGTCAATGGGCAAATCAGATTATTGCTCAGACGATTTACGAAAGAGAATATTTTGGCCGAAATTGATAAATCTTCATTGGGTTTTGGAAGTGGCGAGCGGGCCACATACGCATCTGATCCCACCCAAAGTCGCGGCCGGTTATTTGATGAAGGGCAGAGCTTAACGCGTTCCCCATTTCAACGGGATCGAGACCGGATTGTCCATTCAACTGCATTTCGGCGATTAAAGCACAAGACACAGGTTTTTATCGCTCACGAAGGTGATCACTATCGCACGCGATTAACCCACACGATTGAAGTATCACAAATCGCACGTGCTTTGGCGCGGGCGCTCAAACTGGATGAAGATTTGGCGGAAGGCGTTGCATTGGTGCATGATTTTGGCCACACACCTTTTGGACATACTGGTGAAGACGCACTTGACGCTTTGCTCAAAGACTATGGCGGGTTTGATCATAACGCCCAGTCATTGCGTATCGTCACGAAACTCGAGCAACGCTATGCTGAATTTGATGGGCTCAATCTTTCATGGGAAAGCCTTGAGGGTTTAGTCAAACACAATGGACCCCTTGTTGCAAAGAAGGGTGAGGAGCTCACATCAGATGTGCCTGTTGCGATCACGAACTATAATCAGCTGCATGACTTGTGGCTCTGGAGTTTTGCCAGTTTAGAAGCACAAGCCGCCGCAATTGCTGATGATATTGCCTATAATACTCATGACATTGATGACGGCTTGCGATCTGGTTTATTGACCCATGACATGCTGGAAGAAGTGCCGTTTCTGGCTGGTTTGATTAAGGAAGTCAAAGATCGCTATCCAAATTTGGATGAAAGCCGATTAACCCATGAAGTCACCCGCCGGCAGATCACACAAATGGTCGAGGATGTGATTGGTACGGCACAGGAAAATCTTGCACTTGTTAAACCCAAATCTGCCGATGATGTCAGACACGCGAGCCAAACGATTGTCGGCTTTAGTGAACGAATGAGTGATATCGATAAGCAATTAAAGACCTTTTTATTTGCTAATGTGTATCGTCATCCGTCTGTTATGGAGAAAAGGGACTATGTCTCAAAGGTCGTTGATCAATTGTTTGAGGCCTTTATGAATGATCCGCAAAAAATGGAAGGTGCGCGTTGGGTCGATGGTTTGGAAATGCTGACCGAGAGCGCCCGCGCGCGTCATGTGGGGGATTACCTTTCTGGGATGACAGATACTTATGCGCTTGATGTCCATAAGCAATTATTTGGCACGTCTTAGTCATTGAGCATTTGACCATCTGCACAATTTGCTTTAGGCAGCGCAATAACCTGCGAAACGGCGTTTTTTGCACGTCCAAATGCACACATATTCGGTAAATTTCGGAAATAACTCAAAATGAATGTCTTTAAAGAATTTGAATCCAAGATCACATCAGCGATCATGGCCCTTGATAGCGTCAAAGCCTATGAAGGTGAGTTAGATCTATCCCGAATGACTGTTGAGCCTCCGCGTGATCCTTCTCATGGCGACATTTCAACAAATGCTGCGATGATGCTGGCAAAGCCGATGAAAAGTAACCCTAGAGCGCTTGCAACATCTATTTCAGAAGCACTATCTGATGATCCGATGATTGCGTCTGTTAGTGTGGCAGGACCCGGCTTTATCAACCTTTCGCTGTCTGATCTTTATTGGCAGAACCTGACTAAAGAGATTGTTGAACAGGGCGAGAATTATGGTCGCAACCAGATTTCTCCTGCGCGCAAAGTCAATGTAGAATATGTGTCTGCAAACCCAACAGGTCCAATGCATGTTGGCCATTGTCGTGGTGCAGTCGTGGGTGATGCACTGGCAAATCTTCTCGCATTTGCCGGGCATGAGGTAACAAAAGAATATTATATCAATGATGCTGGCGTTCAGATCGGAGTTTTGGCCAATTCTGTCTTCTTGCGCTATTGCGAAGCGCTTGGCGATGATATCGGTGAAATTCCGGCAGGCCTTTATCCTGGTGATTATCTTGTCCCGCTTGGCAAAGCGTTGGCCGAAGAGTTTGGCGATAAGCTTAAAGGGATGAACGAGGCCGAGCGGCAAGACATTATCCGCCCGCGTGCAATTGATGGCATGATGGATATGATCCGTGAAGATCTTTCTGCGCTTAATATACGTCATGACGTTTTCTTCTCCGAGCGTAAACTCCATGCCGATAATGGTGGCCCAATCGGATCGGCGATTTCTAACCTTGAGGCAAAAGGTTTTGTCTATAAGGGCACATTGCCACCGCCAAAAGGTCAGTTGCCAGATGATTGGGAAGATCGCGAGCAAACCTTGTTCCGTTCGACCGATGTGGGCGATGATTTAGATCGGGCGCTGATTAAGTCTGATGGATCCTATACCTATTTTGCCGCTGATGTGGCTTATTTCTTAGATAAATATAATCGTGGGTTTGATGACACCATCTTTGTCCTCGGTGCGGATCACGGTGGTTATGTGAAGCGCCTTGAAGCGCTGGCAAAAGCTATTTCTGAAGGCAAAACGCATTTGTCTGTGTTACTATGCCAGTTGGTCAAACTTTATCGGGCAGGGGAACCTGTCAAAATGTCCAAACGTTCTGGGGATTT
>JAHDFS010000045.1 GCA_020628035.1 Rhizobiaceae bacterium
AGCGTATTGTAACTGAACTTAAAAATAAAGCGCCTGCGCTTGGCGGTATTGATGCGCCAGATATGGGCCTTAAACAAGAAATTGGCGAAGGCGTTGCTTCCGCTCCTGTGGCTGATGCAGTTTCAGCGCTCTGTAATTTAGGTTATTCGCGCGAGCAGGCCGCAAGCGCAGTTGGTGCAGCCGTTCGCGATGCCGGGGAAGATGCTGATAGTGCAAAACTCATCCGTTTGGGGCTAAAGGAATTGGCTAGGTGAGTGAAAAATTCGACCAACAGAGAGCCATTGATTCAGCTGTTGCGTATTTTCTTGCTGCTGAACGATGTGTTTTTGATCTAGAGTTTGGTAAATATCCTTCCCACTCGGTGGTTTCTCCTAAGATAACAAATTGCGCGTTTTCTGTTGAATTAATATTGAAAACACTACTGTTTTGTCATGGGATATGTATTCCAAGAACTCACAGCATTAGGAAGTTGTATGATCGCATTCCTGTCGATAAAAATGCGTTTCTACAATCGTTGGCCGAAGATCAATATCAAATGCCGCCAATACCTGAATACCATATGGAGGGATTTTCTGTACCTTCTACTTTAGATGAAATTGACAAGTATTTTGAAGATTGGCGTTATGTGTTTGAGCATGAATATCGAGCGGCCAGTTATGATAAGGTTAGAAGAGTGTTTATTTTATGTTATCAAGAAGTTCGTCGTGTGAATCCAGAATTAATTAGTATATACGAGAAAAACTGGGGTGAATTTGAACCAGATTTTATGGAAGCTTTTGGTTTGAATAATAGGTCTTATAAATTGAACAATGTCTGAACAAAATCCAATTCTTGATCCTGAAAAGCGCGGCGAAGACCTAGAAGCCAATTTGCGTCCGCAATCCCTTGATGATTTTACCGGGCAGGCTGAAGCACGTGCGAATTTGAAGATCTTTATTGAAGCTGCGAAAAACCGCGGAGAAGCGCTCGATCATGTGCTTTTTGTCGGTCCTCCTGGATTGGGTAAAACAACCTTGTCGCAGATCATGGCCAAAGAACTAGGGGTTAATTTCAGATCAACGTCTGGGCCTGTCATTGCCAAAGCGGGTGACTTAGCCGCACTTCTGACCAATTTGGAAGAGCGCGATGTTTTATTTATCGATGAGATCCATCGGTTAAATCCAGCTGTTGAAGAGATTTTATATCCGGCGATGGAAGATTTTCAGCTCGATTTGATCATCGGTGAAGGCCCAGCGGCGAGATCTGTGAAAATTGATCTGGCCAAATTTACACTTGTTGCTGCAACAACGCGTCTTGGTTTGCTGACCAATCCTCTGCGTGACCGTTTTGGCATTCCGGTGCGATTGCAGTTTTATACAGTGCAAGAGCTTGAAGCCATTGTGCGTCGTGGCGCTCGGATCATGGGTCTGAACATGACCGATGAAGGCGCCGAGGAAATTGCCCGCCGTGCACGCGGAACACCTCGTATTGCCGGACGCTTGCTTCGTAGGGTGCGAGACTTTGCTGAAGTTGCGAAAGCGGAAGCGGTAACAAGAGAAATTGCTGATAATGCGCTGACGCGCCTTTCTGTCGATGCGGTGGGTCTTGATCAGCTTGATCGTCGTTACCTGACTATGATTGCCAGTAACTTTGGTGGTGGTCCGGTTGGGATTGAAACGATAGCCGCTGGATTATCTGAACCGCGCGATGCAATTGAAGACATTATTGAACCCTATCTTATCCAGCAGGGATTTATTCAGCGCACACCGCGAGGTCGTGTCTTAACCGCCAATGCATGGAAACATTTGGGATTAAATCCGCCCAAAGACTTTGAAGCTCAGCAAACGAGCCTTTTTCAAGACGAGGACTGATCTTTAATGCAAGAGCATTTTACAGGTGAACTTACCGAGACTGGTCATCGACTTGTTCAACGGGTTTATTATGAAGATACCGATTTTTCAGGTGCGGTATATCACGCGCGGTATCTCCATTTCATGGAACGCGCGCGGACTGAGTTTATTCGTTGCAAAGGGCTGATCCAAAGTGAAAGCCATGCCACGGATGATCCATCAGATGCTGTCGCCTTTATGGTTGGTCGGATTGAAATTGATTATCGCAGACCGGCGCGGATGGACGATGTTTTAACAATTGTAACTGAGCCAATCAGAGCCAAAGGTGCGCGGATGATTTTATCGCAAAAAATCCATCGCGGCGATGAATTATTGATTGAAGCAGAGGTGACCGTGGCTTGCGTTAATGGTAATGGCCGACCGCGCCGCTTGCCAGAATCTCTTCTTTAGGCCGATTTCGTTCAATTTCACGTGAACTTTCCCTGCAATACCTTAAATCCTAACGCTTCATTAACCATAATTATGGCCTAGTGACTGGGATTTTTATGTTGTTGGGAAATGCGCCAAACTTTAAACGCATTTTTTCGACAAAAGAAGCTGAAGTTGAGCTTTGTTTGATCACTCGGGGTCCATTTTGTCGTTGAAAGACCCAGTGCAAAAGCTCGCATGAGACTGTTTTAAAGGGACTTGATATGGAACAGGTTGGGTTGGCCGCAACGTCAGAAGTCACGCTGCTGTCGTTATTTCTGGAAGCCGGATTTATTGTAAAGCTGGTGATGATCGGCTTGGTGATTGCCTCCATTTGGACATGGGCAATCGTCGTCGATAAGGTCATGGCCTATAACAAATTTAAAAGACAGCTTGATCGCTTTGAAGATCTGTTCTGGTCGGGCCAATCCTTGGAAGAGCTGTATCGCTCGCTTTCAGACCGCAAAAAGAACACCGGCATGAGTGCAATTTTTCTCGCCGCGATGCAGGAATGGAAGAAGTCTTTCGAACGCGGTGCGAAATCACCCATGGGCCTGCAAATGCGGATCGATAAAGCAATGGACGTGTCGCTATCACGAGAATCTGAATCTTTAGAAGCCCGTCTTGGTTGGCTTGCCACTATTGGTTCTGCTGCACCCTTTATTGGCCTGTTCGGCACTGTGATTGGTATTATGACATCGTTCCAGGCCATTGCGGGTTCCAAATCAACAAACCTTGCTGTTGTGGCTCCTGGTATTGCGGAAGCTTTGTTGGCAACAGCTATTGGTCTGCTCGCCGCTATTCCGGCAGTGATTGCCTACAATAAATTCTCCGCCGATGCTGCAAAACTAAGCGGCCGTATGGAAGGTTTTGCGGATGAGTTTTCGGGCATTTTGTCCCGCCAGTTGGACGAGCGCCAGCAGATGCAGGCGCAACAACAAGCTCAACAGCCAGTCCAGCAAGCACCTCGTCAAAATATCCATCCTCATGCACAATCATCAGGGATATAGATCATGGGTATGAGTATGCAAGGCGCAGCAGGGCGCCAATCATCGCGAAGACGTGGCCGCAGAATGCAGCCGATGAGCGAGATCAATGTGACACCATTTGTGGATGTGATGTTGGTGCTTTTAATCATTTTCATGGTTGCGGCACCGCTTTTAACGGTTGGTGTTCCTATCGATTTGCCTGAAACTGAGGCCAAAGCACTCAATTCGGATACGCAACCGATCACAGTATCGGTAAATGCTGAAGGCGGGATTTTCCTGCAGGAAACCGAGATCGCACTGAATGAGGTTGTGCCCAAGCTTGAAGCAATTTCGACAACGGGCTTTAGCGAGCGTATTTACGTGCGTGGTGACGCCAATGCGGATTATGGCACGGTGATGAAAGTCATGGCGCGCATTTCAGCTGCAGGATACAAAAATCTTGGTTTAGTGACACAGCAGGAGCAGGACGGTTAAGTCATGCAGCTAAGCCTTTCCATTTCAACTGTGGTGCATGCCGGGCTCCTTGGATGGGCGCTCGTTTCTTTTAGTGCGCCTAAAACACTTGAAGTGGCAGATGTTGAAGCGGTGCCTGTGTCGATTGTTCCGATTGAAGAATTAACGCAAGTTGTTGAGGGCGAAAAAGATGCGGATGCGAAGATCAAACCCGCGCCGACACCAACGGAAAGTCAGGTTAAGGTCGAAGACGCACAAAATACCGGCGAAAACGAAGTTGATCTAAAAAGTCTGGAAGTGCCTGTGCCAAGTCAGACAGAAATTGTCTCTAAAGCGCCCCCAAAAACGGAAGAAAAGCCTAAGCCAGCGCCTGAGCCTGAACCAAAGCCAGAGCCAGTAAAAGAGGTGAAGCCGGAACCTGAAAAACCGAGCGCACCAGCGACTGAGATTGCGGCACTTCCCGAACCTGCAGCACCAGCATTATCAGACCCGGTCAAAGACGCGATCAATACGGCGGAACCAATTGCAGAGAAACCGCTCGTTTTGCCGAAAACAGGACCAGTGCCAGTATTCCGTGATGATGTGGCGCCAGCAAAAACGGCAAAAACGCCGGATCGCAAAAAAGTAGAAGCCACGCAAACAGCGTCTAATTCACAGCGCGAAAGTGATTTCAATTCTGATGAAATCGCTTCGCTTCTTAATAAGCAAGATGCACAAGGCGGTGGCGCGAAAACATCGCAAAAGCAAGCTGGACTTGGCGCACAAACCTCATCGCCTGCTGCGAAGTTATCGCAAAGCGAGATGGATGCATTGCGCGGGCAAATTCAGCGTTTTTGGAATATTATCCCGGGTATGGCAGATGGCGAAGATATCCGGATTACCGTTTCCATGCAGCTTGATCGCTCTGGCAACATTGTTGGCCAACCTGATGTCAGCGCGACAGGTGGTTCGCAATCCACCCGATTAACCTTGGCTGGTAGTGCTCGACGCGCGGTGTTGCGTGCGCAACCATTTGAGTTGCCAGCTGATAAATATGATACCTGGTCTCAGGTCATTGTGAATTTTGATCCAAGCCAATTATTTTAACAACAGGATATAGTTTTATGCACTTGATAAACAGAACCTTTGACGCATCTAAATGGATGTTGATGCTTATGTTCATGATGGTGTTGGGCAGCATCAAGCCAAGTTTTGCGGTTGTTGAAATAGATATTAATCAGGCCAATATCGAGCCATTGCCGATAGCGGTGATTGATTTTGTGTCTTCCGATCCAGCTGGCAAGCAAATCAGCGATGTTGTTGAAGCTGATTTGGCGCGCTCAGGCTTGTTTAGTCCTGTTAAAAAGGCAGCATTTATTCAAAAGATTACAGATCCAAATGCGACACCACGCTTTGCCGATTGGCAAGTGATCAACGCACAAGCGCTTGTAACCGGGTTAGTGTCGCGGGAAGCTGATGGGCGTTTAAAGGTTGAGTTTAGACTTTGGGATGTGTTTGCCGGCCAGCAACTTATTGGTCAGAGACTATTTGCGAAATCAGAGAATTGGCGGCGCTTGGCCCATATTGTAGCCGATGCCATTTACGAGCGCCTCACCGGTGAAAAGGGTTATTTCGATACACGTGTTGTATTTGTGTCTGAGAGCGGTCCCAAAACAGACCGCGTTAAACAACTTGCAATTATGGACCAAGATGGGGCTAATCTTAAAACACTAACCAATGGCAATGATCTTGTGCTCACGCCGCGGTTTTCACCAAGCAAGCAAGAGATCACCTATATGTCATTTGAAGGCGGGCAGCCACGCGTCTATCTTCTGCAATTGGAAACAGGTCAGCGCGAACTTGTGGGGAATTTCCCTGGCATGACATTTTCTCCGCGCTTCTCGCCCGATGGTCAGAAAGTGATTATGAGCCTGCAAGAAGGTGGCAATGCAAATATTTATACAATGGATTTGCGTTCTCGCCGCACAACGCGCCTGACCAATACAGCTGCAATTGACACGTCCCCATCTTATTCACCAGATGGATCGCAAATCGTGTTTGAATCTGATCGTGGTGGCCGTCAGCAACTTTATGTCATGGATGCAAATGGTGGTAATCAGCGCCGTATCTCGTTTGGTAGCGGTTCTTATTCAACGCCTGTTTGGTCGCCGCGCGGTGATCTGATTGCCTTTACCAAACGATCAGGTGGGAAGTTCTCAATAGGTGTGATGAAAACTGATGGTTCGCGCGAGCGGATTTTAACAACAGGTTTTCACAATGAAGGGCCAACTTGGGCGCCAAATGGCCGTGTGTTGATGTTCTTCCGCCAGCCGGCAGGTGCAGGTGGGCCGCAGCTCACAAGTATTGATTTAACGGGTTATAATGAGCAGCGCATTGCAACACCAAACTTTGCATCCGACCCAGCTTGGTCGCCGCTGCTTGAATAGTCAAAACATGGCCACAATTGAGCCATCAAACAACCACAATTGCAGGCTTTTTACGGGTAAATAAGGATTTATTAACCCTGTTCGTTGAGGGCGAATTAACTGAGAGTGGTTAGAATTTGTCAACTGTAAATTCATGAAGGAGACCGACAATGAGCGGTATCGGGTTTTTATCTCGGAATAGAGCAATCGTTGCATTGTTTTTGGTTTTAACGCTTGCGGGTTGTGCGTCAAAAAAGACTTTGCCAAACAATGCTGCTGATTTAGGTCTGACAGCTAATGGCGCGGTGCCAGGTTCACAGCAAGACTTCACTCAAAATGTCGGCGATAAGATTTTCTTTGATACCGATTCTGCGGTTATCAGGCCGGATGCTGCGGTGATTTTGAACAAACAGGTTCAGTGGCTTAATCAATATCCGAACCGTGTTGTGACCATTGAAGGTCATGCTGATGAACGCGGCACACGTGAATATAACCTTGCATTGGGCGCGCGACGTGCCGCCGCAACACGTGAATATTTGATCTCGCGCGGGCTTGCGACTTCACGTGTGAAGACGCTTTCTTTTGGTAAAGAACGTCCAGTTGCTGTGTGTGATGATATTTCATGTTGGTCACAAAACCGACGCGCTGTTACGCTGCTCGGCGGTGCTGGTAGCTAGTATCGTTTAGATAGATTACACTAAGGCAGCCATTGGCTGCCTTTTTTATTTGGGAGGAATTATGTCAGAAGCAAAGACCAAACCCACAAATGCTTCCGTTGTGGATTTTATCAATGCTGTTGAGAATAAACGCCGACGAGAAGACGGGTTCGTTCTATTGGATTTGTTTAAGAAAACAACAGAGGATGAACCTGTTATGTGGGGTGAGAGCATAATCGGTTTTGGAAGCTATCATTACAAATATAAGTCCGGGCGTGAAGGTGAGTGGATGCTGACCGGCTTTTCCCCGCGCAAAGCACATCAGGTCATCTATATGATGGGCTGTTATGTGGATGAAGGATTTGATGAACAAGATCAGCTGTTCAGCAAATTGGGTAAACACAAGATGGGTGCCTCTTGCCTTTATATCAACAAACTTTCCGATATAGATATTTCTGTGCTGGAGGAGCTTATTATCAGGTCTTGCGCACTCATGAGAGACAAATACCATTGATATCAACTAAGCATTTGTTTACATCGTGATTATGGGTTTAGAAAGTCGTCTGCGACATCCGCTTTTGATTTATCGTGTGGGAGCAAACTAATGGCAAAATTACTGCGTTATGCCGTGCTATCTTATTTAACTTTGACCATTGGTTTTGCCAATGCGCAAAATTTGTTCGGGAGCATCAAAACACCTGAGCCACCTTTGCCAGTTATCAATGTGCAACTTCAAGATCCGTCGTTGAGAATTGGTCAATTGGAAGAGCAAGTCAGACAGCTAACCGGTCGTTTGGAAGAGCTTGGATTTCAAATGTTGCAGATGCAAGAGCAAATGCGTCAAATGCAACAGGACAATGAATTCCGCTTTCAGGACCTAGAACGGGCAGGGAGTTCTGATCAGACGAATTTAGCACCAAAAACGCCGCGCATTAATTCTGAGGATACGGCGACTGTTACTATTGGGACACCTGAATTTGATGCCAATGGCAACTTGATCGAAGGTGTCACGGTGGGTTCAGTCGGTGATGGCGATGCTGGTGAATTATATAAGCAAGGTTATTCGCAAATTCTTGCTGGTGATTACGCAGATGCTGCATCCACCTTTCAAACCTACATCAACCAATACCCTAGCGAAGCGCAAGTATCAGACGCATATTTTTGGTTAGGTGAAGCTTATTATTCGCAAGGTGAATATAAGGAAGCAGCCCGCACATTTTTAGACGCGCACAAAGCCTATCCAGACGCAAATAAAGCGCCCGACACTTTGCTCAAATTAGGCATGTCTCTTGTTGCGCTTGATAATCGTGAAACAGCTTGCGCGACATATAATGAAGTGGGTGTGAGATATCCCGGCGCTTCGAAAGCTATCAAAGATAAAGTTGCCAGTGAACAATCCCGCGCACGATGCTAATCGCGACTTACTCAAGTCAGCGGAAACTTTTCTCCAAACTCTAAAACCTGGTCCGATTGCCATTGCCGTATCTGGCGGCTGCGATTCTATGGCAGCCTTGAATTTAATTTCAAATGCCAATTCTCAGAACCGCGATATCCATTGTTTTACCGTTGATCATCAACTGCGCGATGAAGCAAAATTAGAAGCGCAGTTTGTTGCCGATTTTTGTGCGGGCAGAAATATCAAACATCGAACCCTGATGTGGGATGAAGATAAACCTTCGACTGGTATTCAAAACGCAGCAAGATGGGCGCGATATGATCTTTTATCCAGGGCTTGCAAGGAGGTTGGGGCTGTTGGATTGGTGACGGGTCATAATTTAGATGACCAGATCGAAACAATTATGATGCGAACGCTGCGTGATAAAACCGGCGAGGGGATAGGTTTATCTGGCATGGCATCAGCTGCGTTGTTCTTTAACTCAATGTGGGTTTTAAGACCGTTTTTAGGTGCTCGAAAACAAGCTTTGAAAGATTATCTGTTAAGTGAATCTATAGATTGGGTTGAGGATCCTTCAAATCAGAACGAAACATTTGAACGTGTTCGTATTCGTAATCATGCGGATCAGTCCGTCACAGTTGATGAGATTGAAAGATATGGACGCGCCCGAAAAACGATCAATGCGCTTGCCGCAAATTATATTGGTAAATATTGCACCACAGACAATGGTCTTGCGTTTGAGTTGAATGTGGTTGATGCAGAAAAACGGACTTTGGAGAAGGTACTTGAAACATTGGTTCATGTGATCGGTGGTCGAGATCGATCACTTGGCCGAGCGGATATTGAAGCTCTTCATGGTTTTGCTACAGCAAAAGCAAATAAACGCATGACGATGGGGCGTGTTGTTCTTAATAAATCAGGCAGCAAGATCCAACTTGATCGAGAGAATCGTGGGTTTAGCGAACAAACAATCAGAGCTGGCGAAGAGATCCGTTGGGACGGACGTTTTTTGATTAAAAATACAGAAGCAGAAATGGACATCATTATTCGGCAAGATGGAGAGCAAAATGGTTGTCCTCCGCTTGTTAAAATATCGGGAGATGAAGAATGGGTTTTTGCGCATAAATGCGGCTTTGTTAGTGTTCGACCCATTATCAATAAATATGATCAAGTGCTGTCAGAATTTGATCTTGAACTGGCAAATTCGGTTGCCGAGCTGTTGGGGAGATCGGTGTATTGTTTGCCTTTTGACAATAGCAAAATGCAGATTCAACGAGATTGATGGTAATTAATGGCATTTCAGGCTGATATCTTGTGTCGCACCGACTTGGCAATTGCGAATAAGCTCCCTATATGATGTTACCAGAGGGCACAATTGTGTGCTGAAATGGTATCGGGGATATCGATGAACCCTAATTTTCGTAATTTTGCTTTATGGGCGATCATAGCTCTTTTATTGATTGCTCTATTTAATATGTTCCAAAGTCCAACAGATGGGGCGAGTGGGACTAAAATAGCTTATTCGCAATTCTTGCAGGATGTTGATGCTGGCCAAATCAATGAGGTCACCATATCTGGTAATCAGATCTATGGCTCTTATAGTGGCTCCGGTGGTAAATTTCAGACATATTCGCCGGGAGATAATGATCTCGTGCAGCGTCTGGAAGCCAATAATGTCACCATCAATGCGCAGCCTGAATCAGATGGCTCTAATAGCTTCTTAGGTTACTTCATTTCATGGCTGCCGATCTTAGTGATCCTAGGCGTGTGGATTTTTTTCATGCGCCAGATGCAAGGCGGTTCTCGCGGTGCGATGGGCTTTGGTAAATCTAAGGCGAAATTGCTCAATGAAGCGCAAGGTAAGATCACTTTTGAAGACGTTGCTGGTGTTGATGAAGCCAAAGAAGATCTTGAAGAGATTGTTGAGTTTTTGCGTGATCCGCAAAAATTCCAACGTCTTGGTGGCCGTATTCCACGCGGTGTTTTGCTTGTAGGCCCTCCCGGTACTGGTAAAACGCTTTTAGCGCGTTCGGTAGCCGGTGAAGCCAATGTGCCGTTCTATACAATTTCGGGTTCCGACTTTGTTGAAATGTTTGTGGGTGTGGGTGCATCTCGTGTGCGAGATATGTTCGAACAAGCGAAGAAAAACTCACCTTGTATCATCTTCATCGATGAGATCGATGCTGTGGGTCGTCACCGTGGCGCTGGCCTTGGTGGTGGTAATGATGAGCGCGAACAAACGCTCAACCAATTGCTTGTTGAGATGGATGGTTTTGAAGCTAATGAAAGCATCATTTTGATTGCCGCAACAAACCGCCCAGACGTTCTTGACCCCGCTTTGTTGCGTCCAGGTCGTTTTGACCGTCAGGTGGTTGTACCAAATCCTGACTTAAGCGGTCGTGAACAGATATTGAAAGTGCATGTGCGCAACGTGCCTTTGGCGCCAAATGTTGATCTTAAGGTTATTGCCCGCGGCACGCCAGGATTTTCTGGTGCGGATTTGATGAACCTTGTGAACGAAAGTGCGCTTATGGCAGCGCGTCGCAACAAACGTCTTGTCACTATGCAAGAGTTTGAAGATGCGAAAGATAAAGTCATGATGGGCGCAGAACGTCGCTCAACAGCCATGACAGAAGACGAGAAAAAGCTCACCGCTTATCACGAAGCTGGTCATGCCATTCTTGCGCTTCATGTGCCTGTGGCAGATCCCGTGCATAAAGCCACGATCATTCCACGTGGTCGCGCTTTGGGTATGGTGATGCAATTGCCAGAAGCTGATCGCTATTCGATGAGTTATAAATGGATGATCTCACGTCTTGCCATTATGATGGGCGGTCGTGTTGCTGAAGAAGTGACCTTTGGTAAAGAGAACATCACATCTGGTGCTTCATCTGATATTGAGCAAGCGACAAAACTTGCCCGCGCTATGGTTACGCAGTGGGGCTTTTCCGATGAGCTTGGACAAGTTGCCTATGGTGAAAACCAGCAGGAAGTGTTCTTGGGCCATTCTGTGGCGCAATCACAGAATATGTCTGAAGAGACCGCCAAGAAGATTGACGCTGAGGTCCATCGTTTGATTGATGAAGCAACAGCAACCGCACATAAAATCATCAAAACTAAAAAAGATGAGTTTGTGGCGATCGCTGAAGGTCTGCTTGAATATGAAACTTTGAGCGGTGATGAAATTGCATCCATCATAAAGGGCGAAAAACCTGCTCGTGATATGGGTGATGACACACCGCCAAGTCGAGGTAGTGCTGTTCCATCTGCGGGCGCTAAAGCTGAAAAGCCTAAAAAGTCTGGCGGTGAAGAACCTGATTCTGATCCGGAGCCAACACCTGAATAGGTGAAATAAACTGCGAAAAAAGGGCCTGTTGGCCCTTTTTTTATTGGTGTTAACCATAGAATTGTTTATCAGCTGGTTTTAACGTAATTTCGACAAAAATCGTCTATAAGCCAATACGGACTTAATAAGTGGGGACATTATGACACGTCGTTATTTTGGAACAGATGGTATTCGAGGCAAATCAAACACGCCGCCAATGACTGCGGATCTCGCAATGCGCGTAGGTGCAGCAGTTGGTAAGCTTTACCGCAGAGGTGAGCATCGTCATCGTGTTGTGATCGGTAAAGATACGCGTTTATCTGGTTATATGATCGAAAACGCACTTGTTGCAGGTTTTACATCGGCCGGTTTGGACGTGTTGTTATTGGGTCCGATCCCAACACCTGGTGTGGCTATGCTAACGCGGTCTATGCGCGCTGATATTGGTGTTATGATTTCCGCGTCTCATAATGCTTATCAAGATAATGGTATCAAATTGTTTGGGCCGGATGGTTATAAACTTTCCGATGATCTTGAGGCGCAAATCGAAGATTTGATTGATGCAGATTTCCAATCGTTGTTGGTAAATTCAGATGACATTGGGCGCGCAAAACGCGTTGACGGCGATATTTATCGTTATATCGAATTTGTTAAACGCACCTTGCCACGCGGTTCGCGCGATTTTACTGGGTTACGCATTGTTGTGGATTGCGCCAATGGTGCGGCTTATAAGGTTGCACCTTCTGTTCTTTGGGAAATGGGTGCTGAAGTTGTTACCCTTGGTGATGAGCCAAATGGTACCAATATCAACTTGAATTGCGGTTCGACACATCCTGAAGCTTTGATCAAAAAAGTTCATGAAGTACGCGCCGATGTCGGCATTGCGCTTGATGGTGATGCAGATCGTGTGCTCATCGTCGATGAAAAAGGTCAGGTTGTTGATGGTGACCAACTCATGACCTTGATTGCCGAATCCTGGGCCAAAGATGGCCGTTTGCAAGGTGATGGTGTTGTTGCCACAGTGATGTCTAATCTTGGTATGGAGCGACATCTTGCTAATCTTGATCTATCGCTTGCGCGCACAAAGGTTGGTGATCGTTATGTGGTTGAGCACATGCGAAAGCATGGCTTCAACTTAGGCGGAGAGCAATCTGGTCATATCGTCATGAGCGATTTTGCAACAACAGGAGACGGTCTGGTTGCTGCACTGCAGATTTTGGCGTGTACTCAAAAGATGGGCAAACCGGTGAGCGAAGTGACGCGTCGTTTTGAACCAGTGCCGCAATTGCTTAAAAATGTCCGCTATACAGGAGCATCTCCGTTGGCCAATAATCACATTCAATCGGCGATCAAAGATGCTGAGGCAGAGCTTGGACAATCTGGTCGACTGGTCATTCGAGCATCTGGAACTGAACCACTCATTCGCGTGATGGCCGAAGGTGATGATGCGAACCAAGTTGAAAAAGTGGTCGACGGACTGGTTAAAGTCATCGCGGCTTAACAAAACTTTCGTTCAAATAGTTTGAAGTAAATCAAAAGAGTAAACCGCGTTAAGATTGTGTTTACTCTTTTTTTTAATCAATAAATGGCGAAATTAGTCAGCCATTAACCTTTATAATTCATTATCACCCCAAGTTTTGAGGGGCGTAGCCCGTTGTTTGGGTATTTGCCCGTTCCATAAATGGAGTGATAAATGAAAAAGATTGCCATTACCGCTGCAACGCTCGGTCTTGCAACAACGATGTCAGCAAATGCTGCTGATATTTCGACACCGCCAGTCTATCATGCGCCTGCGGTGGTTCATGAGGAAGTGAAATCTGCAACAGGTTGGTATCTTCGCGGCGATGTTGGCGGGAGCTATAACAAGCTTAATGAAGTTAACTATCTTACCAGCACGGGATATGCCAATTTTTCTACAGCTAAGTTAAAGAAAAGCTTCTCTGTTGGTGTCGGTGTTGGTTATCAATTGAATAGCTATTTGCGAACAGACCTCACTCTTGATTATTTATCCAAAGCGAAGTTTGAAGGATCAACAGGCCCTGGTGGCCCATGTACCATCAATGGTAATCCATATACTGCTCCAAACTGTTATTCATCGGATGTGAGCTCGTACTCCGCATGGAGCCTTATGGCAAATGCATATGTTGATGTATTCACATATGGTCGTGTTACAGGTTATGTCGGCGCCGGTTTGGGTGCGACTTATATCGACTGGAAGACACTACATAATACTGAATGTGAGTCTGTGACCAATACTTGTAATTCAACTTCAATTGACCACGCAGGTGCGTCAGGTTGGCGTGCAACCGCTGCCCTAATGGCTGGTGCATCAGTTAATATTAATTGTGCATTAGACGCTGATATCGGTTATCGTTATCGCGCTATTGCAGGTGGCAGAATGTTTGAACGTGTTGCATCTGTTGCAACAGGTCCAGGTTTTCACAAAACTATCCATTCACATGAAGGTCGTGCAGGTTTGAGATATAAGTTTGGTGGATGTGATACGCATATCCCACCATATGAGCCTCCGACACTACCGCCTGTTTACAAATAGAATTGTAGTCATAATTTCAAATGAAACGCCGGACTTTCCGGCGTTTTTTTTGTTCTTTGATTGGTTAATGAACATAAATAACGAAAAGAAAAGGAATATGGTTAACCGGGGTTTAACCAGTTTGGGTGATACTGGCGTCAACTTAACGAATGGACCTTTGGGTCACGACCAGAAAGAATCGCCCATGCGTAATTTATTAAAATGCTCTTCCATTGTTGGAATCGTTTGTCTTGGTGTTACATCAATTGCTCATTCAGCAGATTTGGATAAGATTATATCACCGTTAAATGCTCCAACCATTAAGCCTGTAGAGGTGGGTAATGGATGGTATCTGCGTGGTGATATTGGTTATACGGCAAAGCAGACTTATGACCCGCCGAATTTCAGTACATTTTCTGTTGCCAACGGCTATCGCGCAGGCACGGTAACTTCTCGCAGTTTTAAGGATGATTTTTCCCTAGGCGGCGGTATTGGTTACCAGTTTACAGATATGTTTCGCGGAGACGTCACACTGGACTTGATCAAGGGTGATTTTGCATTGGGTGGCACAGGATTGGATACATGTGCAGCCGCTTCACCTTTAGGTACGACATGTAATATCAGCACCGGCGGACGGTATGATAATTATATGGCCATGGTAAACGGGTATATGGATCTGGGAACAATTTCTGGCTTTACGCCATATATTGGTGCGGGTGCGGGTTACACCAAAGTCTCCTATCGCGATGTTTCATCAACTGGCGCTTGTGTCGATGGCGGTGGTGTTTGCGGCACAACAGCTGATGTGACTGCTTCGCATTCAGGCCATTCTGAATGGCGTAAAACATGGGCGCTGATGGCTGGTATGAGCTATGATCTCAATAACCAGGTCAAAGTGGATCTTGGCTACAAATATTCCAATATTGAAGCAGGCACCATGTATGGATATAACTCAGATGCAGCTGCATTGGGTGCGTCCGGTGCTCAAGCCAATGATGGCGGATTTGAACGTCACGAGGTTCGTTTAGGTGTACGTCTCTCGGCTTGGTAAGAGATTAAAATAATTTCGATTTGAATGAGGCGAGCAAGGCTCGCCTTTTTTGTTGTCTTTGTAATATTGCCAAAAAAATTGCTTTAGAATGATAAAGGCGTACTTGACTTTTGTCATGGCGCATCATAGTTCGGTCAGTGGGACACCCTTCCCCAACGAAGGGCTACTATCTGGAAGGATAGAGATATGACTGAACTGACTAAACCGGACCTCCGTCCGGACAATGCCCGTTTTTCGTCTGGACCTTGTGCCAAACGTCCGGGTTGGACCCCACAATCACTTAATGATGCACCATTGGGTCGTTCGCATCGTGCGAAAATTGGTAAATCAAAACTCAAAGAAGCAATTGATCTCACACGTGAGGTCTTAAATGTTCCAGACGATTATCGTATTGGTATTGTACCAGCATCTGATACTGGCGCTGTAGAAATGGCCATGTGGTCAATGCTCGGTGCTCGCGGTGTTGATATGGTAGCATGGGAAAGCTTTGGTGCTGGCTGGGTAACAGATGTTGTCAAGCAGCTTAAGCTGGAGAATGCACGCACCATAACAGCGCCTTACGGTGAATTGCCTGATCTTAATTCTCTTAATTTTGACAATGACGTTGTCTTCACATGGAATGGTACAACTTCGGGCGTTCGCGTACCGAACGGCGATTTCATCCCTGATGATCGTCAAGGTCTTACGATTTGTGATGCAACATCTGCTGCATTTGCACAGGAACTTGAGTTTTCAAAACTCGATGTCGTGACATTCTCATGGCAGAAAGTTCTTGGTGGCGAGGGTGGTCATGGTGTGATCATCTTATCACCTCGCGCGGTAGAACGCCTTGAAAGCTATACGCCTTCATGGCCGTTGCCTAAGATTTTCCGCATGACTAAAGGCGGTAAATTAATTGAAGGCATCTTCACTGGTGCAACAATCAATACGCCTTCCATGTTATGTGTTGAAGATTATCTGGATGCGCTTAATTGGGCAAAATCGCTTGGCGGTCTTAATGCACTTGTTGCACGCGCTAATGCGAATGCACAGGTCATTCATGACTTTTGCGATCAAACAGATTGGCTTGACAATTTGGCCAAGGATCCTGCAACGCGCTCAAATACATCTGTGTGTTTGACGATCACAGATGCTGATGTTGCGGCTTTGGATGAAGATGCACAGGCTGCATTTGCAAAGGGCATGGTTTCATTGCTTGATAATGAAGGTGTTGCTTTTGATATCGGCGCTTATCGCGATGCCCCATCGGGTTTGCGTATTTGGGCTGGTGCAACCGTTGAAACATCCGATCTCGAGGCGCTTATGCCTTGGCTTGATTGGGCGTTTAACAAGCAAAAAGCCGCTTTAGCTTAATTGATCAAATTTTGTGGCGCTTATGATGCGCCACTTCCTCTCATATTTTAAATAATGGAGGCCTGAAATGGCACCTCGTGTACTCGTATCTGATAAACTATCTGAAACAGCTGTCCAAATTTTCCGCGACCGTGGATTGGAAGTCGATTTCATGCCAGAAGTTGGCAAAGACAAAGAGAAACTACTCGAAATCATCGACCAGTATGATGGTTTGGCGATCCGCTCAGCCACAAAAGCAACAGAAAAACTCATCGCTGCTGCGAAAAACTTAAAAGTCATTGGTCGCGCTGGTATCGGTGTTGATAATGTTGATATTCCTGCTGCATCTCGCCGCGGTATCATCGTCATGAATACACCTTTTGGGAATTCAATTACCACTGCAGAACATGCTATTGCGATGATCTTTGCTGTGGCGCGTCAATTGCCAGCTGCTGACTTGTCTACTCAAGCCGGTAAATGGGAAAAATCCAAATTTATGGGCGTTGAAATCACTGGCAAGACGCTTGGTGTGATCGGATGCGGCAATATTGGTTCTATCGCGGCGTCTCGTGGTATTGGTCTTAATATGCGCGTCATTGCATTTGATCCGTTCTTATCTCCAGAACGCGCTGAAAAGCTTGGCGTTGAGAAAGTTGAACTTGACGAATTACTCTCTCGTTCAGACTTCATCACACTGCACGTTCCAATGACGGATAAAACGCGCGGTATCATTAATGCTGAAGCCATTTCAAAGATGAAAAAGGGCGTTCGCATCATTAACTGCGCGCGCGGTGGACTTGTTGTGGAAGCAGATTTGGCTGAAGCGCTTAAGTCTGGACATGTTGCTGGTGCTGGTTTTGACGTGTTCGAAACGGAACCAGCTACCGATAGCCCGCTCTTTGGTTTGCCAAATGTTGTGTGTACGCCCCATTTGGGTGCTTCAACAACAGAAGCGCAGGAAAATGTGGCTTTGCAGGTTGCAGAGCAGATGTCTGATTACTTGCTAAAGGGCGCTGTATCAAACGCGATCAACATGCCTTCAATTTCAGCAGAAGAAGCACCACGCCTTAAACCATTTGTTTCATTGGCTGATGTGCTTGGTGCATTTGTTGGCCAAGTCACAGAAAGCGCGATTAAAGAAGTTGAGATCCTTTATGAAGGTTCAACAGCTGAGATGAATACAAAGGCTCTAACCAGTGCTGTGTTGGCCGGTTTGATCCGCGAACAAGTTGCAGATGTGAACATGGTGTCTGCACCAATCATGGCTAAAGAACGTGGTATTGTATTATCTGAAGTTAAGCGTGATAAATCAGGCGTGTTTGATGGCTATATCAAACTGACGGTTAAAACTGACAATAATACGCGTTCTGTTGCCGGTACTTGTTTTGCCGATGGCAAGCCTCGCTTTATTCAGATCAAGGGCATCAATCTTGACGCTGAAGTTGGCCGTAACATGGTCTATACAACAAATGCAGATGCGCCAGGCATTATCGGTCTTTTGGGTACCGTCTTTGGCGAAGCGGATGTTAACATTGCGAACTTCCAACTTGGACGTAACCAACCTGGTGGTGATGCAATTGCCCTGCTTTATGTCGATGAGCCTGTTGCTGAAGAGGTGCTCGACAAGGTGCGTTCACACAAAGAAATCGTCTCTGCGAAACCGCTCGTTTTCAATGTAGATTAGTATAAATACCGGGAGATATCGGTACTGATTGAATAGAGAGCAGTATTTCACTGGATATTTCACGTTTTTAATGAATAAAGTTGGAGCTAAGGCTCGATTTTCGACCCGCATCTCTTTATAGAGATGCGGGTTTGTTAATTTCTTTGGGATGTGTCATCCCAATATTCATGAGGTTTATATGACAAATGTAGTGGTAGTCGGCTCCCAATGGGGTGACGAAGGTAAAGGCAAGATTGTTGATTGGCTGTCTGAACGCGCCGATGTTGTTGTGCGTTTCCAAGGTGGACACAATGCTGGCCATACATTGGTCATCGATGGTGTGAAATATAAATTATCTCTGCTTCCATCAGGCGTTGTTCGCAAGGGCAAATTGGCAGTGATCGGAAATGGTGTTGTGATCGACCCTCATGCCCTTGTTGCTGAAATTGACCGCCTTGCCGAACAAGGTGTCGTTGTCACTCACGATACACTTCGCATTGCTGATAATGCGACATTGATTTTGTCACTGCACCGTGAGCTTGATGGTCTGCGAGAAGATGCAGCATCAAATTCAGGTACAAAAATCGGAACAACACGTCGGGGTATTGGTCCAGCTTACGAAGATAAAGTTGGTCGTCGTTCCATTCGCATGATGGATCTTGTGAATACGGAAACGCTTCCGGCGAAAGTTGATCGTCTTTTAACCCACCACAACGCACTACGTCGTGGTTTGGGCCAAGAAGAAATTGCGATTGATACATTGATTGATGAATTGATGGCTATCCGCGATCGCATGTTGCCATATATCGAATCTGTTTGGTTGTTGCTTGATCAAAAGCGAAAAGCTGGCGAGCGCATTTTGTTTGAAGGTGCACAGGGCACACTGCTTGATATCGATCATGGTACTTACCCGTTTGTGACTTCATCAAATGTTGTTGCAGGCCAAGCAGCTGCAGGTAGTGGCATGGGGCCAGGATCTCTTGGCTATATTCTTGGCATTACCAAAGCCTATACAACGCGAGTGGGCGAGGGGCCTTTCCCAACTGAACTAGACGATGATGATGGTCAAAGACTAGGCGAGCGGGGTCATGAGTTTGGAACTGTGACTGGTCGCCAGCGTCGCTGTGGTTGGTTTGATGCAGCGCTTGTTCGTCAATCTGTTGCGGTAAATGGTATTACCGGTATCGCGCTAACAAAGCTTGATGTTCTTGACGGATTTAAAGAGCTGAAGATTTGTGTTGGCTATGAATTAGATGGCAAACGCATTGATTATTTGCCAGCAAGCCAAGGCGCGCAGGCGAGAGTAGTTCCGGTTTATGAAGTTATGGAAGGCTGGAATGAAACAACTGTTGGTGCTCGCTCCTGGGCTGATCTTCCTGCGCAAGCGATTAAATATGTTCGCCGCGTTGAAGAGCTGATTGGTGCGCCTGTATCAATGTTATCCACAAGTCCTGAAAGGGACGATACGATACTTGTGACTGATCCATTTGAAGATTAAGGTCTTTTTTGATCATTATGGTTATAATTTTGCCGTAAAAGTATCAGATTGTAAGTTTTTGCGAGGTTAGAAATGGCTGACTTTACCGGAGTAATCAGACGGGCTGTTGAAGGACTGGCGAACAATACGCCAGAAGCACGGCAGAAAGTCTATGATCGTGCACGTCAGACCATTCAACGCCAACTTGACGCAATGCCAAACTCTAGTAGCAGTGCAATCTTTGAGCGTCAGCTTTCAAGTGTTGAAGAGGCAATCAAAGAGATTGAGGCTCAATATGCTGGCGCGGCAACGCCTCCGCCAGTTGCGCCGACGCCAGCTGCACCGACTCCTGTAGCGCCAACTCCTGTAACGCCAACACCGGCAAAACCAGCTGAACCTGTGTCAAAACCTGCTGAAGCTGTTGTTGAGAAAAAGGAAGAGCCAAAACCTGTCGAACCGGTTGTTTCAAAACCTTTAGAAGTTGAAACAAAACCAACGGAGCCTGAGACAAAATCAGTTGAAGAACCCGCTGTTGTGCCGGCTGCTACTGAACCCTCAACCTCGGATAAGCCTGAGGATAATTTCAAGGCCGATTCCGAAGCTCCTGAGGATGTATCAACAAATACGGACGAGGCTGAAACTGTTACTCCGTTCAAATCAGAGCCTGAGGTCGTTGCAGAAGAGGTTGTCGCAGACGAACCTGTTGCGCCAGCTCCGGTAGCTGAAGATGTGGTCGCACCAGTTGAAACCTCGGCCCCAGCAGCAAATGCGATTGACGATGAACTTGCAATCCCAGCGGTTGACAACAAGGTTGAAGCCGCGAGCAATGTGGATGACAAGGTTTCGGAAATTGTCGATGATGTTACATCAAAGATAGAAGCTGACAAATCCGGCAAAGCAATGCCAAAGGCGGATTCATCGTTTTTGACGGATGATAGCATTATTGATCAAGCGGTTGGCGAGATCAAATCCAGCCTGCAGGCTAATCCAGATAATGTAAATCCGGATTTTCCTGATCATGATTCAGCATTTGGTTTTGGTGCAGAAGCCTTGCCTGAAGCAACTGAGCCAAAACGGAGAAAATCTCCAATTGTGATGATTGTGGCCGCTGTTCTTCTAGTTCTTGCCGGATCAGCATATGGTGTTTGGCGCTATGGCGGCGAGATTTTTGGGAGTGACGAGACGCAAGTTGCCGAGGTTGCTGATACTACCAGTGAACCAGAAACGAATACTTCGACTGAGGAACCAACTGAAGAGCGCGAAGTTGTGACCAAAGTTGAGGATACCACGCCAACAACGACTGACAGCGCACCCGTTGGGGAATCAGAGAAATTCACTCAGAGGCTCAATGCTGATGGTACGGAAGTAGACCCAGGTCCTTCGCCTGAATTGATTAATGGTCTTCCAGGGGAAGAGGGACGCTCTGTTGCTTCGCAATCTGATGGTCAAACAACTGCCCCTGTTGAAACAGCGCAAGATGATGCAGCCCCTGTTGCGGATGGAACGCCTGCGATTGAAAAAATGTTGTTCTATGAAACAAGTTTAGGTTTGGAACAACAGGCGCGCTATGAAGGTGGCGTGACATGGACTGAAGAAATTGAGTCCGATGGAACAGCATCGCGTCCGTTTATCAAAGCACAAATACAGGTGCCGGAACGTAACTTTTCAATCGATATGTCGATCAAGTTAAATGGCGATCAGACACTTCCGGTCAGCCACTTGGTCGATATTAATTTCTCGCTTCCGGATGACTTTGAAGGTGGTGAGATTGATCAGGTTACTGAAGTTAAGATGAAGAACACGGAAGAGCAGCCAGGTGATCGATTAGCGGCAATTTCGGCGAAAATTGATACAACATTTTTTGTCGTCGGATTGGAAAATGATGATCCGGAAGTGGTTGCGACAAATCTACAATTGTTGTCGCGCCGCAACTGGATTGATATTCCGATTTCCTACAGCAATGGTCGTAAAGCGTTGATCACTTTAGAAAAAGGTGCCAGTGGTGTTGCTGTCTTTGATAAAGTCTTAGCGGCATGGGAACGGAACCCCGTTCAGTAAACAATCAACACGAAATATAGAGGTAGGTATGTCAGGTCACGGTTATGAAAAAGGTCGGCTTGACCTACCTTTCGTTGGGATTTCGACTTTTGGGAAGAACCCTTATGTCGATGATTGGGACAATATCGAAGCTGATGTCGCGGTCTTAGGGGCGCCCTTTGATTTTGGTACACAATGGCGATCTGGCGCTCGTTTTGGACCGCGTGCCATCCGAGAGGCTTCGACATTATTTTCATTCGGTCATGGCGGTGCTTACGACTTTGAAGATGATGTGACTTACTTGCCTGCTGACGAGGTTAAGATCGTTGATTTAGGTGACGCTGATATCGTGCATACAGATACGATCAATAGTCATAAAAATATCGAATTTGGTGTCCGCAAAATTTTGGATGCTGGCGCTTTGCCTGTCGTTCTTGGTGGCGATCATTCGATCAATATCCCATGTATTAATGCCTTTTCTGACCAGGAGCCTATTCACCTGGTACAAATTGATGCGCATCTTGATTTCGTTGATGAACGTCACGGGGTTAAATATGGTCATGGCAATCCCATGCGTCGCGCCGCTGAGAAGGATTATGTGACGGGGTTGAGCCAAATTGGCATTCGAAATGTCTCCTCAACAGCCAAGGAAGGTTATGAGGATGCGCGGGCGATGGGCTCTGATATTATTTCAGTGCGGCATTTTCGAAAACTCGGACATGAAAGTGTACTTGAACGCATTCCCAATGGCGTACGCTATTATGTCACAATCGACATCGATGGTTTTGACCCATCTATAGCTGCAGGCACAGGTACACCGAGCCATGGCGGGTTTTTATATTATGAGATCTTGGAATTTTTGGATGGTCTGGCTCAACGCGGAGATATTGTTGGGCTTGATCTTGTTGAGGTCGCACCAGATTATGACCACACTGGTTCAACGGCGGTTTTAGCAGCTCAAATTTTGATGAATACAATTGGGCGTATCATGCACTATCGAAAATAGTGCATGATATTTTTGTATAATATTAAGCGTCTTCGGCTTCGACCGTGACAAGCGCTTGTTGCGCTTCTAGGGCTGCTTTGCGAACAGCAGCTTGGACTTTTTCAAATGCACGCACTTCAATTTGGCGCACGCGCTCGCGTGAGATTGAGAATTCACTTGAAAGCTCTTCAAGTGTCAGCGGATCTTCGCTCAAGCGACGTGCTTTGAAGATACGCTGCTCGCGCTCGTTCAAAACGCTGATTGCATCCGTGAGCATGTCACGACGAGTTTCAAGCTGATCCTGCTCAACCAAGATTTCTTCTTGGCTGCGGCTTTCATCCACGAGCCAGTCCTGCCATTGGCCAGTTTCACCTTCGCCCGTTTTAATTGGGGCGTTCAGCGAAGCATCGCCACTTAGACGTTGGTTCATAGAAATTACGTCTTTTTCAGGAACCTGAAGCTGCGTTGCAATTTCTTCAACCTGATCTGGTGTGAGATCATTTTCATCAATAGCCTGAATTCGGCCTTTGATTTTGCGAAGATTAAAGAACAAACGCTTTTGGTTCGCAGTTGTGCCCATTTTCACAAGTGACCATGATCTTAGGATATATTCCTGAATAGATGCTTTGATCCACCACATTGCATATGTGGCAAGACGGAAACCGCGTTCTGGGTCAAATTTCTTAACTGCCTGCATGAGACCAACATTACCTTCAGACACAACTTCGCCAATCGGCAAGCCGTAGCCGCGATAACCCATTG
>JAHDFS010000046.1:0-18712 GCA_020628035.1 Rhizobiaceae bacterium
AATTTGTTGGTCATATTTTTCTGCTTTCTGCCAAGGCAAAGAGGCCATAAGGTTTGACAGCCAAAACTGCCGCCATGACGAGATAAATTGAGAAGAGTTCGGCAGGTGGATAAATGTGAACAGAGGCCGCACGCGCAAAACCCACAATTAATGCACCTATCATAGCGCCGCCTATTGAGCCCATGCCACCGATCACAATGACTGCAAATGACAGCACGATGATTTCAGCGCCTATACCCGGTGATACGGAAATTTCAGGTGCGGTTATGGCCCCACCAAGTGCGCCTAACACAGCACCAACCACAAAGGTGATTGTGAAAAACAGTGTAACATTGATACCGAGCGCACTGCTGATTTCGCGATCCTCGATCACCACAAGGAGTAATTTTCCGACCCGGGTTTTATTGAGCACAAAGAACAGCGCCAGCCCCACGATCAAAGCCGTGCCGATGATGATGAATTTGTAAACTGTGTAGGGTATATCGAAAATATCGACGGTTCCGAAGTAAAAGGCTGGCTGCCAGGCGACATAGGATTCTGTGCCCCAGATCAGTTTCGTAACGTCTTCGAGAATGAGAAAAATCGCATAGGTCACCAAGACCATTAAAACTTCATCTCGGCCATACATAAATTTTAAGATGCCGCGCTCAACGAGCAAACCAGCAATCCCGCCTGCGATCAACGCGGCTAATGGAATGAGAAGAAATGAAAGGGCAATCGTCGAACCCGTTGCCGTATAAAGACCAATGGCCCAGGCTGAAGAATATGCGCCGAGGGCATAAAAGCCGCCATGTGCAATGTTCAAAATTCTCATAACGCCGTAGATCAACGTTAATCCAACAGATGATAGGAAAAGCCATGCGGCAAAACCTAACCCATCCACTGCAATCGCAATTGCGGTAAGCATGAATAACTCCGGATAATTTGTTTATTTTTCATTTGCCGTTGATGCGGCGATTAAGACGGATCGGAATTGTTTGTACGCATTTGCGCGATACAATCCCGACCCAAAACCGGATGGGGCTAGATTAACCCCATCCACTTGGGAGGCATGTGACTATTCACATTTTGCGCCTTCAAATCCGCCTTTAATCCAATCAATTGAGATTTTACCAGCTGGCGGGTTTACGCATTCGGCTGGGAAGCGAACCACATCAACAAGAACGGCTTTGCCAGCATCCTTGTCGTATTTATATGTGCCATAAGCTGTGTCTTGGATCGCTTGGTGACCATTGGCCAAAGCCATGGTGACTTTGCCACTTGGACCTTCCCATTCCAAACCACGCAATGCGCCGATGACGGCATCTTGGTCCGCACTCCCAGCTTTATCAGCTGCAGCTTTTACACCAAGTAATGCCTGCGCCATTTTATAAGACGGGTATGTTGGAAATGTACCAAAGCGGTCGAAATACGCCTTACGGAACCAGTCATTTAGCTCCGATGCAGGCGCAAGTTCCCCATGTGGTCCGCGGGCGCCAATAACCGTTCCATCTGGCATTTGATCTCCGAGGCGATGCATTGCGGTTTCTCCGGTTGTTAACACCACTGCAGAGCGTTCAAACACACCACGGGCAGAGCCTTGGATGATGAAGGCTTCCATATCACCACCCCAGAAACTGGAATGCACGACATCTGGCTTTGATGTTAAAAGCGCTGAAATTTCAGACCCGTATTGGCCTGCATAAATTTTAGGGAATTGTTCCGTTGAAACAGATGCGTTGGTATTGATCTGCGCAACGGATTCAGAAAAATCACGCCAGGAATCCTGACCCCAGGCATAGTTCTGATTAATGCCGGCAATTTTGCTCAGATCAACACCCTTTTGTTCCAGATAGCGCGCTGCTGCAACATTATCCATGGTCGCGTGACCACCTGTACGGAATGTGTATTTAGGATCAGTGACAATTTCCTCAAAGATTTGCGGCGTACCGCAATCAAACAGAATGGTGAGCTTTTGCGCTTTTTCAGCTTCTGGGGCAATTGCCTTACAGCTGCCAGATGAAATATATCCAACCACCATATCAACACCGTCTTTTTCGACGAGTTTTAGATAGTCTGCGTTTTTCTGTTTTGAGTTTTCATCGACAAAGATTGGGTCGATCATCGCGCCGCCGACACCGGCACTGTTATAAGGTGCGGGAACTGATCCTGAATTAATAGACTGGATCATAAGTTCGGCTGCATTTCGCGCAGGCACACCAAAAGGCCCTGCCGCACCTCCTGATAAAAATGTTACAAATCCAACTTTGACAGATTTGTCTTCCGCATTGGCTGGTCCAACCATTGCCGTTGTGGCTAAAAGTCCAATGGCTCCGGCTGCGACGAGTGATGATGAATTTTTTAAGAGCGCGTTTGCCTTTGCGCCAAGACGAGATTTCGTCATGAGTATCCTCCAGTTTCTTACCCTTAATGGGGGCAGAAAATCGTCCACTTGATTTCGTTGTTTCGCGTTGAAACTTGATCCGAAATGAGCGCGATATCCTCCCTTGTGCTTTCTTTGAAAACACGCTGATCATTTGAATGGAGACGGTGGTGTTCTTCAATTTAGCTAAAAACGAAGTTTGAGCGGGCTGCGCTCATACCTGCATTTTTTGTGAGCGCTTTGCGCTCATGATGCTTTTATCTTGCTTGTTTTATCGTCAGTTCTGACAGAATTTAGTACAATAGTCTGGGGCGATATAAATCCACCCCAGAGCATTATGAGAGTGTTAAGATGGCAACTCTTGCATAACCATGGGAGCTGGATGGTAGCGGAAGCCTTCGCCAACCTTTTCAACATGGCCAATACCAGGCCACGGGAAGTGATAGGCAATGATTGGCAGGCGCTGTGCAGCAATCATATCAAGCGCGCGCACACGGGTTTGTGCTGACAATGATGGGTCCGTATCAAAAGCAAACTCGGTTAAAGGTTTTTCCATCAAAATCACATGATGATGCGTAAGATCTCCAATGACGACCAAACTATCTTTTCCTGATGTCACAATGAAGGATGTATGACCAACTGTGTGACCCGGTGTCGACATGGCCTGAAGTCCTGGCAAGAATTCTTCACCATCTTTGAAGAACTTCATGCGATCTTGGTTGGGCATCAAATTGCGTCGAGCTCCTTCCACGAAAGCAGGCATCCAAGCTGGATCCTTGTAAGATAGTTTCGCTTCATCGGTCCAAAAATCAAAGTCCGCCTCGGAAATCCAGATCTGCGCATTTGGGAATATTCGTTCGCCGGCATCGGACATGATGCCCCAGACGTGATCACAATGACCATGCGTGCAAACAATTGCCGTAATTGATGCAGCATCAATCCCAGCGGCTTCCAAATTCGCATTCAATTTTCCAGTTGTAGGCCCGAACAAATCAGATGTGCCCATTCCGGTATCAAACAAAATGCGTTGATCCCCAGCATCAACCACAAGAATGTTCTGCTCGAGAATAGCATTCTCGGTCGATAAGAAGTTGCTGGTGAGCATGGATTGCAGTTCTTCTTTGGATGGACCGCTGAAGGCACCCGTCGGTTCGCCCAATGGTAGGATACCATCTGAAACCACTGTGCCGATCAGTTCCCCAATGCGAAACCGATAATAATAGGGAACCTGATTGAGTGACGATGCCGCCAATGCAGGTTTTGACGCCACGATGGTTCCTCCAGCTGCAGCCGCTAGGCCCAGGCCAACGGAGCCGAGCAGCAGGCTGCGTCGATCCAAACGCGGCCCATCAGATTTCAAAGTAGATGATTGAGTCATTTTGGTACCTCCCAAGACTCTGTTTCGATAATTTGGCGAGCGCAGATAAAATTGATCGCAGCACCAGATGTGGCTGCTGAAAAAGCAATGTTCGAAGAAGCAGTATAATTTGCGCAAAATATTGCGTTCTATATTGCCCTCATCGAAATCTCTTTTCAGCGACGGAAGGAAACCCATGCGATAAAATGGGCGCAATCGACCAAGACACATATGCGAAGTCCTCCCTGCGCTCCTTTATTAGGTGCGCAAGAAAATTTCAGTTCTGATAAGCGAATTCTCAAGGCGGCAGTATTTGATCAATGAGCGTTATACGCTCATGAGGGACAATTCATGAGCTGAAACCGCGCGAACGGCATAATTTTAGTCGGCAAGATCAGGTACAGGCTTGAAATGTATTATTCGTCGTTAAAAACGGGCCATTCCTCAGGTGGATAATATATATGCCAATCTCCCAATTGGACTGTTGCCGGTGGAAATCGGTTATCAAATACAGTTTTTCCAATTGCTTGAACCTGTAGGAGCTGGTGCGTGCCCGGATCCATTTTTGATAGGAAACCGTCTGGATCTTCAGGTAGCGAGAGTTCAAGTGTTTCAAGTGCTTGGCGGACTTTGTCTTTATCCTTCGCATCTCCTGCCCTGCGCACAGCTTCTGCAATGGCGTAAATACCCGAATAAGCACCTTGCGCTGCGTAACTTGGATATCGACCAGCGCGCTCATAAAATATATCGACGAATTGCTTGTTTTGTTCAGTTTGTGGCCAGTTGACGTGATGGCGGGCTGATAGAACCAATCCAAGCGGCATATCATTTCCCAGCTCCGCAAAAATTTCGTAATTGCCGCCTGCATCAAAATTCATAAATTGCGAGGCCTCAAATAGTTTGAATTGCCGTGCTTGTTTAACGAAAGTCACGAGATCCAGTCCCCAATGGCCGTTGATGACGATATCAGCTTTTGAAGCGAGTAGTTGCTGAAGATACAAGGTATAATCAGTCTCAAATAATTTGGGCCAATATTCCCCTGCTATCTCATAATTGACATCAAGCTCGCTTAGGAAAGCTCTCAGATCATCCCAAGCCTGATAGCCATATTCGTAATCTGGCCCAACAAAGGCGATGCGGATGGGCTTGTCCGCAACGGTATAATTTTCTGATATATATTTTGCACCAGCGAGCATGGATTGGCGGGTGCCATTGCTCATGCGAAAATAGTAAGGATGCAGATCTTTGGTGACGAGAGATGGTGAGGCATGATCTGTACCGATGAAAAAAGTCTCATGATCCCGCGCTTTCGTTGTGACGGCTCGTGCGATGCTGGAACTTACCACGCCGCAGAGAAAATCCACCTTGTCATTTTCTATGAAGGCTTGTGCTATTTGAACAGACCTTAGAGCTTTTGATCTCGTGTCCTCAATTTTGACCGCAATATGCGGGAAAGCTCTCTCTGGGTCGTTTTGAATTTGTTCTTTGGCGATTTGAACGGCAATGGCGCTATCGCGACCATAAAGACCACCCGGACCTGTTAACGGAAAAAGACACCCAACCTTCACCGGTTTTTCTGGCTTTACCCCCTCTACTTGCGCATGGGCATTTAACACCAAGAAAGTTTGCAACAATGTGGAAATGATCAACAAAATTATCTTTTTCATGACAGATCCAACTTTTGCATTTTACGTTTTAATGCATGCCTTGAAATCCCGAGGCGCTCAGCGGCCATTCCTTTTTTTCCACCTGATTTTAGCAATGCATCCTGGATCATTGTGCGTTCAACATTATGCATGGATTCTTCAATAGACACTGGGCCGCTGGGCTCAACATTCTTAATTTCAGGTGGAAGTTGGTCTGCACTGATGATTTGCCCGGCATGGAGAATTGTCAGCCGCTCGATAAGGTTTTTCAACTCTCTGACATTTCCCGGCCAGGGATAGCTTTTAAAAAATGCCAATGCGGCTTTTCCAATCCCGATTGGTGCACATGCTGATTGCTCCGCGAATTGAACCGCAAAATAGTTCGATAAAATTTCAATATCATGATCGCGCGCTCGCAAAGGCGGAATGTCCATTGGCATAACATTAAGCCGGAAATAGAGATCCTGTCGGAATGTCTCATTCTCCACCGCCTGCGCCAATGATTTATTGGTGGCAGCGATCACCAGAACATTGGATTTATGCTCGCGGGCAATGCCAACCGGACGATACTTTCTGGTCTCAATAAAGCTTAACAACTTTGCCTGAACAGATAGTGGCATTTCGCTGATTTCATCTAAGAACAATGTGCCACCATCGGCGATCTCAACCAAGCCGCGTCTTCGAGACACCAAACCCGGTAGCGAGCCTTTTTCAGCGCCGAACAATTCGGCTTCAATCTGATTTTCAGGTAATGCTGCGCAATTGATTTCTACAAATGGCGTATCCTCGCCACTGCCATTGATATGGAACTGTTTGGCGACAACTGCTTTTCCTACACCTGTTTCACCCGATAAGAGCAAAGTGCTTATCTGACTGCTTGCGACGCGTTTGATCTGTTCTCGAAGTGATTTAATTAACGGCGAATGCCCGATAAAAGCTGCATCATTTGTATAGCGATCCCGGAGATATCGAACCTCGGATTCAAGTTGACGCCGGCTACTTGTATCCTGGATTAAGTGGATCAACTCATCCACATCAAATGGCTTGGAAAGATAATCTACAGCGCCCATTTTTATCGCCTCAACCGCATCTTTCGTATCATCAAATGCGGACATCATGATAACCGGAATATCCGGTACATCATTGTTAAGACGCTCTAAAACTTCAATGCCGCTTAGGCCTGGCATGCGGATATCTAATAGGATGACATCCGGCTTTTCACTTTCGGCAATTTTGCATCCATCGGTGCCATTATGTGCCTGCATGCAATCCATTCCGGCTTGCCGCAATGTAAAGGCTAAAGATTGTGTTAGCTTGATCTCATCATCAATGATTAAAACATTAATCTCACTCATGACGCGCCTCCTTGATCTTGGCGGGTATATGGAAAGCTTACTGTCACCGTTGTCCCGACACCTTTTTCACTTTCAATATCCAAACTGCCGCCATTTGCATCGACCAATTGCTTGGTTACCGACAATCCAAGTCCGGAACCATTGGAGCGCGTGGTAAAAAACGGTCGCATGATCTTTGCAAGCACATCTGCATCCATTCCGCATCCATCATCGGCAAGGAGTAAAATTGCGTTGCCATTATCTCGATAGGCGCGCATGTTGAGGTGACCGCCATCGGGCATGGCATCAATGGCATTTAAAGCAAGATTAAGCAGAATTTGACGGCAATGTGCTTGGTCGATCATAAGCTTAAGATTGGATTCGCCCGATAGATTTACAGTAATACCCTTTTCATGTGCGGTGGTGGCGATGAGTGTTTTTATCGTTCTTAAAACATCCTTGATAACGACCAGATCTTTATTGGGTTCGCTAGGACGCGCATAATTTAAGAACTCGCCAATTGTGGTGTCCACGCGCGCAATTTCTGATGAAATAACTTCAAACATATTGCGGCGTTCCGCATCATCTTCACCTCGTTTTAAACCATGAACGGTGGTGGACACTGTGGTCAGCGGATTGCGAATTTCATGCGCTATGCCTGCAGCCATATTACCAAGGGCTGCGCGTCGTTCAATATCGATGCGCGATTCAATCAGTTTGCCCAATTGTTCGCGCATGCGATTGTACGAACGTGCTAGGACGCCCAATTCACCTGGCGCTTCTTCCGATACGGGAACCGAAAAGTCACCATTAGCGATCGCCCGCGCGCCCTCACTTAAGGGCTGCAAATATCGCGATATACGTTCAGACATCTGATAAAATAGGTAGATCACGCCCAATGCAGATAAAGCGGCCGCGACGAGCAAAAGATATCTGATATAGGTTTTTGGCTCCTGATAGATATTTCGCCCCTTTACCAAATGAATACGCCAACCAGGGAAAAATTGACGTGAGGATGCAATTGTCTCACTTGTTTGCGCTGTCGTACCAACCGGTGTTAAGCGAACACGATCAAAAACTACAATTTGTGGCTCAAAAACATTGGGCTCAACCAAAGACGCTACTTGCTCTGTCAGCGAAGCCAATCGCATGCGAAGTGAAACAGATCCAATCTTCTGCTGATTAGAAAGAACAGGAATTGTGATTAAGAACCAACCGGGCCGACCATTATCAGGAAGAACAGGTCCAAGCACTTCCGCACGCCCATGTTGCACAAATGGAAGTGTGTTAAATTCCTTAGGTTTTGTGCGGGTACGCTGTTTAGGCAAAGTATATAAAATTTCGCCCTCTGTATTGAGCAATTCAACAGCGTAAATATCTGGACTTTCTGTCTCCAACGTCAAAATATCATTTAACAAATCAGAGACCGCGTTGTGATCCTGGCTTCGGAAAAATGCTGAAGTATCTGGCAGGTCGGCAATATTTTCCAACCGGTTCACCTGGACGGCCATGAAATTACTCATCTTGGCCGCCGTTGCCTCGAGATTGGTCTCGACCCTGTTTTCAATTAAATTGTTGAGCAAATTAGCGCTATAGCGGTCATAGAGACCAGCAATAATCGCAAGCGGAATAAGTGCGGCGACCAGTGCGCCCCATAAATATCGGCGTGCCAAATTTAACCGCACAGGTGCCGGCTTTATTTTCAATCCAAATTCCTCCCAAAAACAGATTAGCAGGAATATTCTATGCGCGAAAACCGCTCAATGTGAAAATATGAGCGAAATCCGCTCATGAGCTGCAAAACGCCGGAAGATCTCACAACCCAAGAATGTATTATTCAAATATATGGAAATATTTATTTCAATTGACTGAATTGAAATAAAGTATAATTTTTGTATAGACTCTTTATATTCATATATTTATGTAAATCAAAACAATCAATACTTCTACACGCAATAAGTGATTAACTTATCAGCGCATTTGGTGATGAAATTTACAACGGGGAAAATGATCGATGATTTCCCAAGTCCATTAATTCAAGCGATAGGAACAGTCTAAATGAGTAAATTTAAAACAATAGTACTCATGATTATTATTGGCGGAATTCATACAGGTTTAGCGGTAGCCGATGAAAATGAGAACGAAACTTCGAAGACGAAAGAAACCTGCATGGAGCTCACCGGTTATCCAACAGACTATTATGGGGTGTGCACAGAGATTGACGGAAAAAAAGATGAAGATAAGTCTGACTAATTGCCTTGAGATGAACAACATTTAATAAATTGATCGCCAGTGCTTTTTCTGACGCATTTAGCCACCCAAAGCTTGCTTTAAGCTGTCAGATAAATCCCGCATAACAATTTGTATGCGCCTTAAATTTCGTTGTTCAGGCAAGCAGCCCATAAACAAGCGATATTTTTGTGGAATGAAATCTTCAGAACACGAGACCAAACGTTGATCGCTCGATCCCAAAAATTTTGGTAACACACCCGCACCACCAGCACTTAAGATCATTTCTCTCGTCGGCAATACTCCGTCAATAATGGCAGACACTTTTGCTTCTGGGTGCAATTCAGCGATGCTTTTGGAAAGCTTGATCTCTCCTGGATGTGTCCAAATTTTTTCAACTGGTCCTGTTTCATCACGACGTTTGTAAAGTCCAAAACGCACGCTACCGAGATCAATCGTTTTAAGTGACGGAGGCGGTTTACTGCCAATACGCAAAACAATATCGGCCTCATATTTAGAGAGATCCGCAAATCGGTTTGATGTCACTATCTCCAGCAATATTTTTGGATGATCTGAAATGAAGTCAGATATTTGCGGTGCAAAGGCGGCTAGGACATGTTCTGAAGTTGAAATTCGCACCTTGCCAAATTCAAAGCGTTTTTCTTCATTATCGTTTTGAATATCGCTTAGTTCCTGTTCGGCGCGCTCAGCGATAGAAAATAATCGCCGCCCATGTTGGGTTGGTTCAAGCTTTCCGTTCAATCTTTCGAACAATTGAAGCCCCAGCAAAGCTTCGAGCCTTTCCAACCTTCTCGCAACTGTGGTGCGATCAACATTTAACTCCGAAGCCGCCGCCATTAAAGACTTACCTCGCATGAGAGCTAGAAGAATTGGCACCTCTGACCAGGGCAAGTTCGTGTGTGTATTTTTGCTCATTACTGTGCATTATCTCGCGTTGTTTGGCATATTTGCATATCATATAGATTGTCCGTCAAATTAAAAGCACTTAACCTAGGACAAAAATTATGAGCAAATTATTCAAACAAATCTTACTTGCTGGCGCGGTCTTAATGTCTGCATCTTCCGCAGTCTTAGCCGATCCGGTTTACATGATCGCGCAAATTCAAATTGAGGATCAGGAAAAATATTTCAATGAATATGGCAAAGGCGTTATCCCAATTGTCAATTCTACCGGAGCAAAAGTACTTGTCGCTACGCCAACAGTGAATTCACTTGAGGGCGACTGGGTTGGCAATTGGACAGTTGTCATTGAGTTTCCCTCAGAGGAAGCTGCGATGGCCGATTGGTACAATTCAGATGATTATGTAGAGGTTCGCAAACTTCGCATGGACAGTACATCGATGGGTAATTTGGTCATTGCCCCAGCCTTTGTCCCACCGTCCCAATAGAAATGTCCCTAGCAAAGAAATTTATTCTCACGCCTCGAACCATCAAAGTTCGAGGCAATTTTTATTGCGGAAATATGATTGCGAATAAGGTCCAATCTTTAACTCGCTATTATTCTTCGAGAAGAAACTAACTTATATTTGTGCAGTGCACATAGATTAAGCAAAGCCCTAATATTTAAGCTTTTTGCCTGTAACTGTATTTTCCAATAATCGCCGATTGCATTGTTTTATTTACGTAAAATCGTTTGGCACGCTACTTGCATAGTTGCAATTGCCCAATGACGGGCATTCGGGCAACGGCGCCATATACGCAAGCATGATCGTGTTTGCGTATATGGCGTTTTTTTATTTAGACGACATTTCTTGCGAGTTAACTTATGAATGTCTCGACGAAAATAGGCTTCGATATTGAAGCCGAAACTGCGGTCGCAAATCAGAACGTCATCGTTATCATCGGTGGCGGTCCTATTGGAACACGTGCTGCACAGGAATTGTCGAGGAGCGGTTTTCACGTCATCCTTCTAAACGCCGAACGTTGGCGTCCTTATAACCGTGTTAAACTGACACCTCTTCTTGCGGGTGAAACACAACTGGGACAAATCTATGCCAGCGAATATGCGCCCCGTCCCGGCAAAATCAATCGCTATGATGGTGTTTCAGCGATCGATATTGACCGAGAGAACAAGCAAGTTCTTGCTTCAAACGGACGAACATATTTTTACTCAAAACTCATTTTCGCGCTTGGTTCCCGTGCCTTTGTGCCGAATATTGAGGGTTCCAAATTATCTGGTGTTTTTTCGTTTCGTAATTTTGACGATGTCGAAGCGCTTATTGCCCGATCCATGTCGGCACGCAATGTTGTTGTGATCGGTGGCGGCTTGCTTGGTCTTGAAGCGGCACGTGGCATGGCAAAGCGCGGCGCGAAAGTCACTGTTGTTGAACATGAAAATCGCCTCATGCCCCGTCAATTAGATTTGGCGGCAGGTAACACGTTAAAAGACCGCATTGAAGCGATTGGCATTGATGTTGTTGTGAACCAACGTGTGCAGTCGATTAATGGCGATACTCGCGCCGAAAATATCACACTAGGAAATGGTGAAGAGATCAGGTCCGATACGGTGATTGTTTGCACAGGTGTTCGTGCAAATACGCAACTTCCTGCAGCGATCGGATTGGCGCATAATCGCGGTGTGATCGTTAATGATCACATGCAAACAACAGATCCAGACATCTATGCAATTGGCGAATGTGCGGAACATAATGGACATGTTTATGGTTTAGTCGGCCCTGGCTATGAACAGACTAATATTGCTGTTGCCGATATCAATGGCGATGAGAGCAATATCTATTTGGGCTCAACACCGACCACAAAGTTAAAGGTCGTGGGCGCTGATGTTTTTTCAATTGGCGATTTTGAATCCATTGAACAGCAGCCCGGAATCAAAAGCTACATCTATCAAGATGATGAGAGAGATGTTTACCGTCGTCTTTTGGTGTCGCGCGGAAAGCTCGTTGCTGCATTGGGTGTGGGCGATTGGCCAGAAGCAACAAAATTACAGCAAGCCGTTGCCGATGGCGCGTCTGTTTGGCCATGGCATATCTGGTCGTTCAAACGCTCAGGTCAATTGTGGAAAACCGCTGATGACAGCGTTGCAAATTGGCCTAAAGAAGCGATCATTTGCAATTGTACCGGTGTAACGAAAGGTGCAATTTCTGACGCGATTACTTTGGGTGCTGCAAATATTGATGATATTCGCACCGCGACAAGCGCAAATAGTGTTTGTGGCTCCTGCGGGCCCTTGATCAATGATCTTTTAGGACAAGGAGACGCCAAGCCCCAACCTGTCAAATGGTGGAAAGCGCTTTTAATCATTTCAGGCCTTGGGGCTTTGGCAGCCTTGGCGACTTTGTTGCTACCGCGTATTGGGATGGCAGACACCTACATTGTCGATGATTTTTGGTTTGATCTGTGGTTCGACACCATCTGGAAACAATATTCGGGTTACACGCTTTTGGGCCTATCTGCTGCCGCAGGGATCATTGGCCTTCGAAAACGGATTGGGGTCTTATCCAAACTCGGCAGTTATCAAGCCTGGCGGCTTGTTCACCTCATCATCGGTCTGGCGGCGACGCTTGTGCTTGTTTGGCATACCGGGTTTCGCCTTGGCAGCAATCTTAATCTCGTTTTGATGATAAGTTTCATTGCAACACTGATATTCGGTGCGATTGCGGGTTTGATCACCGGCGGGGAGCATGAATTAAAAGAACGCGGCTTAAGCGCCAATAACGCCAAGCCTCGCACCTTTCCAATGTGGGTTCACATCATCGCAGTTTGGCCGTTACCTGTTTTAATCGCCATCCATATTCTCGTTGTTTACATGTATTAGGAGACGAGAATTGATCAACCGAAATCATATGCTTTGGGTTTTGTGGATAATTCTATCTTTGATGGGCATGATGATCATTACAGGTGTCATATTCGTGGGTGGACCACGCCATCTTTTGTTGATTGGTAAAACAACCGCCGCCCATGGGCAGATCGAACTGGCTTGTGAAAGCTGCCACACAACTGGGCTCATCGATAATCTTACCAAAAGCCCCAAAAAGCTTGCCGCCGCAATGACCAAAGCATGCGGCACATGTCATCTTGAAGAGCTTAATGCCGCCAATGATTCCCACCCGACCAAAAAATTCCGAGGGGCGAAAAAGGCAAAAACGCGTGCGCAATTAAACGCATTTTATTGCCAGACCTGCCATGCGGAACACGTGCCGGAAATCACAAGGCCCATGGCTGTGTCTCTGCCTCAGGATCTTTGCGTTGCTTGTCACACCAAAATAGGTGAAGAGCGCGAAAGCCATGCAGGACTTGAATTTACAACATGCGCGTCTGCTGGTTGCCATAACTACCATGACAATACCGCACTTTATGAGGCATTTTTAGTCAAACACGGACATGGCGAAGATTTTCTCCCCGATGCCGTTCAAGAGTTTGCTGCAATCAGTCGTACGCCAGCAATTATTCGCACAGCGTTGGACGAGGATGACCCTATTACCGCGCTTGAAACTTACTTAAATGACCGAGACACCCAAAAAGCCGAACAAGATGTGCAAACGACTGACAATCGAACCAAGGCAAAAGAAATGCTTGATCTGGTTCTTTATGCCAAAGACGTCATCGCACCAGAACAATATCAAGATCAAGATGCGATAACTGCATGGGAATCATCTGCCCATGCTGGTGCCGGCTTGAACTGTGCAGCTTGTCATGCACCGGACTTTAAAGACACAACAGATCTTGCTCTTTTGGAGGAGAATTGGACCGAGAGGCCTGGACTTGCTGTTTGTTCCGATTGCCACGAAAATCAGGCTGAGACATTTACCATGGGCAAGCATGGTATGCGCTTTCACCCGGAAATCGCAAAACCGCGTACCGTTGAAGCCGATGGCCCAATGTCCATTGCGGTTCATGTTTTCAAAGACACGCCACTAAAACCAACAAGCATTGGTCAGACATCGCGCAAAGATTTGATGAAGCCCGACGTGCATGACATGGAGATCGGCAATTGTAATACGTGTCATAAACCGCATGAGGTTAATCTTGAGGTGGCAGGGGTGGAAGCTTGTACATCATGCCATAATGATGATCACACGCAGAATTACTTTAACTCACGGCATTTCGAACTCTGGCAATTGGAACTCTCTGGCGAAGGTGCGCCAGGAACAGGTGTGACCTGTGCTGACTGCCACATGCCAAAAATTGAAGCTGGTGACAGCTTCTTCACTTCACATAATCAAAACGACTTTTTACGGCCAAAAGAAAAGATGATCCGGCCGGTTTGTATGTCATGTCATGGCTTAGGATTTTCCATTGATGCCCTGGCAGACCCGAAACTCGTTGAAAGTAATTTCAATGGGCGTCCATCGAAGCATATTGAAAGCATCGATTGGGCATTGAAACGCGAGGAATAGGACGTGATTAGGCCCACAAAATCCTATCCCTCGCTTTATTGCACGTTTAAGCAACATAAAGGAGATAATACTCATGTCGAAAATAATCAATATGCTGGTTGGTGGCGCCATGCTTGCCGCTATACCAGTTTCGACAACAAGTGCCGACGGCATTGATCCGGCAGACGTTACGGATATGCTGCATGCGGTGATGGATTCAGATCGCACAATCTACACAAAAATGATTGTGGGTCGTCTTGTCGCTGAACATAAATTGATCAAAGCAACAGAGAATTTTGAAGACGATATCTCTGCGCCACTTCCCGCTCAAATGTTCCGCATGGGTGCGGAAGCTGTGGCGGATCGCACGGATCTTTTTGAATATTCATTGCAGTCCCTTTGGCCGATTAACAAGCCAAATGCTGAAAACCAAACCGAACTTGAAAAAGAGGGTTTAAAATTTGTCGCTGAAAATATTGGCGAAAATTTCTACGGTGAAGAAGTCATTGATGATCTGAAATATTTCACTGCTGTTTATGCCGATGTAGCGGTCGCGGAAGTTTGCGCAACCTGCCACAACGAGCACAAAGATAGCCCGCGCACCGACTTTAAAGTGGGTGACGTGATGGGTGGTGTTGTTATCCGAATTCCATTGGAAGGCTAACACCATGAAACAGCTGACAAAATTTCAAAAATTTGTTGGTGGTGTCTTTGTCATGGGTGGGCTTTTGCTCACCCATGGAACCATCGCTAATGAAATTAAGGTGGAATATCCGCCTTATCCAGAGCGTGGTCTAAAACGTCTCGTCAAGATCGAGCGCCTCCCCAAAACCGAGTTTACCCTTATCGAAGAAGGCGCTCAGGTTTGGGATCAAAATTGCAAAATTTGTCATGGAACCGGAAATTTCGGCGCCCCTAAAATTACCGGATCCAAATTTTGGGGTCCGCGAATTGAGAAAGGTCTGACGGTTCTCGTTGAACATGCACAAAACGGATTCTTGAGCCCTTCTGGCGGCAATATGCCGGCACGCGGCGGCAATGAAGAGCTTACAGATATTGAAGTGGAATCCGCCGTTCGCTTCATGATTTACCACAGTGGCGGGCAGGACGTCGCCACACAAGACTTAAATTGATTGATAGAAAGGAAAATCAATGACCCCAGAACAAATTAAACTCGTTCAAGGTAGTTTTTCAAAAGTTGAACCAATTGCTGAAACTGCTGCCGATATTTTTTATGACCGCCTATTTGAAATTGCACCCTCAGTGCGATCCATGTTTCCGGCTGAAATGAAAGACCAAAAAACAAAACTCATGCAAACATTGGGTGTTGCTGTGAACAATTTGCATCAGGTTGAAACCATCTTGCCAACCATTCAAGATCTGGCCAAAAAACACGTCGGATACGGTGTGAAAGACGAGCATTATGACACTGTGGGTGAAGCGCTGATTTATACTTTGGATAAAGGTTTGGGTGAAGAATTTACACCTGATGTCAAAGATGCGTGGCTTGAAACATACGGGCTTGTCGCAGGTGCCATGAAAAGCGCAGCAGCCACCGTGGAGCCCCCCAAAAAGGGTTTCTTTGCAAAAATATTTGGGTGACCCCCTCTCCCTCACCCAAATATCGGCTTTTGGAAACGTAAGCAAAATCTAACATTTAAGGATTAAACCCGATGAAACATCAGCATTATTTCGAGAATGCAATTGATCAACTCCAAGCTGAAAATCGCTATCGCGTTTTTGCCGATCTTGAGCGGGTTGTTGGTTCGTTTCCAAAAGCTATTTACCGCACTTGTGATACAAACCAAGATGAGGTCAAAGATAGAACCAAAACTTCGGCCAAAGAGGTCACGATATGGTGCTCAAATGACTATCTTGGAATGGGCCAACATGAAAGTGTGATAAGGGCCATGTCAGATTCGGTGTCCAACATTGGAACTGGCGCTGGTGGCACACGAAACATTTCGGGTACTTCGCACCCAATTGTAGAACTTGAAAAGGAGCTGGCAGACCTTCACGGCAAAGAAGCAGCACTTGTCTTTACATCCGGATTTGTGTCCAATCAGGCGACTTTATCGACTTTGCCAAAACTATTGCCGAATTGTCTGATTATTTCGGATGAGTTTAATCATGCTTCCATGATTGAAGGGATACGCCAATCAGGTTGCGCGAAGAAAATCTTTCGCCACAATGATCTTGAACATCTTGAGATGATTTTAGCTGCTGAAGACGTCAACAGGCCCAAAATCATCGCGTTTGAATCTGTTTATTCCATGGATGGCGATGTGGCGCCAATTCGGGAAATTGCTGATCTCGCTGATCAATATAATGCGCTGACCTATATTGATGAAGTTCACGCCGTTGGCATGTATGGTGATCACGGTGGCGGAATTACCGAGCGTGAAGGTTTGGCGCATCGCATTGATATTATTGAGGGAACACTGGCAAAAGCCTTTGGCGTTTTAGGTGGTTATATCACTGGCACAAGGAAGATTATTGACTGCGTGCGCTCCTATGCCCCTGGTTTCATTTTTACAACTGCCCTGCCTCCGGCGATTGCCAGTGCAGCGATTAGTTCCATCCAACATCTTAAAAATTCGTCTTTAGAACGTGAACAACATCAATTGCGAGTTTTAGAGACCAAGCAAGCTCTCTACGATGAAGAGCTTCCGCTGATGCCATCACAGACACATATCATTCCCCTCTGGGTGGGAGATGCAGATCTATGCAAAAAAGCCTCAGACCGACTGATGCAGGAACATGACATTTACATCCAACCAATCAATTACCCGACGGTGCCACGCGGTACAGAACGATTGCGCATCACACCATCGCCTTTGCATAGTCAGGACCATATCAAAGCTCTTACGGACGCATTAGTTGAAACATGGACCTTTCTTGAACTTCCATTTGAACACTATGATGGTTCAAACGAAGATGAAACAGGCAAACAATCGGTAAGTGATCAGTTACAACTAGTTGTCCATAAATCGGGTGGCTAATTCACTTTAAGCTTTGAGGGCAACTTCAATCGATCTTTTTTAAGGCAGACCGGACTTCGTCCGCTACCATATCGTAAAGCAGTCAAACAATGTGCGTGATCAAGTTTCTGATGACATTACGTTTAAGCGCTAATTATTAGGGGGCTTTCACCCCCTAATTTTAGTTTAGGCTAAGGCCGTCCGGCATTAACCATTGATCCAAGCGTTCACTGTATCCATGTTTTCAGAAACCCATTCTTGAGCCACATCACGCGGGTCAAGACCATCGCCATTGATGGACAGGATCCAAGCGTTGATCGCGCTAGGATCGAGCTTGATGTTTGATAACATTTTCGCAACAGCTGGGTTACGTGTTTCCAATGTTTTGGAATAGGCAACGTAAACACTTGCCACTGAGCTTGCGCATGAGAAAGTTGAAACTTCCAACCAATCTTCTGCTTCTAGATCAACTTTTTCGCAGCCTTCCGTGCGTGCAGGCTCTTCAATTGCGGACAGATCATATTCCGCAAACATGGCTTCAGGTGTCCAGCGATAGAACAAAGCCGGCTCGCCTTTGGCATAGGCTGCCTTCAGCTGACCCTTAAAGGCAGCTTCAGTAATATCAGCTGCTTCCCATAGCTCATCCAAGCCATAGCTTTTGAATTTGACTTTCCATTGCTTGGTGGACTTCCAACCAATTTCACCTGCCCAATATTCGCCTTTTCCATTGCCATCTGAATCAAATAGCAAAGCGACCTCAGGCTTCTTCATGTCTTCAATGGAAGACAATTTGTCTGTCATATATGACGGCACATAAATGCGTTGTGTTCCTTCATAGGGCGTATTCACTGCAACCGTTGCTGCACCATCGATATATTTGTCCCAAAGGCCCGCACGGCTTGGCATCCAGAAGTCGGTATAGACGTCGATGGAACCATCGCCTTTGTCCATCCCGGCTGCAATAATTGACCCGTCGGACATGCCTTCGACAATTTCAGCTTCCATGCCCATTGGACCTGTAATGATCTCCTGGATCACAAAGCCAATCGCTTTTGCGCCTGTCCACGTCAGGTCGGAAATTGTGACTTTGGCGTCAGCGGTTAATCCCGCTGTCGTGGAGCCAGCGATAAGCGCTGTACTGAGCGCCAGTGATTTTAATAGTTTCATGTTCACACTCCTTAGTTATTGATATTCAACACGCCTTTGACTGGGCGCGGTGAATTTTTAATCGCGAATTTTATTCGCTTTTTGCACAACGCTGTCGATCATCATCGCCAGGAGTGCAATTCCAAATCCGGCCAAAAGACCGCGCCCTGTTTCGGCATTGTTCAAAGCCTCAACAACGATGAAGCCCATTCCGCCTGCACCGATGAACGCAGCGATCACAACCATCGCAAGGCTCATCATCACCACCTGGTTCATGCCCGCCATAATGGATGGCAAAGC
>JAHDFS010000046.1:18812-22598 GCA_020628035.1 Rhizobiaceae bacterium
ACCCATATGCCAAGCGGTAGCCCGACAATCGTACAGATAATTGTGGACGCCACGACCAATGACATGGTGTCCATTGCCGTTTGCCAGAAATCAAATATCGCAAGATAGAACAGCGATGCCGCGGCAAATATTGCCGTTCGTCGACCTGCCATTTTATAGGCTATAAATACGAGCACCAACATGGTCACCGGCCACGGTGTGCCGACAAACACGGCTTCAATGGCATTGAGCATTGAATTCAAGAAGGCTGTAATCTGATCAAATATCGAACCGTAGAAGATCGTTGCATATTGAATGCCATCGTCAATGGTTTGAGACATATATTTGTTCAGATTAAAGGGCGGCGCACCTTCACGTGCCGGTGTACGGATTTCTACATATTGGCCGCTATCATCTTTGCGATAATTTATGGTATCGGGTCGATCAATCCAAATGAGTGTCGGGAATTCACCCATGACGGCACAATTAAATCTATCTTTGAAGGGAACCTGCTCGCCAGATTCGATCAAACGATCTTGTTTTATACATGCGCGTTGTTCAGGCACAAATTGCGTCGAGCGATAAATTGTGAGCGGCAATATTAGAGCTGAAACCACCGCCACAATCACAAGTCTTGAGAGGACAAAGCTGCTTGGCGTTTTTTCATCTGTGCGCCATCGCGCATATTGGTTTGCATAAAATCTGTCCGCGAACCAAGCAAATAAAATACGCCCCAGCACGAAAGTTAAAATGGCCATCAAAAGGTGATTGCTCGACCATCCGTCATAGCGGTCCAACAAGTATATCTTGTCATCCTGACCGATATATTCACTTGCTTTATCCGCGTATTTGAAAAAAAGCGCGAAATTGACCATCGCGACCAGATCAATCACAAATCCAATCGTGAAAAGTAGCCAATTCCCGCGCAATCCCGCCCAAACAAAACTACCTAGGAGAGCAGCATAGTTGATATGCGTTCGGGGCAGGATGGATTTTTGGATTTGAAGAAACTTATCTGCATAATAATCGCCGTTTTGACCAGCGAACTCTTTGAATAGTTTTAGATCATCTTGAGACATGGTTACACCTCACCTTGAATTCCGCGTAAAAGCGCGTCTTTGGTGACGATTCCAACGGGTTTGGAATCCGACATGATAACAATTGGATTGTCCTGCCCGACCGACACGCCAACCAATGCGTCCAAATCATCATCAGGTGTGGCCTGCGGGCATTTATCTAAGGCGGGAAGCTTTTTGACTTCCTTCTCATATTGTTCAACTGGTTGCATAACTGTATGCGCGAAAATGAGTTTTAGTTTCGAAATGCCTGCAACAAAATCTGCGACATAATCATCAGCGGGTTCGGTTACAATTTTTTCAGGCGTTCCAATTTGAACAATCTCACCGTCCTTCATGATGGCAATGCGTGAGCCCATTCGGATCGCTTCGTCCAAATCGTGGGTGATGAATAAAGTGGTCTTTTTCATCGTTTTGGATAAATCCAAAAACTCATCCTGAAGACCACGTCTGATCAAAGGATCGAGCGCAGAAAATGGCTCATCCATTAATAGAATATCTGGATCCGCTGCCATTGCGCGCGCTAAACCCACACGCTGTTGCATGCCGCCTGACAAGTCCGCAGGCAGGCGATCACCATAACCTTGCAGGCTGACGAGCCCGATCATCTTGTCGGCAATTTCTGACCGGGTAAACGCATCGACATTTCTAAGTTCTAGCGAGAAAGCGATATTGTCGCGCACCGTGCGATGCGGCAGAAGCGCCATATTCTGGAAGACCATGCCGATTTGGTTGGCGCGCATTTCTCTTAGATCTTCGGCGCCAAGACCACCGACATTTGTACCATTGATTAAGATCTCACCATAAGTTGGCTCAATCAGACGATTGATGTGACGCACAAGGGTGGATTTACCGGAACCTGAAAGTCCCATAATGCAAAATACTTCGCCCTCGCCAACGCTAATTGACACGTCCCGGACACCGACAACACATTCAAAACGTTCAAGCACTTCGGCCTTGGAGAGATTTTCGTTTCTCACGGCTTCCATAGCTTCAGAAGCACGTGCGCCAAATATCTTCCAGACGTTGTTACAAACAACTACATCAGATTTTCTATCGCTAGTGTCTATATTCAAGCTCTTGCCTTCTCTCTTTTCGGGTCGATGAAGGGAATTCCTGTTGTTACGCAAGGAAGCCTTTTCATGTGCCCATCGAGTTTGCCCACTTCCAATTCTGTCCCAAATTCTGAATTCTCAACTGCAATCCGAGCCATGGCGATTGCATGACCTAATTCCGGCGATGTGCAGGCGCTTGTCACCACTCCCACTTGCTCTCGGCCAAGGAATACTGGATCACCATGATGTGGTGCTTCATTGCTGTGAAATTTTAAGCCGACCAATTCTCTGCGGATAGCGGATTGGTTACGTTCTAGAGCCGCTTTGCCGATAAAATCTGGCTTTTTGAAATCAACAGCAAATCCTAGACCGGATTCAATTGCATCCACATCGCCACCAAATTCGGCACCGGAAATCATCAACCCTGCTTCGATACGCAACATATCAAGCGCATGTCCGCCCATTGGGGTTAAGCCATGTGGCTCGCCTGCTTTCATAACCGCATCCCATATTTGTACGGCGTCTTTTTCATCACAGAAAATTTCGTAGCCCAGCTCGCCGGTGAAGCCCGAACGACACAACATGAACACGGCACCGTCCCGGTCGTGGACACGCGCAATGGTAAATCCAAACCATTTCAGACTTTCAACATCCGGGCGATATGGATGCGTGAATACAAGCTCTTTTAAGATGTCTCTCGATTTTGGGCCCTGTAATGCGAGATTTGCCATTTTATGCCCGATGCTGAGGACTTTAACCTCTAGCCCGAGCAACTCGGCTTGCTCCCTTAAATGAAGGGCTGAATTGTTAGAACCAGAGAACCAGCGGTACACATTTGGTTCAATGCAGAACAGAGTTCCATCATCCAGCACACTGCCGCGTTCATCGCAGATCAACGCATATAAACCGCGATGAACAGATAATTTGGCTATGTTACGCGTGAGGCAATGCTGCAATAATTCAAGCGCATCAGGCCCAACAATGTCATATTTGAAGAGGCCAGACATATCTTGCAGCGTCGCATTATTGCGGCAGTTCCAATATTCTTCAATTGCGCCTGTGGCATCATAATGGGTTGGCATCCAGAGATCTCTCGCTGCATAAAAGCTTTTTGTTAATTGTGATGTTCGAGGATGAAAGGCAGAATGTTTTGTCAATTGTTCTGCATCATCCGGTTGAGCCCGCCACGCAACAGAATGCGTGATTGAACTATCTTCCTCATAAATGCGAACGTGGATATCTGTCGGGTTCCATCCATTGGTGGGGTCAATATCATCGGGGCATGACGTTGAAACACCAACAAGATCTGTGAGGGCTTCTAAAACTACATAGTCGCCCGGGCGCGACCACGGTTCGTCACCCGTATAAAGGTTTGATGTCGGATCGATGTTTGAATTCCAGAAGAAATTGATCGCTGGCCAGCCTTTGCGAGGCTTTATCCCAAAGGTTGCATAGGCGTGAGAGATGTTATCTGAGCAGTTGATATGCCCGGGAAATCCTCGCTCCTCATATCCATAGGCATTGCAAGCCAAACCAAAAGCATCATGTCGACCAACTGTGTCGCGGCGTACGGCAAGTAGAGGTGTGATATCTTGATCATAAAATTTGTTATGAAGACCGGGCACAGGATAGGCCCCACGCGCACAGGTCCGTGTGACGGTGGAATCGATATGGCG
>JAHDFS010000047.1:0-10826 GCA_020628035.1 Rhizobiaceae bacterium
CGTTAGCCCAATCAACACATATAAAAAATCAACAGTGTACAAAATGGTCAGACACACAATACCCGCGGCAGCCAGTCCAACATAGAACTTTCGGCTACGGCCTTTGAAGATTGCCGTTAATCGACGTTCGAAAAAGATAAACATCACCAAAAGGGCAAGTCCAAGAACGATTGTGAGTATTTTGGTGAGCAAGGTTTATTTCCTCATCAGACGTTGAAACACCCTTTTAGCCTTGGTGTATAGTCTTGGCAAAGCAAAAGATTTTGCAAAATCATTTAAATTTGGACATCCTATCGGCCCCGAAAAGGTCACATGAATACCACATGAACAACACTTTCATGCCGCATTCAAACGCTCAACTATAAAACATAAACATCGCAAATTAACGGGAACACTTTTCCCGCCAAATGAAGGATGAAGTTTATGACTGACGTAACATTAGAATTGAGCACAAAAGACATTATTAGAGAGATCGTCATCACAGGCTTTATCGGCACATTGCTCGTGCTTCAGATTATCCAAGTGGTTGGATAAAAACAATAAATAATATTTTCCCAAATAATCCTCCCAGATTATTTTACGACCCGCATTCCTCCCAAATGCGGGTCCTTTTTTGCTCGCTGCGAGGGCCACAAAAATCGAAGTAATTTTCCTTAACCCAAGATGAACGCACCTTTCAGATAAGGTTCAAAGCTGCTTTGCTAGAACTCATGTCATCAACATTGAAACAAACCGGAGGGTGACAAAATGAAAAAGACAACTTTAGTAGCAACATCAGTATTAACCGCTCTTATGAGCCTTAACATTGCCCAAGCAGGCAATATCAAAGCGCCAACAGAAGCAAAAATGAAAGTGACACAAGTCACATTGGCAATTAAATCGCCAGCATCAAATGCTTGCCCGGCACAGGGTAAAATGAAAGCCTGGATCAAAACAAATAAGCCTGGCCAAGTGAGCTATTTCTTTGCGCGTCAGGGTCAAAATCCTGGCACAATCAAAGTCGCAAATGCAGTGAAAACGGGTAATTCATACATGGTTGAATTGAACCAAACTCTATCCATTCACCATGCAATTGACACCAAATATCGTCTCTTTGCCAAAGGTGCAAATGGCCAATATGAAAAAAGCATGTGGGTGCCACTAAAAGCAAACTGCACCATTGGATTGGGTGGCAACGGCTTGGTGAAAAGCTAGGATCAGATGATCCAACTACCATTACCGACCAATTCTGCGCGACAATGGTTACACGTAGGCTTTGGTCAAAAAAATAAGTTAGCCCTTTGTCCTTTTAGGGCTAAGCCTGGGCGTGGTGTTTTGGGCAAGGCAAGTCATGCGTCAGTCGATGCGTATCGTGCCAAACGTATTTTGTGGGTACGAGACCTTTAAACACCGCGCTTTTTTCAAATAATCTAAGACTGATCTATCTGGTAGAAACTGGTAACAAGCCCGCTTTCAAAGACCTGGGTTTTCATATGTTTCAAATCAATATCCCGTTCTAAATCACCAAATAATGGCAACCCATTGCCAATTAAAATGGGAATTCGTGTGAGCGTTAGATCAGCGATCAATCCTTCGTTTAAGAAGCTTTGAATAATCTTCCCGCCATCGATATAAGCGCGCGTCCAACCTCGCTTTTCCAACATATTCATCACGTCCCTTGGAGGAAGGCTTGTAAGTTCAACTTTGCCTTCAAGATCGGTTGGAATATCTTCAGGTTCAAGTGTTTTGCTCATCACAACAACCGGTTTTTGGTAGGGCCAATCTTCAAATGCAAGCAAAGTTTCAAACGAACCGCGTCCCATGACCAAACCGTCAACACTATCAACAAACGCATCATAGCCGTGATCTTCGCCAACGGTATCTTGTTTCATAAGCCAATCAAGGCGGTGCTCTGGATCGTCTGTTTTGCGTGCAACATATCCATCAAGGCTTGTTGCGATAAATACATGGCCGGTAATCAAATCAAAACTCCCAACGAATCCAGTGATCAATTTCAGCCAATTTTAGTTATTGGCTAACCGATGTCTATGGTTCAATTTGGGCAGAGCCCAGTATGCTAATCAAAACAATATAAGAAAATAATCCTATTTTTACTAGCAAGAACGGGTCAAATAAGATATATATGTCATCATAGCGGTTCGTGTGTTGAGATTTGCATGCGCTGAACGTTTTTAAATGGATCACCAAAATTTTAGTTGAATTAACAATCGACCGCGGTCTAACTGTTGGCCGAGGATGGATTAAATTACTGGTATGAGTGACAAATCAGCAAATCGGGATTTTGTACAATCGCTTCACGATGTTGAAAATTGTGAAATGCGCGATCGTCCTTGTTTTTCAGATCTCACACCCGAACAGCAAGAAGCGTTTGGAAATGGAGTAGGGCCAGATTGGTTTCCCGAATGGCTGCGCTATGTCATCACGCATTGGGTTTCTTGGTTTTTTCAAGATGCATCCTGGCGTCATCATGATTTTGGCTATCGCATGGGTCATACAGAAACTCACCGTCAGCATTATGATCGTCTGTTCTTGCAAGCTATGTTGCTGGATGCGCGGCGACAAAAACGTGGCTGGATGCGATATAGCAAGGTGACTTTGGCAATTGTTATGTCCTATTTCTTTTACATCTGCGTTCGAACATTTGGTCATTTCTTTTTTAATTACGGCCATGGCTATGATTATTCAGTTTTAGATGTCGTTGTGCCAGATGCGCCGGAAATCAACGAGACCCAGGCTTGATTAGCCAATGTAAGAAAAGCTGAATCCAGGCTTTAATCCGCCTTAAGTCCACAATTGCCGCCACTCAGATGCCTTTTGCACGCTGATGCCAAATCACGCGAGCTGCATTGGCCTGCCAAAATTTGATTGAAATTGTCTGAAACCGAGAATTCGTAAACTGGCGAATAGGAGATTTTATGAGTAAAAGCAGCGTCTTAGAATATAGCGCAGATCCCGGGCAAAATTTTGATTTAGCACTCAATGGTACATTGGTTGATGGTTACGTTGACCTCAGCGTGAAAACACTTATGGCGCATCTTGCCAATGCAAATGGCGAGATTGCAGGTCAAATCGCTTATTTTGCAACCCAGACCGCACCCATTGGTTGGCTCAAAGCCAATGGCGCATTGTTATCGCGCAGCAGTTTTTCAAACCTTTTTGCCGCCATTGGAACCATCTATGGTGCGGGCGATGGCGTGACAACGTTTAATCTGCCCGATCTTCGTGGCGAATTCATTCGCGCTTTTGACGATGGGCGAGGGGTAGATGCTTCGCGTGCATTTGGCAGCGCGCAAGGCGATGAATTTCGTTCCCACGAACACACGGTCACTGGGCCCACCGGTCACACACATACAACGCAATTTGGTCAGACAAATGTGTCGGCTGTGTTCTCCTATATTCCCGACAGTGTTTACGGCTCAGGCGGATATATCGACATTTGGCGTGCTGCAAATACCGGCGGCAATGAAACCCGGCCTCGCAACGTGGCCTTGCTGGCATGCATAAAATATTAAAGGTGATCCATGAAGATTTATAATTATCATACGCAGACGGGTGAATTTTTAGGTGCCACAGACGCAGATGAAAACCCACTTGTTCCTGGTGAATATTTGGTGCCGGCATCAGCAACCAAAATTGCTCCAGATCTACCGCAGGGTGGAAAAATCGCTGTCTTTGATGGACAAAAGTGGTCACCAATTATCGATCAAAGAGGGCTTGAATATTGGCTGCCTGATGGCTCGCACCACATCATTACAGAACTCGGCCAAACCAAGCCTGAGGGTGCATTATCAGAACCAATTTCGCTTCAAGATATGCCAACTCGCACAGGGGAATTCAGAGACTTCATCAAACTTTTTTGTAAAGATGAACAGCTGATGATCGTTGCAGCAACCCAAAGTAACCCTGCGATAAAACTATGGTATGACAAAGCCATGGGTGGTCCAAATTTTAGTCTTGATCACCCTGAGACTACACTTGGATTACAAGCGCTTGTGGACGCTGGTTTGCTTTTAAAATCGCGCATGGATGATGTTTTAAACACGGATTTCACCAAGAATATCTGACCAATAATTTCCCGATGAAATCCTAATTCCTTCAAAAACTGGAGAAACCGATGAAAACCTCAAAACGGGGCCTGGCAGAAATTGCCGCCCACGAAGGTATAGTGCTGTCGAAATATAAGGACAGCGTTGGTGTGTGGACAATTGGTATTGGGCATACCAAAAATGCTGGCACACCTGATCCTGCAAATATTATCGGCGAATTGTCGCTGCAGGAAATCATGTCCATATTTGCACGCGATATCGCAGAATTCGAAAAGCGTGTGTTAAAGGCCTTCACGCGCGAACTCAGCCAATCCCAGTTTGACGCCGCGGTGTCCTTTGACTTTAACACCGGTGGCGTTCATCGCGCATCTTGGGTGCGATTTTTCAACGCCTATGAGGATGAACGTGCTCAGCATTCATTTATGAAGTGGCGAAAACCGCGCGAGATCATCCCGCGCCGGCAAGCAGAATGCGATCTCTTTTTTAAGGGCACATATTCAAGCAGTGGGAAAGCCAATGTTTATACCGCAAGTTCAAATGGCGCGGTGAAGTGGTCAAGCGGCCGTAAGGTTGCCTTGCCAGATTTCACATTGGAAACAGATGATCATTTGCGAGCAAAGCACGCGGCAGTTCAGCCCCAACATTTAAAGGTGAAAACGGAAAAGTCGAAGCGATCCGCTGATAGGGCAATCACCATAATTACCGCTTTAGCACTTGTGTTTTGTAAGAAAATTGCATTGTTGTTTCAAAGGGTTAAATAATGAATATGAATCATATTATTAGCTTTGCTCATCGTCTCAAAGGCTTTCGAACTTTATTGGTCAATCTCTTATTGGCCATTATGCCGATCATGGAAATGAGCGAGGTATTGGACATCTTGCCTGATAATTTTGAAGCCCCTTATGCAATTATGATTGCGCTGGTTAATCTGTATCTGCGAAGCATCACAACAACACCATTGGGAAAATCATGATAAATCTTATTCTATCGTGGTTCTCATCTGGGGCATTGGCCGCAATTGGCGGGCAAATTACCAAAGCCTATCAATCAAAATTAACAGCTCAAAATGATGAAGCGCGCATTGCTGCAGAACAAGAAATCGCAACGCTTCAAGCTCAAAGAGCTGTGTTAATTTCAGAGCAAAGCAATATGGTTACCCGCTGGATACGGCCCGCTTTTGCTCTGCCATTTGTTATTTATAATTTCAAAATTGTGGTGTGGGACAAAGTTTTTGGATTTGGTCGAACCGATGCCTTGCCAGAACAATATTGGCAATTGCAGATGATTGTTTTCGGCGCATATTTTCTCACGCGACCATTTGAAAAACGCAACTTACGCCATCAGGGAAATTAAATAAGCCAGAATGGAAATAGCAATCAAAGATTTTATGTATTTTCTCGTGCTTGTCGTCGGTGTGACAGGCTCGCACTTCATGCTGCGTGCCCGCGTGATGGTGCTTGAAGAACGCTCGAGAAACCACAATGATCAGTTTCAGCAAATCCTCGCAGCCTTAAAAAATTTGGAGGACAAATTGGACCACAAAGCCGATCGTTAGATTATGCTAATAGCAGCTTACTTAATTTTGAGTTTGTATTTGGTTGTGGTAGACGACCCGTTGGGAAAAGTCACTTTAATTGTCGCGCTGTCTTTTCCTTTGCCTGTGGGGCGAAATGAAATTCGTTTACCATTGCAGCCTTTCACTTTTTTATCAGAGACAGAGATGGACCCCAGTTTGGGTGATTTTGTAACTGAGACTTTGACTTGTCCTGTCGTGCAATGAGCACCATTGGCATGAGGCTGCGCAATTGTTTTGGTTTGACCAGGATTGACCAAGACTGTTTTGGTTTGAGCATGAGCCGCGCTCGCAACGATCACGGCGGATAGAACGTAGATATATTTAAGCATAAATCTCCCCAAACTGAGTGCGTTCGATTAAGGGCGTAAAACTGTAAGCAAGCTAACGCGAATGAAGGAGAGGGGAAACACCTCAGCGCTTCAACTTGTTTCAACAATATGTGAGGTGATTGAGTGCTTTTCACATCATCTTTAATTGTGTTAGCTTAAATTCATGTCTGGTCCCAAACTCACATTCTGGTTTGATTTCGCCTCAACCTATTCATACCTATCCGCCATGCGTATAGAGCAGCTCGCATCAGAGAATGATGTTGAGATCATCTGGCAACCTTTTTTGCTTGGTCCGATCTTCAAAGCACAAGGTTATGAAACTTCGCCTTTTAATCTGTTCGAGATTAAGGGCAAAAATATGTGGCGAGACCTTGAGCGGCAGGCGGAATATTATGGCTTGCCTGCATTTACAAAGCCTGATCCATTTCCTCAAAATGGCCTTCGCGCAGCGCGCATTGCAGCCTATTATGGGCGTGAAAGCTGGGTGCCTGAATTCATCAAGTCGATTTTTTTCGCGCAATTCACCAAGGCGGCTTTAATCAGTGATGAATTGATCGTAAGTAGCTTAAATGATCTCGGACAGGACGGAGACGCGCTTCTCCATCAAGCAAAAAGCGATCAAACAGTCAAAGACAAATTGCGCCAAGTCACTGAGGAAGCGCGAGAGATGGATCTCTTTGGCGCGCCGAGCTTCGTCACCGAAGATGGTGAGCTATTTTGGGGCAATGACAGGTTGGAGCAGGCGATCGATTGGGCAAAGCGAAACTCCTAGTAACTATGCTACCCAAAATCGCCGATCTAATCACCAAATTTATACAATAAACCAAATGAGCCGGAGAGCTGGTTTTTGGTTTCAATCACTGGGCTATCTGCCGCGTCGCCAATAAGGCGTGAATATTTGCCACCAAGCTTCATTGTCCATTTCGGTGTCAAAGCAATATCGCTGGACAGGCTAAAGTTCACGTCTTTAAATCCAGCACCGGGGTCATAAGCTGCAAGGCTTGCTGTTGATGCCAAGCTTTGAGCGCTCGAAACACCAAAAAATGTGTCCATATATTTGTTTGAGGAATAGGTGGCACCGATGCCAGCTTTTACATCCACGCCTTGCGTGACCGCAATAATTGTTGATGCGCCAAGCTTTAACTGGCTGCCTGTATTGTCCCCAGTCAGCTGATCAGCATAGGATGCGTCAAAGGTAAAGCCGTTGGTTGTATATGCGCCGTAAGCGCCCAAAACCAGGCCGCCATCCACATCGCCCAGGCCACCGAGCAATGTGCCGTCCGATTGTTTTCGACCACCGCGATAGCCAGCAACCGGGCCAACCTCAAATCCATCTACGCCGAGCAAGTTTAATCGAATGTCGTCAATACCCTTAAAGCGAATGCGCGAGCCAAATGAACTTGTTTCAGCATCAGAAGCTGAATGGGGAATAACAATTGGGAAGCCAACCGCTTTATAACTTTTTGAGCCTTCATATTTGGGCGCGATGACGGCAATGCCGCCAAAACTAAACGACAGACCTTCCGATTGCGCATTTTGCGTGCCTGCTAATATCAAAGGGGCTAATAAGCCTGCGCTTATCGCAATTCTCTTAAAGCTTAACATGAAAACTCCAATTGCCGTTTGTGCCGTGCAAATTCGAATAGGTTTTAAAAATCAGGGTGCTAATCAATTCTTACGAAACTATGAAGGAAATAGATTGCATTTTAAATGATTTTGAAACCGTTTGGTAAACGAAGTGTTAAAAAGTGATACCTTAGAAACTGATGTCAGGACGCGCGAGCATCAGCCAGAATATCACCAGGATTGCTAAAAACGCCGGGATCCCGCAGGCAAACCAGATTTTGAAATAGTGATGATATTCGCTTGATAGAGCTTCACCGTTTTGCAGTGACAATCGTGCCAGATTGCGCATCTTAATTTGTATCCATACCACCGGTAGCCAGAATAGGCCTATAAAAATATAAAGCCCGATAGATAGGACAATCCAACCCTCCGACAAAGACCATCCCACAATGTTCGCAAGCCAGATACCCGTGATGGGCTGCACGATGGCGGCGGTTGCGGTGAAAATTGTGTCTGCGATCACAACAATCGACATAGTGTGTGTGATTGCACTGACATTTTTAGTGAGATGCGCCATCAATGCAAAAAAGGCAATGCCTGCGCCAGTGCCGAGTAAAACGGTGGCGCCTATGACATGAAGCCAACGGGCAAATATCTCAATATCAAACCATTCCATCTTGCTACCTGTTCTCCAACGTAACGCGTGCAATCAATGCCAAAACGATGGCTGGCAGGACTTTAACCATTGGGCCTAGCGGATCGGACCACAAATGGGGTGTGATCATCGCAGCAGAAATCAAATAGATGACGCTAACATAGATCATTGCCCAACAAGCAGCTTTCGCAAATTTGCGGATCAAGATGCCAATCCCAAGCGCAATATCGACAATGGACCAAAAACCAACCGACAATTTAGCGGAATGTTCCGGCCAGCCAACGGTCGTTAAAACACTTGCCGCGCGGTCGATCTGCCAAAATCCTATTATGCCGGAAATGAACCAGAAGAGTGAAAGAGTAAAGATGATGATCGGCATCAATAATGACATGCGGGCAAAAAGACGATCCTCTGCAGATGCGGGCGCGATAAAATTAGCATGATGAAGCGGCCGCAATTCTTTTTCTGTTTCATCTCGCCAAGGCGCTGCATCCCCGATAATCCCGTTCTGAAGAACTTTTATTGCGTTTGTTCTCAGCGGCGATCTCCAACCTAGGTAACCCAGAACATCCGCTAGCTTGGCAACTAAAAACACCATCCAATCGGGAAGAGGGAATTGCCATTTTGCGGGTGAAAACCCTAGCCAACTCCGTGTTTCCGCCACGACGTCACCAAGCGAATGAACGTTATCTTCAACCAAATCATAAATAAAATTGGGCGCGATTGCGCCAGTCACAGCCATTTGAACTGCGTGGGTCAGATCATGAATAGATGTGCATTGGATTTTTGCATCTTTAAGGGCAATGGGCTGAATAAGCGGGAAGGCGGCTAGCATCCGCAGCAAAGTTGATCCGCCATAGGAATTCTTGGCCAGAACCAATCCTGGTCGAAAAATCACATACTCTTTGGCGTTATCACCAATATATTTATCGCCCATCGCTTTTGTGCGCATAAAGGGAGTATTTGCATCAAGTTCTGCGCCGACTGCCGATATTTGGATGAACTTTGTATCATGTTCAGCGCAGGCATCGGTCAAAGCTATTACGGCGTGAAAATGTATCGCCTCTAAGCTGTCTTTCCCACCGTCTTGAAGTGCACCAGCACAATTGATGATTATATCGTAAGCCTTTGCAACTTCGCGCCAATCCTCGGAGTTTGTCATCCTGGAGACATCATTGATATACCAATTGATGTTGGGCAAAACCTTTCGCGCGGTGTTTTCATCTCGTCCAAGTCCGGAAACCTGAAACCCTTCCGCCAACAAATGTGCACTAATATGAGCGCCAATAAATCCATAGGCTCCGATGACGAGGATTTTGGTGTCTGAAATGTTCATCAATATTGATAATCCGCATAATGATCATCACAAGGTATCAGCAAAACTTTCCTCATAGAAGAGTGACAAATTGGCTACAAACAGTTCATTCCAATCATTCATTCAAGCCGCATCCCTTTTAAATCCGCCCAAATTCCCTTATGCATTTTGCCAAATGAACGGGGTGACTTCGCTTGGTTAAATTTGTGAGAAAACTCAGCCGTTGGTTGGCCGTGCTGTTATCGATCGTGATTGTTTGCGCTATAGGAATATATATATTTTTGCAAACTCCGGTTTTTGGTGCGCATCCTGATGCCGCGCAGATCAAGTCTTTTGCCCGCTCGCCGCAATTTAACATTGAGACTGAGGAATTCCAGAACCGTCAGCCAAATGTATTTGCCGAAATGCGGGCCAATATGTCGATCCCAACCATGTTAAGTGAATGGTTTGAAGAACGCAGTGCAGGGCGGCCTGAACAAATGTTGCCAGAGGTAAAACCCGACCTTAAAGCCTTTTTGGCCCCTTCTGAAGATACCAAGCTCATTTGGTTTGGACATTCTAGCTTCTTGCTCAATATGGCGGGCACGATCATCATGGTTGATCCCATGTTCTCGCAAGTGGCTTCACCATTGGCTATTATCGGTCAGCGTTTTCAGCCGCCTGTCCTAACGCTTGAAGAATTGCCGCCGATTGATATCGTATTGTTGTCGCATGATCATTATGATCATCTGGATATGGCTTCCATCCGCTATTTCGCCAAGCGCGATATTTCCTTTATCGCACCTTTGGGCTTGAGTTCGCATTTGCGTCGTTGGGGTGTGCGGGACACACAGATCATTGAAAAAGATTGGTGGGAAACGCATAAAATCGGCGATGTTGAATTTATCGCAGCGCCGTCGCAACATTTCTCAGGCCGCGATGGGATTAAAAACAACAGCACTTTATGGGCGTCTTGGGTGATCAGAACGGAAAACTCCAATCTTTATTTCAGTGGTGACTCTGGCTTTGATATTCATTTTAAAACCATCGGCGAGCGCTATGGTCCGTTTGACTTAGCGCTGGTCGAAGATGGTCAATATAATCCGCGCTGGCCTGCGGTACATTTGTTCCCGGAAGAAGCGGCGGAGGCATCTGTCGACCTTAAGGCAAAACGCGCAATGCCGGTACATTGGGGCATGTTTGAACTCTCCTATCATGCCTGGCATGATCCAATCACACGATTTGCAAAGGCCTTGGCTGAGACAGATGTTGCGCTTGTCACCCCAATCATTGGCGAGATCATCGAAATCAATGATCAACTGACCAATAACAATTGGTGGGAAGATCTCATTCAATGAGC
>JAHDFS010000047.1:10926-20446 GCA_020628035.1 Rhizobiaceae bacterium
ATCGAGCAGCGTCTTCTGAAATTGTTTCCAGCGCTGAAATCCAAAGTGATTACACTCAAACAAGATGGTATGAAAACCGAACCCGCCTTTGCGCAGCTTCTAGGGCTTAAAGGTAATCCCTATGAAGCTATGCTTGAATTAGAGCCGCTGTCGGATGAGGCGTTGACCGAACTAATGCCTGAGCTTTGATCAAACCTCTTTGCGGAACATCATTAAGCCAAACATCATGATCGCCAAAATCGGCAATGCGCTGATCGCGACAATGGTCCATGAAAAACTGGTCACCAATACGCCAGATGAGAAGGATGCAAAGGTAAAGGCAAGCGCAACGCATGTATCATTTACACCTTGCATTTTTGTGCGTTCATGCGGCTTGAGTGAAGCGGCGAGTAGACTGGTTGCACCGATAAAGCCAAAATTCCAACCCACGCCCAAGATGATCAGGCTGGCGTAAAAATGATGGATCTCTATGCCCGAGATCGCAAGACCGGCAGCAAGGGCTAACAGCGCAACACCTGTCATGATCACATTGACCACGCCGAAACGCTTGATGATCAGCCCCGTCACAAAGCTTGGTGCGAACATCGCGATTACATGCCAGCGGATCACATCACTGGCATTGGCGTCTGTGAACCCGCAAGCAACCATGGCAAGTGGCGTAGGGGTCATAAGAAGCACCATAATGCCGCCAGAGATCGAAGCGGCCGCAACCGCCAGCGCAACGGGTTTGCGCGATAGCACTGCGCGGATGGAAACCTCTGGTGCATTGCTGTCGTCTTTTACCTCAATAGCCGCAAATCGCGTAACGAGAACCGGCAAAATGCCAACAATGCTGAGCGGGATAATGGCAAAATAGGCGCCAGCAAAGGAGACGGGTGCCAGAAGATCCTTGGTCTGAATAAAGATTTCCGGCCCAATGAAAGCTGCGAACAAACCCGATGACAGAACAAGTGAAATCGCTACCGGTTGCCATGCATCTGAGACAACTTCAGCAGCCGCAAAACGGAAATATTGAAAACAAGCAAGCGCCGCGCCCAGGCTGATATGGGCAAGGATTAACAGCCAAAACTGCTCATAGATCATTGCCGCACCACCCATTAAGCCGCCAAGCGCGGCAAGAATGGCGCCAAAGGCGAAACCGAGTTTGCGTCCAAATTTACCCATGCACCATGCCATGGGCGCAGCGGCAAATAAGCCTGCTAGCATTTGAATGGAAAATGGCAATGTCGATAAAATGGGTGAGGGGGTGAGCATCAATCCGGCCAATCCACCCAGCACAATGAGCATAGGCATGGCAGCACCCAAAATTGCATTGGCGAGCAATATAAAGATGAAATCAAGATTGCTGCGTTGGAATGTTGTTGATGCGCCCGTCATGTCTTTGACCTCAATTTGAATTTGACAAACACCCTTATAATCGATCATGAATATGTCTGAAAACGATATTTAACATCAAATATAGACAAATTGCGTTAAACTCAGACGAGCCTGATATGTCCAGAACGACCAATCGTCGCCAAATCGATGTGTTTATTTATAACGGCATGAACTTGCTCGATGTCGCAGGTCCCGTGCAAGCATTCTCCACCGCAAAAGATGGCGATCATTATGCCTATAAGCATCGCTATTTGTCGCTTGATGGTGCACCCATTACAGCATGTTGCGGCATGCGTGTGCATGCAGATGCAGCGCTCGGTCAGGCAGGATGTCTAAGTGATTTATTAGTGCCAGGCGGAAACGGCGTTGATCACTATTTTTCAAATTCTACCATTCAAAATGCCTTGTGCGAATACGCATCGAAAGATAAAAATAACCGAATTATATCAATATGTTCAGGCGCATTGCTACTTGCTGATGCTGGGCTTTTGGACGGCATGGAAGCCACCACCCATTGGGGACGTGAAGCACAAAGCAGGGCGCAATTCCCGCACGTTGATTGGAATTTGGATAAGATTTATATCACCCCAGAAACGCGAGAGAAACAGATTTATACATCGGCCGGGGTTACCACAGGCATTGACCTTGCGCTCTCCATCATAGCGCGAGATTTGGGCGCAAAAGCAGCGCTTGAAGTGGCGCGGGAATTGGTGGTGTTTTTAAAGCGCTCCGGCGGGCAGAGCCAGTTTTCAAACTATCTTATCCAACAATATGAGGCTCAAACATCAGGCAAAGATGCGGTGGCGCGTTTGGTGGCCGAAATTAATGATCAACCCACACAAGATTGGTCGCTCGCCAATATGGCTAAGTTTGCCGCCATGAATGCGCGCACATTAACGCGCAAATTTAATCACCAATTTGGCACAACACCGGCAGAATTTGTCGAACAGGTCCGGCTTGATAAGGCCCGAGATTTACTATCCCGGGGCCTTGTGCTCAAACAAGTCGCCAACGCTTCAGGGTTTGGCGATGTGCAACGCATGCGCCGCGCATTCAAACGCAGATTAGGCGTAACCCTGCAAGATTATGTCAAAGGCTGGGGGTGAGGGATTACTCCTTTGATGCCATGAGTTTAGAAATGTGGGAGTTTTTGTTTTGAAGGAAAATTTCCAAACGTTTGTTATACCCTTCTGGCGGCGCTTGAATGACTGATTTTCGTTGAGAAACCGTTTGTCTCCAACGCTTTACCTTTGAAAGACCAGTAAATATTTCAAAATCAGCAATGTTATCAAAAACATCAAAATATCTGAAAATAGTAGCCCAGACACCATCAATCATGTGAAAACGATCGCCTTCAAAAAATGGGCCTTTCACCTCACCGTTAATGCGCTCAAACTTTTGGCGCAGCTGCTTCCGTTTTTGCTCAAAACTGGCACTATCTTTTGCATTATAAAAACCACCGATTTCTCCAAGCGTTTCAGAGCCAAACTCAATCCAAGATCGATGGTGTGCTTTCGTCAACGCATCTTCGGGATGAAGTGAGCCTTGGGTAATTTCATCCAAATATTCTGCGATGACTTGGCTTTCAAACAAGACTGTTTGCTGCGTTTTAAGAATGGGAACGCGGCCCAGCGGAGATGTTTTGGCAAACCAGTCTGGTTTATCAGATAAATCAATATATGTGCGTTGATGCTCAATCGCTTTTTCAGACAACACTATAACAGCACGTTGAACATAAGGGCAAAGGTGATGGCTAATTAGATGAAAATCATTCATGACTATTTCCTATATAGATGCATTTGCATGTATATTTAGGTGAATATGTTTGCATGTCAATGCAAATGCATCTATATTTTTTTCATGACCTACCCAACAGATGAAACGGTCCAGACCTGGATCCGCTTAATACGCGCTTACAATCAATCGATGTCCGAAATCGAGCAGGCGCTCAGCGACAGTGATTTTCCGCCATTGAGTTGGTACGATATGTTGTTGGAGCTCGAGCGTGCAGGCAACAAGGGACTAAGGCAATATGAGTTGGAACGCGCCTTGCTGCTCAAACAATACAGCGTTTCGCGTCTTGTGGAAAAAATTGAGAAGAAACAATATTTAAAACGCGAAGCCAGTAAGGATGATGGACGCGGTAAAGTGATCATCATTACTGAAAAGGGCAAGGATTTGCGCCAACGCATGTGGCACATCTACGGGCCAAAAATTGAAGCTGTCATTGGCCAAAAACTGAGTCCTGAAGAGTGTCGCGAACTCAATTCTTTATTGGGTAATTTAATATCCGAACCACACAATTAAGCGTAATGGGGTTCAATCATCCTTACCCCGGCATTGGGATATCGCCGGTATCAACAGGCACTTTGTAGCCTTTTATAAATCCGGGGCGGGCGGCAAGTTGTTTATACCAGCGGCAAACATTGGGATAATCATTGAGATTGATCTTGTGATAGTCAAAACGTGACGCCCATGGCCAAATGGCAAAATCTGCAATGGACAATTCGCTCACCAAATACTCAGACTGCGCCAATTGCTTGTCCAATACGCCGTAAAGCCGCTTGGTTTCTGTGTGGAAGCGTTTTTCTGCATATTCAGATGTGCCGGGTTTAAATTGCAAAAAATGGTGCGCTTGGCCGATCATTGGGCCGAAACCACCCATCTGCCACATCAACCATTGTGTCATTTCCCAATATTCCGGCGTGCCATAAGCAGGTGAGAACTTGCCTGTTTTTGCCGCCAAATATTGCAAAATCGCACCTGATTCAAACAAAGCGAAATTGCCGTCTGTGATCGCAGGGATCTTATTGTTCGGGGCGATTTTCAAGAATTCGGGTGCAAATTGCTGATCTTTGCCGATATCGATCGACACCGATTTATAACTCAGACCCATTTCTTCCAAGGCAATGGAAATCTTGCGACCATTGGGTGTTGACCAGCTGTATAAAGTAATCATGAAAGGCTCCCGAATAAAATTAGTGCGCTTACTATGGCAAAATGAGAGCATAAGGCAAAGCCGATTTATCTGTTTTGCATAACGACCGCTCTGATTTATTGGCCATAAAACTATCATGTGCGCAGTCCTGTGAGCTGCAACTTCAGCCGCTTGACACATGAGAGACTGCAAAATACGGTTTTCTTTATGAGCGGGACACAAGTAAAACCAGATTATTCATTAACCGGTGAGGCTGCGCAGCGCGCTATAGACGAAGGTCTGGATAAAATTCGCTGGTACCGCACAGACGTCGATAAAAAAGCGCTTAAAAGCTTGATGGAACGCAAAGATGGGCCCGCCATTCGCGACACCGCCATTTGGTTTTTGGCGCTCGGTACATCTGCCCTTGCAGCAATGGAGCTATGGGGCACAATATGGTGCGTCCCCTTTTTCTTCATGTATGGGGTGTTATACGGTTCAGCCGGTGATAGCCGATGGCATGAATGTGGTCATGGCACGGCTTTTAAGACCCCTTGGATGAATAAAAGCGTCTATCATATCGCCTGTTTTATGATGATGCGAAATCCTGTTGTCTGGCGCTGGTCGCATACAAGGCACCATGCAGATACGATTGTCGTTGGCAGAGATCCGGAAATTGCACTCATGCGCCCGGCTGATCTTATGCGCATTGCACTCAACATTTTTGGCATTATCGACACGATCAACGGCATTAAAGATATGTGCCGCATCGGGGTCAAAGGCTTAAACGAGGCCGAGCGGACTTATGTGCCAGATGGTCAGGCAAAAAGCGCTATTTTAACCGCTCGGATTTGGATTGGGATCTACTGCGTAACATTGATTGGCGCGGTTGAAATGGGATCCATTCTGCCCTTGATGTTGATTGGATTGCCAAGGCTTTACGGCGCATGGCATCATGTTCTCACCGGCTTATTGCAACATGGCGGTTTGGCGGAAAATGTCACGGATCATCGCGCCAATACACGCACTGTGATGATGAACCCGATCAGTCGATTTATCTATTGGAATATGAATTATCACATTGAACACCATATGTTTTTAATGGTGCCATATCACGCTTTGCCTCAGCTACATGAACGCATTAAACACGATCTGCCGAAACCCAATCCATCGATCTTAGATGGATATCGTGAAATGTGGCCAGTGTTGAAAAAGCAGCTGCAGAATGTGAATTTCTACCTCATTCCAGATTTGCCCAAGAACGCCAAACCTTACAGCTGCAAATTCCCACAGATGTGATTTCAGCGAATTCTCTATTCCACAGGTGCTGATTTTTCTTTCAAGAAGGCGATCAAATCGGCGCGTTGATTGTCCTTTTTAATGCCGGCAAAGGCCATCTTGGTGCCTTTTAGAAATGCGCGTGGTTTCTTTAGATACCCGTCCATGTTTTCATCATCCCAGACGATACCGGATTCAACCATAGCTGTAGAATATTTGTAATCTTCCAACGCACCTGCTGTGCGGCCAAAAATGCCATAAAGTGATGGGCCCACTTTATTTTTTCCATCTTCAAGCGTGTGGCAGGCAATGCATTTTTTAAACACTTTTTCACCCTTGGCCACATCGCCTTCGGCGAATGCAGTATTGGAAACAGCGAGAAGGGCGCCAAACGCCAAAATGGTTATTTTCATCGATAGACCTCGTTTTTAAAATGCAAATCAAGTTATGACATTACGGATGCGCATTGGAGTGAGATAATTGTCGCACGCCTGATGGAGCTTTTAACAAGGCGGGTCCGGAGTGAAATTGATTTGCATCAAAGAAAAGCGATTAAATCGATAGAGCAATCAGCGGCTTACTCTGGGATGGTTTTGTCTTTCATATAAGCGATCAAATCATCCATTTGTTGCTCTTTTTTTATGCCACCAAACGCCATGCTCGTGCCTTTGATATAGTCTTTTGGCTTGGTCAGAAATTCGCGCATATTGGCTTCATCCCAGACAATGCCAGATGCAATCATCGCATCTGAATATTTAACACCTTCCACGGTTCCTGCAGTACGACCAAAAATGCCAAAAAGGCTCGGCCCGAGTTTGTGTTTGCCGTCTTTAACAGTATGGCATGCAGCGCATTTTTTAAAAACTTTCTTGCCTTTTTTGATATCTCCTTCGGCGAAGGCTGATGTCGTCAAAGCTAGAAGTGTAGATAGAGCAATTGTGGTGAGTTTCATAATTTTACCTTCGGACATTGGCTGTTGCGCAATCTTGCGCCGTTTTAAGGTGAGGGAATGGGTGAGGTGGTCGGGTCGCACGACGACCACCTCTATTGCAGCTGGCAATTCTTGCGCAATTGCCACGGTGCAATTTGTAAAACTTATTTTTCGAAAACCATGCGAACCGATATAGGTGTTGTTCTTGTAATGCCTGGAAGTTTGGCGAGTTTCATCAACTCGTCAATGCCCGGTTCGATCCCCAAATCGGCTGTGGATATGAAAATGAAATCCGATGTTGTGACCAAAACACGAGAGTCAGATAAAGGTGCAACAAGCATTTCCGCTTCGATGCCGACTTCTAAACCGCCAAGCATCAATGTTGCTTCGATATCAACAAGGCCCGTATCGCCTGGTGCGATTTCCTTGACCTCATCCATGTCGATTTCGCCGACAATCGTCGCTTCGGCTCCGCCTTTGAAAACATGTTCAGCCATGCGCTCGTTGCGAATATCGATATTGGTTTCAAGCGATGTCAGATCGATTTTGATCTCAACTTTGCCGTCTTCGGAAACCGTTGCTGCGACACTTTCAAAATGGTGAACTTCACCAGCAACATCTTTCTTGATCGAACCGAACGCAATGCTGGATTGATCTCCAACCGATGTCCAAGCCGCGTGACCGCCTGCAATGGCTGCACCGCTTGTAAATATTGTTGCTGCGCTGATGATCGTGCCCGCAAATAGATGTTTAAAATTCATTTTTCTTTCCTCCGAATTTGATCGCAAGATCAAGTTCCATAAATATCTATGAGCGTTCAGATCTGTGCGATTATGGAGTGAACGTGAAAGCACCAAAAATTATTCGATTATTTTCTATCTTTTTTATAAAATATTGAAAAATATAGATTTTTAATGCGAGATGAACCGAAAATGCCTGTGCGTTTTCGGTTCATTTTCTGAAATATTCTAAGAAATATTCTCGATGCAAAAGCTTTGCTTAGTCTCTGCGATTACCGAGACAGGCAGGTAATCGCAGAGAAAAAGGTGAGGCTGGAGTATTGCGGGGTGCTCTCCAGCCTCCTCTCAATGCTCATGGTCGCTAATCACATTGAGATTTTCTGAATAACCATCCATTTTTGAAATATGGAACCGGTTATCCTGTATTTAAAAGTCTCGTACCTGTCTCTTCTTCTTCAACTTCCACGCCGGTTTTAAAGCCGGACATTGCACTGACCAGTTCAGAAACCTCTTCGCTCAACGCAGTGGTCGCAGCGGTGGTTTCCTCAACCATACCTGCATTTTGCTGTGTTATTTGATCGAGATTCTCAACCGCAGAATTGATTTCATTTAACGTGGTCGATTGCTCGCCGGCGGATGTTGTGATCCTGCCGATAATCGCGTTGACCTTTTCAACATCAGCAACAAACTTGGTTAGTGATTCACTTGTTTTGGTAACGTGAACAACACCTTGTTCAATTTGCTGACCCGAATGCTTTATTAACTCAGCAATTTCCTTCGCAGCACTTGAACATCGTTGTGCTAGTTCTCGAACTTCCTGCGCAACAACGGCAAAGCCTTTGCCCGCTTCCCAGGCGCGCGCCGCTTCAACTCCTGCATTCAATGCCAATAGATTTGTTTGGAAAGCAATCTCATCAATAATCGCCACAGTGTTGGACACTTGTTTGGAAGATGATTCAATCCCGCTCATGGATGTGAGGGCTTCATTCATTACAATTTCCGCACCATTGATATCTGTCTTGACATTCGTCACTGTTTCACGGGCTTCAACTGCGGTTTCAGCCGTGACGGCAACACTTTGTGTAAGCTCGTGTAACGACGCTGAACTTTGTTCCAAAGCCGCTGCTTGCTGTTCCGTTCGTGAAGCAAGTTGGCGGGCACCTTCAGAAATGTTTTGCGAATTTTGACGAGTAGAATTGGTTGCGTGCCGCACCGCGCCAAGTGAATGAGATAGGTTTTCCATAGCCTGATCAAATGCAATGCCCATGGCCGAAAATTCCTCAGGCAATTGCGAACTGAGCCGAACTTCTAAGTCCCCTGCAGCAAGTTTTTCTAAGGCCAGTGAAAATATTGCGAGCGCCTCGTCGCGTGTCGCATTTTGTGTCGCCTGTATCTCCTCCGCAGCTTTCTTTTCATCAGCCAGTTTTTCAAGATAGACAGAAATCGCATAGTCGATATCAAGCATCGACGCTTTAATCACACTGGTTATCTTGCCAGATAAGTCCGCTGCAATTTTGCGACTAAAAAATCCGCTACATTCATGGGTAACGATCGCGTCAACCAAGCCAGATGTCAGCAAAGCATATCCCCCAATATGCCAGCGAGGCTCAAGACCAATACGAGCGTGGGCAAGGCCAATCCGCGTCACAGCATCCACATAATCTGCATCGAAATTGGCGCTGGTGATAGATTGCCAGTGCATGATCTGTGCATTTTTTGCACCATCCATATGCGTTTCGTTCTGGAAGAACGAGCTCGTCGTTTCATAAGACGCAACTTGCGTATAAAATTCACTTAATACGCTATCCAGTGCCGCATCGATGATGGGCTTGGCCCTCAATAGAGCGTTTTGTTCCCGCTGTTCAAACTTGATGAAGCTAATTCTCTCATCAAGCGCTTGTGTCTTATTCATGGTCATAGTTTTGTTCCGCAGTTGCTTAAGCATGTCGCTAATTGAAAAAGCCCGATAGATTCAAATATTCTGCAATTTTTACGATTAATTGATGTGTAAAACCGCCCCATAAAGCTGAACCCATAGTATTAACAAATGCTTTAGTAAAACTGTGACAATATGCCAGTTATCTTTGATGTAGATAAGTATATAATTTTTTTTATTTTGATTTACAAGTATAAATTGATCAATACTAATTTCTTATCAGCTTGATTGGCAAAACCTATGATGGCTGAATCTAAACGATTTTTTACGGTATTCTTACCGCATTAATGCTGCCCTCTGCTACAAATTGAATGTTAAGCTGATACTTTTTCTCCAATTTT
>JAHDFS010000047.1:20546-22545 GCA_020628035.1 Rhizobiaceae bacterium
AATGCTGCCCTCTGCTACAAATTGAATGTTAAGCTGATACTTTTTCTCCAATTTTGTTGGCGGAAATTCGGTGCATAATTTTGATGATGAATATGCTGGGTTGAAATGACGCAGGTACAACTTTTAATATTAAATTTTTACGTGCATAAAAAATGAGCAACTTAATGCTCAAATTGGATGTTCGACCAAAGAAATGAAGAAAAAGAATCGCTAAGATTCGATTGATTGCAAATGCCAATTGCACTAGTCATCAATCTTGGGCGTTGTTTTCTTCAAAGATTGCATTCTTACAAGGTCGCAGATGACGAATATCGAAAAAACAGACAAGCCGTTGTGGTTGGTTCTGGCACCTTCTATCTTTTTGTTTGTGTGGTCGACAGGATATGTTGCTGCAAAATTTGGCCTCGGTTATGTGGAGCCGTTTACATTCCTGGTTTTGCGTTATGGTGTAATTGTCATCATCATGGCCGCATTGTTTTTGGTGTTGCGACCGAAATTACCAAAGTCAGCGAAAGATTGGGCGCATCTTGCAATCGTTGGATTGTTAATGCAGGCGGTTTATTTTGGGTTCTGCTACATGGCTTTCACGTCTGGGATGGCAGTCGGAACGCTGTCACTTTTACTGTCTTTGCAACCCATTCTGGTTGGTCTTGTCGCACCGCGTTGGTCCGGCGAAACCGTTGGCCTAAAGCAATGGCTTGGGCTTGTATTGGGCTTGCTCGGCGCTGTGATTGTTATTCTCGCAAGGTCTGATATTGAGCCACCCACTTTAATAAGTTTCTCATTCGCATTCTTAGCGCTCGCTGGAATTACCGGTGCGTCATTGTGGGAAAAACGTTTTGGCATCTCTCATCACCCGGTAACTGCAAATTTTGTTGGTTTTGCCGCCGGGCTGGTTGGCGTGTTGCCATTTATGTTGATATTTGAAGATCTAACTGTGAATTGGACGTGGCAGCTCACAGTGTCGCTGGCATGGTTGGTCGTTGGCTCATCACTCATTGGCGTTGGACTGTTATGGGCAATGATCCGGGCAGGGGATGTCGCCAAAGTTTCAGCACTATTTTTTATGGTGCCACCGCTTGCTGCATTCTGTGCCTGGATTGTCTTAGATGAGATCATGCCGCCATTGGCATGGCTAGGTATGGGTGTTGCTGCAATGGGTGTTTACATTGCCACACGCAAATCGAACACAAGGCAAATAAGGTGAAGCACTTGCGCTTAACAATCAGTTTGGCTGATCGTCCTATCTAGCTAAAAACGCTCAATACGATAAGAACTGTGATGCCGAATAAACCAAGCGCGAACGCTTTGGCAAAACCTTTTCCGGAACTCTGTGGCGCGATATAAATCAAACGGGAACTCGGGACGTAACGCATGTGTTTACCTCACTGGTTGCATGTGTGAATGGCAATACAATGCCTGATTCTTTCAAAAAGTCGAAATCACGTAACGTAACTATGTGTCGCGAAGGCTTCACATTGTAAGGCGAAAATAAGGCAGGGGCTTAGATTGACTTCGTTGAACCCAACGATATTGGCTTAAATTAATTTTGCCGCACACCGTGGCAAAATTCATTGCCGGACCCCGTATTGGTCACGCATTCCACAAATGGACCCAATTCGCCACGATCACGCGCAATGCCGCGTTTTCCGTTGATTTTCACCCCTGTGCGGTCATGCGCTATGATCGTTTTATTTCCAGATGGCCAGGTGAATGTTTTAAAATATTCAGCCTGCTCTCCATCGCCTTTTTTATATACCGTCGCTGTGCATTTATTGCGTTCAAGTTCAGAGCGATTGCGCAGCACAAAGCAATCTGTTGTGTAGATTGGTTCGTCAAAAGCACGCTGCGATACAAGCTCAGCTAAAGTCGCTTTTGGATTGGCCATGGCAATGGCACTGAGGAATTGATCGAAGAAAAATGCATTCCCATATGGGTTTTCACCAAACGTATAAGTGCTGCATTCGCCCTTGCCAAAATCGACCTCGGTCGAAAGGTC
>JAHDFS010000203.1 GCA_020628035.1 Rhizobiaceae bacterium
TATTCCCAGTCTTCAGCGATCACGCGTCCTCTGGAAAAAACTCTTCCAATGTATGTTCAACGCCTTTGCGGATATGTTTTTCTAACAGCTCCTGAGCTAGTTTAGCATCACGCGCCAAAGCGGCATCAAACATGGCTTTATGTTCGTCAATGGCTTCTTGACCGCGATAGGTGAGAACCAGCATCTGGTATCGCAAATATTTATCATAAATTGTTGCGTGGATATCCAAGAGATTTTTGGAATTACAGGCCTGTATCATCGCAAGATGAAATTCACCGTCATAACGCTTCCAGGTTTCTTTTTCTGTCTCATCGCCGTTGAGCATTTTTTGCTCCATCAGATGAAGCTTATGATGCGCGGCAACTAAATTACCTTCCCAGTCGGTATCGCCATTTTCAATTGATTCTTTAACAGCTGAACATTCCAACAACACACGCAGATTGGTGATTTCAATCAGGTCCTCTCGAGATACGGGCGTAACAAAGAACCCGCGCTGTTCTTCTGCAGCCACAAAACCCTCGCTTGCTAGGCGGCTGAGCATTTCTCGCAAAGTGGAAAGGCTTGCGGCATAACGGGTTTTCAAGCCATCAAGTTTGAGCTTAGTACCTGGCTCAAGCTCGCCATAAATAATGTCGTGTTTAATCCGCTGATAGGTATTTGATCCGACCGTATTGATATGCTTGTTCATGCGCTGGACAACTATATTTTCTAGAGAATTCTCTCAAGAGATATCAAATTATCAGATGAACAACAATATTTAAATAAATCTGATAAAATAAAAAATATCATATATTATTGTGAATCTACGTTATTAATGCTAATGGACACTTATGTTTGATTAAATAACGAAATGGGTTCTGTTAATGGATGACTTGGTAAAATTGGCTGTCGTAGGTGTTGGTTTGGTTGGCAAGCGTCACGCCAATGCGATTAAGCGTTTAAGGGGTGTCAAACTCATTGGGCTGGTTGAGCCGTCTTCAAACAAGTTGCCGATTGAGCAAGAGTTTAACGTGCCTTGTTTTGACAATATTGATGCGTTGTTAAATGGAACCAAGGTCGATGGTGTTATCATCGCAACGCCCACACCGAGCCACATCGAATTGGGGAGGGCTGTTGTGAATGCAGGCATACCCGTGCTTATTGAAAAGCCGCTTGCCAATTCTTCCTCAGAGGCGCTTGAGCTGGTTAATTTGGCGGATGCCAATCATGTATCTTTGCTCGTCGGACATCATCGGCGACATAATCCTTTGATCCAAAAAGCACATGAACTTATTTCAAATGGTGAAATTGGCGAGATCCGCGCCGTTCATGCCAATTGTTGGTTCTATAAACCAGACCATTATTTTGATGAAGCCCCGTGGCGAAAGCTTCATGGCGCGGGCCCCATATCCGTTAATCTGGTGCACGACATCGATTTGATCCGATATCTATGCGGAGAAATTGTAAGCGTTCAAGCGCAATCTTCACCTTCTCGGCGTGGGTTTGAAAATGAGGATGTTGCATCCGTGTTGCTCGCCTTTGACAATGGTGCTGTGGGTACGGTGACCGTGTCTGATTCCATTGTCGCCCCTTGGAGTTGGGAACATACATCAGGCGAATATCCGATTTATCCGCGCACCAACGAAAGCTGCTATAAATTTGGCGGGTCGCATGGATCACTATCCGTGCCTGATCTGACAATTTGGAAGCATGGTAACGCGCGTGATTGGTGGACGCCAATAACTGCAACGTCCATTCCCCGGGATGCGTCAGATCCATTGGATAATCAGATAATTCACTTCGCAAATGTGATTAAAGGTGTTGAAGAACCGTTGGTCACCGGACTGGAAGGTTTGAAGACACTTCAAGTTGTCGAAGCAATTTCAACCGCAGCACAATCAAATTCATCCATAAATATCAATGATATATCTCCGCTAACTTCACACTCGAGTGATGATGAGCAGATGGCGACCGCAATATAGGTATTTCTGTTTTTATCAAAAATATCAGATATTTTTAAAAATATATTGCATAATGTAAAAAATACGATAAGGTTTGGTTCGAGATTTATTTCAAACCATCATTCTGGGAGGAAACAATGAAATTGAAACTCAACCGCAGACACGTTTTGTCTGCTGCTCTTGCGGCTGGTGTCGCAATCGCGTCAACAACAGCTGGATTTGCAATGGATAAATTGCAATTGCGTTTGGCAACATCGGGTTCAGAGACAGATCAACGTTCTGTGGCTATGGCCGAAGTCTTTGCGCCTGCTGTGGCAGATTTTGCCAGCTATGAGCCAAGCTACAACGGCACCATTTTTGCGCAGGGAACTGAGCTCGATGCGATCAGTCGCGGCAATCTGGAAATGTCGATCACATCTGCGCAAGAGCTTGCACAGTTCTTTCCAGAGTTTTCAATTTTCACCGCTGGATATGTGCACCAAGATGCAGCTCACCAAGTGGCAGTGTTCAATGATCCATTGATGGACCCTTTCAAAGCAAAAGTTGAAGACGAGCTTGGCGTAAAGCTTTTGTCAGTGATGTATCTTGGTCGTCGTCAGGTGAACTTGCGTCAAAGCAAGGATGAATTGACTGTCAACACCCCAGCAGATCTTGCAGGTGTTAACTTGCGTATGCCGGGCACAGATGCATGGCAGTTCTTGGGCAAAGCACTGGGGGCAGCGCCAACACCAATGGCATTCTCAGAAGTATATACAGCGCTTTCAACTGGTTCTGTAGATGGGCAAGATAACCCGCTACCGACTGTGGTGGATGCAAAGTTTTTTGAGGTGACAAATCAGATCATTCTCACATCTCACTTGGTCGATCTTAACTACATCGCGATCTCTAAAGCGACTTGGGACAAGATGTCAGCTGATCAGCAGGCCAAAGTTCAGGCAGCAGCTGATGCAGCAGCAGAATCTGGTCGCCAGAAGCAGTTGAAACTAGAAGGCGAGCTAGTTGCATTCTTAGAAAAGCAGGGCATGTCAGTTTATGAGCCTGATCTGGCTGCATTCCGCAACCAAGTTCAGTCTATGTATCTTGATAGCGAGTTCGCTGCCACATGGCCTGAAGGTGTTCTTGATCAGATCAACGCGCTTGGTAACTAAGCCGTAATCCGGAGGGGAGAATAGTGATGCAATCTTTGATGAAAACATTCTCCCGTCTGGCCGAAGCGATTGCTGGCGGCATGCTGGCAGCAATCTTTGTCACATTTTTATTGCAGATCGTTCTGCGCTATTTCTTTACTCCTGCAGGATGGACATTAGAGCTTATTGGCATCTTGTGGGTGTGGGTAATTTTCTTCAGCTGTGCGTTTATTGTACACGACCAGCATCATGTTAAATTCGATATCATTTATTTATCCTCACCTTATAAAATCCGGCGGATTTTTGCTCTTCTCAGTGCGCTCGCGATTATCATCGGCATGCTCTATTCGTTTTTGCCGACATGGGATTACATCGATTGGATGAAAATCCGCAAAACGTCGACGGTTCGAAATCCATTTACTGGCGCAAAGATCCCATTACGGGATGTCTTTTCCATCTATGCTGTCTTCATGCTTGCCGTGGTCGGGCGTTACGCCTGGCAGTTCTTGGATGTGATTAAAAATGGTCCTCCGAAAACCGAATTGGAATTAACCGTAGATGCAGCCAAGGAGGCTGAAAGCGAAAAGGGAGATGCATCATGAGCATTGAGTTATTATCCTGCCTTT
>JAHDFS010000048.1 GCA_020628035.1 Rhizobiaceae bacterium
TCACGCCGCATGAAAGAATTGTGTTCACCGATGCGCTCAGCGGTGGCTATCGACCAACCAAAAGATCTTTTATGACGGTGATTATTGAGCTTAAGCCGCATGACGATGGTTGTCTTTATTCCGTACGAATTTTGCATGCCTCTGACGAAGATGCCACCCGCCATAAACAGATGGGATTTGAAGAAGGTTGGACAACAACCTGCGCGCAACTTGCAGAACTGGCTGAGGGCCTTTAAGCCCATCGCCATAAGCCATAAAATTTGATCCAATTTTATTCTGCGGGAGCCGTTTGATAAGGCGCTTCAGGGTCTCGCTTTGGCTTGAGTGGAATTAACAAAACAATCGCGCCAGCGCCCACGGCTGCCCAAAGCGAAGCTGTCCATAACAAATCATAATTGCCTAATAGGTCAAACAAGTATCCGCCAGCAAATGCGCCTGCTGCTGCACCCAGAGCATGTCCTGCAGAAATCATACCCATGGCAAGGCCCATGGTCCGCAAGCCAAGATATGATTTAACAAGGCTCGCAGTTACAGGAACGGTTGAATAATCAACCACGCCAAAGAGTATTGCGAAGATATATAAAGTTTCAATCGTTTGACCGGGCAGGGATGCAAGAACCACAAAGGTTAGCCCTCGCAAAATATAAATAGTGGCAAGCAGCAATACGCGATTGACCCGATCAGAGAGCCAGCCGGCAAGTATCATACCGCCTAAATTAACAGCGGATAACAATCCATAAGCGGTTGCGCTCGGTAAAGGGGGTAGTCCGCAATAGCTGGCAAACGGCAATAGATGGGTCTCGATCACGCCTGTCGTTGTGATTCCGCAAATGAAAAAACTCCAAAACAGAGCATGGAAAACAGGCTGTTTGACCAAATACAGAAAATCATCAGCCATCGATGATCGTGGTTGATCCGATTTTTCGACTTGCTCAGGTGATTGCCCAGCTTTCTTCGTGTTGGGGCCTGATAGTGCATTTAATATGCAGGGCACGAGCGCAAGGCTGGCCAAGCTGAGTACCCCAAAGCTCCAGCGCCAGGACACAAAGGCCAAGAGGCTGGCAATTAGAGGAATGATAACAAATTGACCGCCGGATGAGCCGGACAATGCAATGCCGGATGCAAGGCCAGAATTTCCATCAGAGAAACTGCGCGAAACGGCTGTGGCAACAACATGCACGGCAACGATGCCAAAGCCGGCCGCACAGAAAAACGAAAATCCGATGACAAACATGATTTTGGAATTCATTAAGGCAACAATTCCGCAACCAATTCCGAGCAATCCAAGCCCAAAATTAAGCGTAAAGCGCGGGCCCTTCACATCAGCGATGCGGCCAGAGAATGGGGCAATCATAGCCATTACGATCAACCCGGTCGCGCCCACCGATGAAATGAAGCTTGCTGACCAGCCAAACTCCTCTTGCCAGACAGGCATAACCAAACCAAGCGATGAACGTGCTGAAAATGAAAGAGCAAGCGCTAAAAAGCCAAAGATCACAATCGTCCAGTTTTGGCCCATTTTAGAAGTGTTTTGCGATCGGTCGTTCATCATTCTCCCCACGTAACTTACCAATTCATCGCAGAAAAATCATGAAAAGAATAGTCAAAATTACTGATCATCCGACCAAGTAAATTGATGCGTTTGTCGCAAGTAACGCATAGCTGATATATGCCGATAAGGAGGATTTCATCGTTCCAATCCTTCTTCATCACAAACTTCGTGGATGAATTTGATATTTATATAGTGCCGATAGTGCTGGAAAGGTGAGGCAATCTGCTTATATTCGTGAAATAGGGTCGAATCGCATCGACGGCTGTATTACTTCTCCTTGAATACGCATGTGCGTTTCAGCTTTAAAGCGTGCTAAATGTGGATAATTTGAGTATTTTTTACTGAAAAAGTCTCAATTTGCATCAAAATGATGTTAATTTAAGCAATTATAGATTGCATTTAAAAAATATATTTCAGACAAACATTGAATTTTGCAAAATATAGGAGGTTTTGCGAAGATAGTACTTGCAAAATAGAAAAATTTCCTCAAATAAATAGGCCCTGACTTATTGGCGGCCAGTAAGTTTCTGAAAATTAGAAAATATTTCGAGATTTGCTCAGGGCGGGAACGAGTAACTCCAAGATTGTGCAGGATGAATAAGACCAATAAACGAATGCCGGGGCGCCCGAGGGAATTTGATTTAAAATCCGCGCAAACGGCAATATTAGATGAGTTCTGGACAAAAGGCTTCTCAGCAACCTCCGTTGATGATCTGTCTAAAGCGACAGGCATGGTTAAACCGAGCTTGTACAGTGCGTTTGGCAACAAATTCGCTATGTATCTCATGTCCATTGAGACTTATGGCGAATTGGTGCGCGAAAAGATCCACCCCACCCTTGAAAACGCCGAAGATATCCGCGATGCATTGGAAGGCATATTCAAAGGTTCGCTGGATATCTATTTTGGCAACCAAGAGACTGGTCCACGCGGTTGTCTATTATCTGCAACGGCGATTGCTGAAGCGAAAAATCACCCGGAAATTGCCGAAATCGTTAAAACACGCGTTCAGTTGATGCACAAAGACATTGGTCAATGTTTAGCGTGTCACTGCCCTAATTGGTCAGAAGAGCAAATTAAATTGCATGCTTGGAATATTTCATCTTCCTTGCACCATTTGTCGACATGCGCCCGTGTGGGGACACCGCGCGACGAGCTTGAACAGAAGGTCGTCTCCATTATTGATGCGGTTGTTAAAGAATGCGGTTTAGAGCCCGCATAATTTCACATTAAAACAGTGATCATTTTCTTCGCAAGACGAATTCAAGCAGCAGGGTGCTGACCACTTCCGATTGCTGTATTCACGACAGCTATAGACAAGGTGCAAACGCTATCATCAACGATGTGGGGCGAGATTCTCTCGTAGTTAGTTCAAAAGCATCGTGATTTAGCGAATATGACCAGTTTAACCACCTATCAATTTTATACACGTGACACCACTGTTACCCGAGCAAGGATGGAAGCTGATCCCATCATTTCGAGGGAAATGGCTTATTACAAAGAAAACATCACGCAGATCTCCACCGTTGATGAATTTTTAGATGATGATCGTCTGTATAATTACGCAATGAAAGCCTTTGGATTGGAAGAATTGACCTATGCAAAAGGCTTAATGCGCAAGGTTCTTGAGAGCGATCTGAACGACGAGAACAGCTTTGCGAACCTGTTAGAAGACACGCGGTATAAAACAATGGCTGCGGCTTTTGACTTTGGCAACACGGTGGCTACTGCTGAAATTCAAACCGATGATCAGTTCGAAGACACGGTCGATCTTTATTCAACAGCCATCGACCGCCGAAATACCACGCTTGTTGCAGAATTGGATTATTATGAAGCCGTGATTGCAACAGTTACGAATGTCGATGACATTTTCTATAATGAGACCTTGCGCGATCAATTATTTCAAGCCTTTGAAATTGATCCTGAAATTTTTGATTACAACACCATTCGATCCGTGCTCACAAGCGATCCAGATGACCCCACATCCTATGTGAATGTCAACTTCATGGACAATGTCGACACCTGGCAAACACAGGTCAATGATCTTTATGCTCTGCGTGATGATGAAGAGGATGAGAGTGAATATAACAAATTAACAAGCCAGATTGAACAATATCAAAAATTTGTCGATAAAGCTTACATTTATCAAGAAATGGCAGGATCCTTCAATTTTAGTGCAGACGGTACGTTAGCGGAGGGTGTTTCAGCGCAAACCAGTGAGCAAGTCACTACTTTTAAAGAGAAAGTTATCCTTGCCGAACCTGAATTAACGCGCAGCGCCATGCTGATTAATCAGGATTATTATCGTGAGCAATTGGCAGCAGCGACCAGTGTGGAAGATTTGGTCTACAATATTCGCCTGTCTGAAATCATCCTATCTTCCTTTGGGCTACCCACAACAACGTCATTTTCAGACATGATCTGGGCCATGACAGAAGATATTTCTGATCCCAATCATGAAATTTATGACCGGCTAAGTGGGTTTGTTGATCTTGCCAATGCGTTTAATTTTAACGCCGATGGATCCATCCCCGATGGCGAGGAAATACAAACCGCTGAACAAACCGATGATATGATGATCCTTTATTCAACGCGATACGATGATGAAGAAGAGGAAGATAGGTTAGAGGAAACATCGCGGTTTAGCGGCTATATCGACTATACAAGTGACTTAGATGACTTGTTGTCTGATTTATCTGCTGCGCAAACCGTCCGTAACTATCTTTTAAGAGCCAATGATATTGGTGAAAACGAGTTGTCCACATTCCAACTTAAAAAGATCCTGACCTCCGACACCAATGATCCAGATTCATATGTGAACCAGCTGGGCGATGAACGCTATCGCAATTTGGCTAAGAGTTTGAACTTTGATTCTAAGGGTGAAATAACTTCACCAAGCTATGCGCAAGAAGAAAACGAAATTACCCGTATTGCAAAGGCCTATTATACCCAAAAGACTATGTTCGATAGCGCATCAGAAACTGCTGAATTGGCGGAAGAAGAAGTTCTTTATTATCGAGAGCGCCTTGGTGAAATTGAAACAGTTGATGAAATCGTCGCTGATCCAAGATTGGTTGAATTTATCGCCATTTCAGAAGGGCTTACCTATGAAGATCTAGCAGATGGCGTCTTAGGGCTATTGTTGCGCTCAGATTTGGATGATGAGACAAGCTATGCCAATAGTTTTGACGATGTCAGATATCAAAAGATTGCTGGTTCCTTCAGCTTTGATGCGCTGGGGCGGATCCAACAATCTTCTGCAACAGGCGTTCAAAGTGAGCGCGGTTTAGTTGAAACAGAAAATTTATACGTAACTCAATCCATCGAAGAGGAAGCGGGTGAAACTGAAGTTGGCGCAAGACTGGCACTGTATTTCGCGCGCATGGCACCAACAATTACCTCCGTATATGAGCTTTTGGCGGATGAAGCCCTAGGTCAATTCACGCGCACAACGCTTTCTCTTGCTGAAGAAACCGCTTCGGCAGACATTGATAAACAAGCACAGCTAATCGAGAGCCGTCTTGAAATTCAAGATTTACAAGATGCTGACAAAGTCAATGAAATGATCAGTCGTTTCCTCGTGCTTTATGATCTTGAAAATGGTGTGAGCTTTGATCCAACCGTCGCCGCCTTTAGCAGTGCAGCGAGCTTCAGCGCTGACACCTTAGCCGCGTACGCGCAAATCCGCACTCAACTTTAAACCGCCAAATCAAGTAGGCAGAGGCTAGCGGCGCGACCAAACCTCAGTGCCAATCTTGTCAGAGCCACCGTAAGTCCAGATCCCGCGCCATGTGCCATCGTCCTGTTCAACATAATAGGCAAGGCCAAATGAGCCTCCCGAAATATATGAAATTGCAATGGAAGAATCATTGGCGCTTGCAGGACCCATTGTCGAATAGCCTTGCCTGTTTTCGGCACCCAAACCTGTACCTGTATATTTTACGCCACCAACATTCCAAATAACCGAATATGTTTGACCTGTCTGACGAACGCTCACGGTTCCTGAATATTCACCTTGTCCGCCAGGGTTTGTGCCCGTTACGCGATACGTCCCTTCAGGTCCCGCAATCGCTGTTAGTGTCAGTGTAAATAAAGTGGTGATGGTGATCAATATGGTTTTGAACATTGGTGCCTCCCTGCAAATTTAGCGCTAGCCTAACATAGCTTTTGGCCAATGGCAGCTGATATATCAACTGCCAATAACTCAAGTGTGAATTGCTGTTGAAGACCCAAATTGATACCACCTAAGCAAATATGGAGACGATATTATGCTAAACTCAATCAAAGTATTATTTACAGCTGTCGCATTGGTAATGCTTGTCGTGGGGCAGGGCTTCGCCGCAAGCGGTACATTTAAAGGCGTTGAAGGTGAACGCGTTAGCGGATCTGTTGAAGTCAACGAAACCTCGGTCAAACTCTCATCGAATTTCAAAACAACAAGCGGTCCGGATTTATATGTCTATCTAGGCAATGACAAACCCACCAAAAGTGTGGCTGTTTTGAAAAAGAACAAAGGCAGTCAGACTTATGCTTTGCCAAAAGGCATTGATTTATCGAAATATTCCTCTGTGTTTATTCATTGTAAAAAATATAATCACACATTCGGCAAGGCCAGCCTCCGTTAAGAGCGGATGCCTTTGCAAATAAGTTTGAATGGGCTGAGTTTAATGGATACTCAGCCTACTGAAAGGGTCGCATGAATATCGGAATTTCGCGAACAAAGCGGGCACTAATCCATGCCGGTCCTGATCGACTGTTCACCTGATACCAAACGCCCTGAGAACCGCCTGTTATTCGGCAACCAATGACCTGCACTTCGCTGCCCTGTTGCAATTTTGTTTTTATTGCTCCATCCAAGCTCGGTTCTGACCGGGCATTGACCTCGCGTGATATAGTGCGTTTCCAACCGTTTGAATCTTGCGCTGGAGCGGATGAAACATCACTTGAAACGTCAGCATCATTTCCCCAATAGATGAATTGTGTCACCAGTTGATTATCTACACATTTATAAACATCGCTTAGCATGCCAACGGTGAGGCGGCTCTTTGCTTGATAGCTGGTCGCGCACCATGTTGGCAGTCTGGTATCATTCGCGTTTGATGAAATGCAATTGGCCCGATGTCCAGATTCTCTTGCTTCAATAAGCAATTGTCGATCTTTATAACGGCTTACATAACACATCTCGCCAGTATCAGTCGTAAGGGCGAAATTGTCAGAATTTAGCTGCTTGAACAAATCTGAAATTGGGGCATTTTGATCAAGCCCTATAAAATCCCCAACATACATATATCCGTAAGTGACAAGTGTTTTACGAATGGGAGCCGCTACGATGAAGGATTGGCAAATATCTGAGATATTGGCCAAACTCATGGCATAATCATAAGCGGGTTCTGCTAAAATGGATGCTGTGACGGGTGTAAAGCCCATATTATAGGTACGCACTCCACCGCTGAGATAAAAGAAACTATCAGCGGTTCGGTGTTTAAGTGCTTCTTCGAGCAAAATTTCCGGATTTAGATTGCCCTTAATCAATTTTGTGTACGCCGCAACAACATCATAAGTGAGGTTCATGATCTCTTGCACTTGAGCCTTCTGGGCGAGGAGATTTTCAGGCAGAACGCCCATGTGAAATCCCAATTTGGCGCCATATTCAACATATCGCGTATCCGGACCATAATCGCCATTAGGTGTCTTTGGAATGCTGGCCATCGAAAAGGCCAGGGCACAAGCCGATAGGCATTGCTGACCTTTAAGCACATAGACACCCGCCAGTGATGGATCTTGAGAAGATAAATTGTTTTGAAGCATTTCACCAATGCGAATGCCCTCTAAGAAACTGCCGCCTATACTATTAAACACCAGCGCCTTGTAATAGGGCTCGCCGCTTGTCAGCATATTCTCAAGTTTCGCAGCATCACCTTTTTCAATGATACCGTCGATCGTAATGATAGCTTGGCCGGTGCCTGCACCTTCCAACGAGCTACTTGATACATAATCTGAAGGTAAAGGAGGTCCGAAAATTGGTTTCAGCGGTGCTAAACGTGTTGCAAGTTCTGGAGTTAGCCTAATGTCTGCCGCTTGAACACTCGCAAGCGAGGTTAAAAAGCAAATTAGAACAAAGCAAAATTTACAATATCGCTGACCCATTCAAAATACCCCCAATTTGAGTATGGGGGATATTTTGCATCTAAATCAAGCTCTGAACAATAGTAGCTAAGTCTTTGCTAAGTGTCTTAATTGCTTATCGATATTTAGCAGCAGTGATAAATTCGCCAAATGTTTCGCACCAAACAAGAACAGTGTTATAGGCGCCAACATCTACCCCTTGCGGGATATCAGCGATAAAGCCGTCAAAGGTCTTCACGCTGCCAATTGACGCTGATTGCGCTTTTACAGCATTAAAACTCGCTTCATCTTCCACAAATTCAGGCACCAAATAGACAATATAGTCAGGACCGGGCGCCAATTCGCCCATATGCACAATTTTGGTCGCGCTAACCGCAACTTTACCCGTTCCCCAATGAAGGAAGTCACTGCCAGCTAAGTCTTTGGTGAATTCAGCCTCAAACAGTGCATTTTCCGCAGAGCTTTCAAGCTGAGCTTGGTCAATGCTTGGCGGTGCAATAAGAATGGGTAGCAAATAAATACCAAGTGCAAAGCCGATGGCCAGTGCAATCCCGTGTGTGCCGAGCAAAATGATTTTGCGCATTGTGATGATCCTCCACTTCATTCTTTTTATTACGCCTAGCATGACACACAATTTGCCGCAATCTAACAATTGTGATCGTGACTTGCATAATATCTCAGGCAAGCTATCGTTGATTATCAGATTAAGACAACAGGGGTGAAGTTGAGATGGTCTGGGTATCTTTAGTGCTAGCCTTGGCAATAGTGATTGTCATTATCGGTGGTTTTTTAAACCGCCGCCAGCAGGGTCTTGGTATTGGTTGGCAATTTATCCGCTTCAACGTTATCGCAATATCTTTGCCAGTGACGTGTATTTTAGCGCTAAATGGACAGCTAACCGGTGAAGCCGCGACGATCATTGGTGGTGCATTGGGCTATTGTTTTGGCAAAAATGACGGCAGGAAATCATCAAGCGGCAAGTCTTCAGGCACTAAAACCGGATCTGATACGTGACGAAGTTAAAATCTAATCTTCAAAAAATGCGCGATGGCGAATGGTATATTTGCATTGATGATGAGCTTGAAGCTCTGCGCCAAACAGCAGCCGATGCTGTTTATGAACATAATCATATGCATCCAAGCGAAAGAGGCTTGATAGCCCCCAAATTACGAACACTGTTTGCACATGCGCATGAAACAGCAATCGTAACTGCACCATTTCACTGTGTTTACGGTATGAATATCCATTTAGCCGAAGGTGTGTACCTAAATGCGGATTGTGCAATTTTGGACACTGCTAAAGTCACAATCGGCGCTAGAACGCTGCTGGGTCCCAAAGTTCAGCTTTATTGCCCTTTACATCACTTAGAGCGCAAGGAACGTTCTGAAGGCTATGAAATTGGCTATCCAATCACCATTGGTGAAGATGTTTGGATTGGCGGCGGCGCGATTATTTTACCCGGCGTGACGATCGGCGACGGCGCAATTGTCGGGGCTGGTGCAGTCGTGACAAAAGACGTAGCGCCAGGTGCAAAAGTGGTTGGCAATCCCGCCAAACCAATCGGTTAGCGGTGTATAGACAAGGCGTGTGACTTGTCGTCGGTCAACTTCCTTGTTACCAATTTCACTATCATTGTTTCGTAGCGTTCCTTGAGTCGGAATAGATTTACGTAAGGTTGGAAAGAACCAAAAGTTCATTTTGGCAAAAGCCTCGATTGTTATTCCAGATACAACAGTCTGAATTCGTTTCATAATCTAAGCGGATAAACGATAAGTACCGGTAAGCTTTTGGGGAGCATGTTAGAATGAAAATCGCCTTATTAATGCTAAGTCATGAAGATGAAAGTGGTTCAGTCCAGAACGTTTTCATGCCGCTGTCCATTGGGGTGATTGGCGAGTTCTTAAAGCTCAACTATAAGGAAGGCGATCTGGAAATTGAGCTTTTCAAGCGTCCTTCAAAATTTGAAGCTTACTTGAAAACCACAACGCCTGATGTCGTTATGTTTGGCAATTACATGTGGAATGAAGAGCTCAATCTTTATTACGCATCTCGCCTGAAACACCAGTTCGACAATTGCCTTGTGGTTATGGGTGGCCCTAATATTAGCGTCAATCTCGATGGTAAAGAGATATTCCTCAAGCAAAATCCGCAGGTCGATATTTTGGTGGAGGGCGATGGCGAAATCGTGTCACTCGAGATCTTAAAACAATATAAAGCCGATGATTATTCCATTGCGCAAACCAAGCGCAGTCGTATCATGAACTGCTTTGCCTATGATCATGCCACCGACGATTTCATGTGTGGCGATGTAGAAGACACGCGCATTGGCGTTGGCAAAACATCGCTCGATGAAATCCCTTCGCCTTACATTTCAGGCGCAATGGATGTCTTTTTTGAAGACAATGCCATTCCGCTTTTAGAATCCAATCGTGGTTGCCCTTATGCCTGCACCTATTGTCAGCAGGGCACCAAATATTTCTCAAAAGTTCGGTTCTTTGATGGCAGCCGCATTGGCGATGAGATCGTCTATATTGCCAAGAAGAAAGAAGAGCTTGGCCTCAACATGTCGATCATCGAATTCACGGACCCGAATTTCGGCATGTATAAACAGGATTTGGATGTATTCGAAGGTATCAGAAAGTCACAAGACCTTTATGACTTTCCTAAGCAGGTTTGGTGTTCCACCGGCAAAAGCCAGGCAAACCGCATTCTCACACATGCGAAAATGCTCAAGCCTGATTCCATCATGATCCGCGCAGCTATGCAAAGCATGAACCCTGAAACGCTAAAACAAGTTGAACGCAAGAACCTTGATATCAGCGTGTTTGAAGAATTTTCCAATGACGGTGTTGAAACCTATTCTGATGTGATGCTTGGATTGCCGCTTGAGACAACCGAGACTTATATTTCCGGCATTTTGGAGCTGATTGACAGCAATATTGATGAATTTTCCATGCCGCAAACCCTTGTGTTAAAGGGCACGCCAATGGAAGCGACTGAATATCTCAATAAATTTGATATTCGCACGCTCAATCGCGTTATTCCCGAATGCACGGGCGTTTATGGCGAAGAGAAAACGCCGATCTTTGAATTTGAGCAGATGATCATGCACACATCCACCATGGATTTTGATGGCTATCTTCAAGCTCGTAAATTCGCGTTGATTGTGATGATTTTCCATAATACCCGTATGCTCAAAAACATCTATCGCTATCTTGATCACAAAGGGATCAAGCGTTCTGTGCTGCTAGATGGCATTTTCCGCGCCTCGCTTACGTCTCAAAGCTTTGCCCCAGTTTATGAGGGCTTCTTGCAACTGGTGCAGATGGAATTGCTTGAAACCATGGAATTGCCCGAAGGTGTTGATCTTGAAGAACTCACAGCCAATAAAGTTTATAAATTCTTGTCTGTTGCATTGATGAATCACCGTTTGGCATTGCTTGAAATGGTGCAAGATGCATTGGCGCACAGCGCGGTTTCAATGAGTAAAGTTGAGCGTGATTTCTTTATCGAAATGCTCAATGACGCCTTCTTCCAGGTTTCTGAACATGAGGCGGAGACAGTGAAGAAAACGCTGATTTCACCGATTTCGTCGGCCTTTGATTCTGAATATTACGAATGCTTCTTATCGGACTTCCAGCAAGAGCGGATTTCTAATCTGAAAGACCTTTATCCGAAAAGCGAAGACCGTGAAAACAAGCTGCCATATCACTTGCGCCCTTCCAACATGATCAAGACGATCCGCTTCGCTTAAATCTCAGGAGTAAAAGCTCTGCGGGTGATTTTTCAATCATCGTCATCATGCCCGCAAGCACGATCATTACCATACCAAGTATGCCTGTGGCATCTGGGGTTTCATTAAAAATAAGGAATCCCCAGAACAAGGCAAATCCAACATAGCTGAAATCGAAAATGCCGACGACTGACGGTTTGCCATTTTGATAGGCGATCGCAGCGCCAATACTGCCGATGAGTATGAATGCTGCTAGTGCCAAAAGCAGCATCCATGTTGCCCGATCCATTTCGCCCCACTGGGGAGACAAAAACGTTGAAAACGCGTCTGGTGAAGCAAATAATCCAAGTCCGAACGTTGCCAGAAATCCAAAAAAGATAAAGGCAAGATTGAGCCCCGCAGATAAAATCAGCGGATGCTCATCGCGGCACTTCGCTCGGGTTATGATCATGGATAGGGCATAAAGAACAGCGGAGATGAGAGGCAATAAGGCGTAAAGGTTAAATGAATCTGTTGATGGCTGTAAGATGAGCACCACACCACAAAACCCAATGACGACCGCTATCCAACCCCAGATATTGACCCGGTCGCCGAGAAATAAAGCTGAAAACATGGTGATAAAAATTGGTGCTGTGTAATAGGCTGAGGCAGCAATAGATAGTGGTACCTGGGGCAGGGCGACATAATAGGCAATCCACATAATGCCCATCAGGAGGCTGCGAATGAGGGTCCAGGTGAGGTTTTTCGGCCAGAGGGAAACTTGGCGAAATTTAACGCCTAATATGCTCACCAGCACAATGAGCGCGATCCATGAACGAATGACAAAGATCTGCCACAGGACAAGATCCGATTGGACGTTTTTGATCAAGGCATCTCCAAGCGACAGTGTGAAAACTGTGCCAATAATCACCCAGTTGGCAAGAATCTGGTTGTCCTGCTTGCCAGCGCTTTTCATCGCGATATGACCCATTTTTAATTAATCTACAGATATCTAAACATCGAAGAATGCCTTAGTAAATTGACTAATTGTGATTTTTACATTACCAAAAGTTATGCAAAGTCTTCGTCGGAAACTACCGCCATTATCTTGTCTTTTGCCATTTGAAGCAGCTAGCCGGCATGGCAGTATCACCAAGGCTGCCAATGAATTGGGCCTTACTCAGGCAGCCATCAGCAAGCAGATTAAAGCGCTCGAAGACGATTTGGGCGTATCCTTGTTTGAACGCCGAAATCGCGCTGTTTATCTCACCGATGCTGGTCGCGAATTCGGCATTTTAGTCGGCGAAGCGCTGGGTGAGATCGCGCTGAAATCTGATCAACTTCGCCAATCAAACACCAGCCAAGAATTGGTGCTGCGCTCGCAACTGTGCGAAGGGCTTTACTGGCTTATGCCACGCTTATCGCGATTTTATCAAAAGCATCCTGATATCTCTGTGCGGGTAACAGTATCGGTAAATCCACTATCACAAGCTGAGGAGCGGTTCGATTTGGCGTTGCAGACCACAGGTCGGGAGACAGGTTCGGCGCAATTGGTGTTTACCGCAAGTGATGCGGTTTTCCCTGTTTGTAGCCCTGAATATTTGGACAAGATCGGACGAGACATTACGCTTGACCAATTATCGAATTGCCAGATCCTACACCACATTGTTTACCCGCAGGACTGGGTAGATTGGGACACATGGCTCAAACGTATTGGCGCTGGCTTCAGAGTTGGGCATAAAGGCGTTTTATATGACAGCTACCCAATGATGATTGAAGCGACCGTTGCCGGCCTTGGTATTGGCCTGGGCTGGTCGCGCACGGTCGAAAACCACCTTGCCAATGGCACACTCGTACGTCCCTTTGATCAGGAATTGGATTTTGCCGAAGGACTTTCTGTTTACAAGCCAAAATCCGGTGATTTAGCGCCCGATATTCGCAAACTGGCGAATTGGTTGCGTGCTGAGCTGACTTAACTACTTGAACCAATTTGTGGAATGGCTTCCACATCAAGCGGCTGCGCATAGCCTTTGATAAAACCATCGCGTTTTGCCAACTGCTCATACCAGCGACGCACATTTGGATAGGCGCTCACATCGACCTTTTGCCGATCAAACCGCGCCACCCATGGCCATATGGCAAAATCCGCAATGGTAAGCTCATCCATGATAAATTCATGGTTTGATAGCCTAAGATCCAACACCTCATAAAGTTTAGCCGTTGTGTTGGAAAAATGCTCTGCTGCAAAGGGTGCTTTACCCGGATGATAGGTCAAAAAATGGTGCGTTTGGCCCAAGATCGGCCCAAAAGCTGCTTTCTGCCACATAAGCCAGGACACGGTTTCCCAAAATTGCGGGGTGTTTTTCGCCGGGATGAATTTTCCAGTTTTATCAGCGAGATAAAGCAAGATAGCACCTGATTCAAAGACCACATTCTCACCATCTACCAGCACCGGGAGCTTATGATTTGGACTTATTTTGACAAACTCTTCGGCGTGCTGATCGCCTTTACGAATGTCAATTTGATGGGTTTTATAATCTAAACCCATCTCTTCCAAAGCGATGGAGATCTTGCGTCCATTGGGCGTCGTCCATGTGTATAATTCAATCATCTTGCTCACGTCTCATCTTCGAATAGGTTTTTCAACATCGCGCATTCGGTCTGACCTGTCTTACAGGACAGCATGAGTTCTTCAAGTGCAGATTTCATTCGGGTCAAATCGTCGATTTTAGCGGTCACAGAATTTAGATTAGCTTTGGTAAGTTTTGCTACTTCATCGCAGGTGCCAGCGTGCTGATCTGATAAGCTCATCAGTGTTCTTATATCCGATATAGCAAAGCCAAGTTCGCGGCAGCGTTTTACAAATCGTAGTTTTGAAATCGCTTCTTTGTCATAAATTCTTCGTCCATTACCTGTTCGCTCAGCTTTGGGCACGATACCCTCACGTTCATAATATCTGATCGTTTCAATATTCACACCGCTGAGCTTTGCAGCCATACCAATCGCATAAGTCATTTTTCCTCTTGCTCCTGTAGTCGCTACAGGATGTATACAATTGTCATGGAGCAGATTCAAAATCACAATTTGGTCAATGATATCGATGTTTAGGGTGTTTTGAAAACTGATCCGGGTCAAAAATTGAAAAGGAAGAGCGATGAATGATAAGCTTCTAACGACTGGAATTATTGGCACAATTATCGCAGCCTTGTGTTGTTTCACACCCATATTAGTTTGGTTTTTTTCTGCCATTGGATTGTCATCTGCAATATTTTACCTCGATTTCTTACTACTCCCATTGTTGGGTTTCTTTATAATTCTCACGGGTTATGCATTATGGCGCCGCAAGACAGCAAGATAGAACTCAGATCAACAATTAGATGTCCTGAATGTGGCCATGTTGAAACTGAAACCATGCCAACCGATGCATGCCAATGGTTTTATGATTGCAAAGGCTGTGGTGCACTTTTAAAGCCCAAAAAAGGCCATTGCTGTGTTTATTGCTCCTACGCGGATGTGCCATGTCCTCCCATTCAGGAAGGTAATTCTTGCTGCGGAAACTAGGGCAATTATGAACGCCGACAAGACGGTCCCGCGGGCGTGGACGATGGTTTTGAATGAAATTTCTCATAGTCTCCCGTTAATTGCCCCACCAGCTTATCTATATCTTCGACCACCTGTCGCGCTGCATCATAATCAGGACCTGTAACAACCGACTGTTTGCACACCGATATGGCCGCAGTTCGCCCTGTGCCCAGCATTTCCACAATACCGTCTTTATTGGAGATAAATCCGCGCTTTGTGCGTCGCCCTCGTTCCATCATCATATTTCCCCGCCGCGCCAATTTAAATAATTTGCTTTTCAAGATAAGGCCAAAACATGGCCTGCGGACGACCACAGACGCGTACTAAGGGCAGGCGATAGCCACCAATTTCCGCCTGATCGATCTGAATATCTTCCGGAGCGATATTGTTGTGCAAAACAAGCCCGCTCAATACATCATCAAGCCAGATATTCATCTGATGGCGATATTGGTCCATATCAATTGCATCGCCATCAGCCCAATCGCCTACCGCAATATCAAGCGCGCCATCGACATCCAAATGTTGCGCGGGCAGGGCACCTTGTTCAGATTTGAATGGCTGGCCATTAGCAGAGATCTGGGTCGGCAGTGGTAAATGTGGTTTTTGGCTGGGCAATAGGCGCAGTGTCATGTCATCTCCTTAGAATAAAATAGGCTTAATTTCCTAAGAACATAAAGTGAACATTATGAGTCTGCAAGAAACTTATGCGCGAGTAGAGATATATTTTTTTAACGAGGGTGAATGCGATAAGACGTTAAAAATCTAAATAGGCGATTTTATATTCGACATCGGATTTAAAAAAGTTCTCTGGTCGAAATGAAAATCCAAAGCGCGTGTAAAACGGCGCAGCATCAATCCGCGCATTGCACCAAAGTTGGGTGACGTTTTGCGCCCGTGCCAAGTCAATGATGTGGCTGAGCAAAAGAGAACCTGCACCTTGTCCCTGATAAGAATTTAGAACAGCGAATTTGCGAAACTGCATGCGCCCATCATTAGTGGTAAAAAGCGAAATAACACCGATATGATTGTCCCGATCAAACAGCCCCAAATGCTGTGTTGAGGAGAGGTCATCTTCCGTAATAACAATCATATGATCGGGACCATTGGGCCACAAAATTTCTTTACGAATGGCATAAGTATCTTGTGCTGTAATGGGTCGGATTTGAGGTGTCATATGGGCTATCTAATACATTTTTCAAATTGCGTCGATGCGCAATCTATAGAAGGTGTAAAATCGCAGTTGAATCAAATCCTCAAGAGGATGAATCAAACTGCAAGAAGATCGCATTAGTTCTTTGAAATATTGAGTGAAATTTCATCCAGTGCAGACTGAAATTCTTCACAAGCAGCTTCGCCTTTGGGTGTGATCTGGTAAATGCCTTTTGCCTCGGTGTTTGCCCGTTCAAACCAGCCGTAATGGTCATCGGCCATAATATTTCGTGCCTTTTCCACACCGAGTGATTTGGCAATCACGCCAGCCTTTGTCGGGCCGTTGACGGAAAGATATTTTAAGCAGCGCAATGCATCCTGACGATAGGCGGTGATGATATTTGACCGGCGAGACGCACCACCTTGCGAAGGGTCGCCAACCCGGCGCGCAAATTCGCGCAAGAGCCGCGCCTTCTTCACTTTCGATTGTCGCGGCTGATATGGGGCGGGATCTAAATGAACTTCTACAAATTCATCCTTTAATCGCACAGTAATAAGCCCTAGTCCCAATCGACGACAAAGATTTTTATTATTTTGTAACGACTTTAAAAATGCGCGACCAGACCCGCGCGGCACGGCAACATAAACTTGATCAGAGAGTGCTTGCCGATCAATTCCTTGATGAAATAACGATAGTGAAAATGCGGTCTTAAGTTCAACGATGACGGGTTCTTCGGCCTCGCCATCGTCACCTATACGCACACCAACGACATCGGCCTTACCAATCTCGCCCTTAACCTGATAGCCTTGCCCCTCAAGCAGGGCTTTGATCGGCGCATAAAGATCAGTTTCTTTCGGCGTCGATGCAGTCATTTTTTTTGATGATTTTTTGGCCAAACAAGTGTGCTTTCTAAAAAAACGCCCAATTAGCTAGATTGAACTGATCATGATTGCTCTCTCAAGCAGGTGTTTAAGAAGCGCTTAATGATAGACTCACGGCAAAGAATACTGCTGCAATAATGAACAAAGCAATAAGCCAGTACTTTGTCGGTATAGGATTGTCAGAATGTTCTTGTTCTAGGTTTCTATGCAATCCAGCTAAGTTTTCATTTTTATGGACAGTGGATGAGAATTTTTTCATTGAGCGCTGCGTTATGCCAGCGCCTTCACTTTCTTTAGATTTGCGGGCGCGGCTGCGTGCGTAGTAGTCGTCAATGCGGTCAGCTTCCTCAACAGACTTGTTCAATTTGTCTGCGCTGTCTTGGAGCTGTTTTTTGCGATTTGACATAATGCTCTCTTGTTATCCTCCAAACATCCCGACCCAGACGAACTCATAAAGCGCGGCGCAAAACCCGATAGCAACGAGAATATAACCAGCGATTAAAAACCAGTTCTGCGGCAAACTATCGAGATAGGCACGAAAGCGAGCCCATTCTTTGCGAATAAATTTCTGCTTCTTTTCAGGCTGGGTCATCTTTTGGCTTTCAAATAAGTTCACCCAATAAGAGAATCCAGTCTTTATCGGTGTGGTTTATATTTTAGTTGTTTGCGTTTGGATTGCAACGCAGCGTGCGACTTGTCAAATAGCTTTTGCATACCTAAGTTAAAATCAGATTTCATCAAAGGTCGCGCAGTTTGAATTGAATCAATTTGGCAATTCACGAGCATAAAGCGCTGATTGAATTTGAGTAATACGAGGGGTGCAAAATGGATTTCGGACAAGCAATATCCACCTGTTTTAAAAAATATATCGATTTCAACGGGCGTGCCCAGCGTGCTGAATTTTGGTGGTTTGCATTGTTCGTGTTCATCGTCAATATCGTAGCGCGCGCAACTGTGGGTGATGCTGGTGCCATTGGCGGTCTGATTATATTGGGTATGTTCATCCCATTTGTGGCCGTGGCCGCGCGTCGTTACCACGATGTTGGGCGCAGCGGATGGTGGGCGCTGACATTTCTTTTGCCGCTGGTCGGCGTAATTTTAGCACTCATTTGGCTCACAAAACGTGGCACCGTGGGGCCTAATCAGTATGGTGACGATCCACTTGGCGGATATCCGGGCGAACAAACCTATTACAAAGAATATGATGCGCGCGATGAAGCGCGAAATGATGATGAAATGTTCCGTGGTAATACACAACGCGAACCGCGGGGGGAATATCGCAGCACGTCACGTGAAAAAGATATGCCAAAAGGCAACGCACCAGAAGACAATGAATCGGAAGGTAAGGCACCAGAAGGCCCATGGGCGGATCGCAAGCCAAAAGATGATCCCGAACCACCTGAACAGATTAAAGAAGAAAAGAAACGCAAGATCGAACCGCCACGCTTTGGCCGCGATGCTCGCAAGAAGGATGATTAGGGATTGCCAGAATCCAGATTTTTGATGTGTTCTCTACTAACGCATTGTTTTTATGAAGGACTTTCCAACCTCAACTATCATTCGCTGATCCGACGAGTTTTGAGCAATAATATATTCATTTTCAATCAAACCTATTGCGCGATTAAGCCTTTCAGCCGCTTGAAATTCGGTGCAATGTAATTGAATTCGACTTAGTTTTCTAAATCTTTTTCGCTGTCCTTTTGGGATCTTGGGGGCGACTTTCTTAAAATCACCATCAAAGCTAACGAGGATACAACCTTTTTGTTCAGAGAGAAACGCTACAAGCTGATCTACTGACCCGAGTGGTATAAATTCCCGACTAAAGTTGCACTCATATCCTAATTTGACGAGTTGTGTTTGGACAGATTTAGGGACATTTTCATCTAGTATAAATTGCATAAATATAAATAAACAATTTTATGCTGATTTCGCTAGACCTTTTTCGTGTTGCAACGCTGCTTTAATATCTTTTGCTGTAAGTAGTGGGTATTCCTCAATGATTTGTTGAATCGAATATCCGGCTTCTGCATACCGCTTGATAGTCGCCGTAGGTATTCGTGTTCCTGCAACAACCCAGGAATTTCTGGCAACAAATCGATTTCTTTCGACTTTGCCAAAATTTTCATTTGATCTTTCTTTAAGATCTTCGATTTTCTGCTTAACTTCTTCTATGACTTCAATAATTTCCAACATGGCAAATTGGCCACTTTCAGCGCCTTCGACTATGTGGTCATCAAGTTTTCGAAAGGAAATCTCGTCATTTACTACATATATTGTGACATCTGCCCAATGAGAAATTCCTGATTCAGTCAATTTACGAGCGACTTTGATCAATCGATTCAGAGAGAAATTATAGGGTTTACCGCGAAGCTTCGACAGTGTTCGTAGTCCAACCGCATCTTTGAAAGAATAAATCCTACTATTTGCGCTTGATCGGTCATCGTAAGCATATTGCGGGACAAAAAAACCACGTTTGTCCCATGCGCGCAACTGCCCTTGGGAGAGGCCGGTAATGCGACAAATATGTTCTTCGGACAGCGCTGAGACTATCGTTTTGGTTGAATCGTCCATAATGCTATTTTAAGTTAATTGACAAATAATTCTATACTAAAATTTCAATGGGCTAAATACAGTAAATTTGTTGGTATTAAGTCAGTACTTTAGCAGATTTCGCCAAATAGGACTGAATACTAAAAAATGTGGTTTAGTGTCGAAGGTCCATGAGCAGAGCAAGTTAGGTCAATTTAAACCGTAATTCACTAAACCAATCGCGTTTCATCCGTGACACGCGTTGCGACTTTCAATAATTTTTGAAAGCGCGCGCATTCAAAATGGCTCTCATAGGGGCAGTTTGCAACGTGCCGCAGCATGCGTGACAGATTAAGCAGCCTCTCAGCCTGCATTTCCAGATCTTCAGCTTTTTGAACCAGCTTGCCGCGGGGCAGGGATTTCGTCACGGGTCGCTGCAAAAGCGCGCCGATTTCATTCAGCGTAAATCCGGCTGATTTTGCCAGTGTTATCAATGCAAGTTCCTGTACGACACCAGGCTCATATTGACGTCGCAGACCATTGCGAGAGACAGCTGCAATAAGCTGACGTTTTTCATAATATCGAAGTCCAGATGTACTGACGCCAGAGCGTTCGGCGACCTCGGCAATATCCAGTAATTTATCCATCAAAATATCTCCAATACATCTCTTGACTTGAACCAAGCTTCAAGTTGTAGGCAGTTATCTCGATTGATGCAAGGAAGTATTTTACGATGGAAAATGTCGAGATAAAACAAGACCAATTTATAACAAAAGCACTCCTCGGACCGTGTATATCCATTGTCTTAGCAGCACTGGGAATAAGCGCAGCCGCAGTTGTTCTACCAGAGATATCACGCGAGTTTGAAGGTTCAACTCTGGACCAAAGTCTCGTTGTTTCCACTTATGTATTGGCGGTGACCGCATTGATTTTACCGTTAGGTCGTGCGGGCGATGTTTACGGCAAACGCAATGTATTAATTGCGGGATTGGTCATTTTCATTTTGGGTGTATGCGTAGCGAGTTTTGCTACAAATCTTGCCGTTTTGGTCGCAAGCCGATTAGTTCAGGGAGCAGGGGCAGCTGCCATGATGGCAATGCCCATGGCGCAGGTGCGCGAGATTGTTCCCAAAGATCAAACAGGCCGATGGATGGGGGTGATGGGCACAATGTCAGCAATTGGCACCGCATCGGGCCCGGCGCTGGCCGGTATCATTGCGAGCAATTTAGATTGGCGAGCCGTGTTTTGGCTGCAAATTCCGATTGCTTTATTTGCGCTTTATTTGTGTCTCGCATATCTTGCAAAAACCAGATCAAACGAAGCTGAAAATAGAATTGACTTCAAAGGTGCAATTGCACTGACATTGTTTCTGGCAAGTTTCGTCCTTTTGCTATCAGATATCAAACACGATATTGATCAAAGCACTGGGGTGTTTTTGGGCCTAACGGTTTTTGCGCTGATAAGTTTTATCGCTATTGAAAAAAGATCAAAACCACCACTTGTCCCTTTGCATATATTAAGCTCAAGGGGTTTGCACGTCAGCCTGATATCAAATGTCGGCGTCTCGCTCATCATGATGGGTATTCTCATTGTTGGCCCATATTATCTAACGCTCGGTTTGGCACTAACAACTACGCAAATGGGATTTATTATGTCGATTGGGCCGATCACAGCCGCATTAAGCGGTGTACCAGCGGGGCGCCTGACAGAAAAAGTTGGTGCAGAATTTGCAACAACAATTGGCCTATTGGGCATGATAACTGCAACAGCAGCTATGACATTTTTGCCATATTTGATGGGACTTATCGGATTTATCATCGCTTTTATGATCCTCACGCCCAGCTATCAGATCTTTTTGGCCGGGTTAAACACGTCAGTCATGCAAAACACATCGCACAAAGATCATGGTGTGACTTCAGGCTTGGTCAATCTAAGTCGGAATTTCGGCTTCGTGCTGGGCGCAAGCCTGTTTGGCATCATTTTTTGGTCAATTGCAGATCTAAACTTTGGTTTGGATGATGTTGCAGAAAACATCTCACTGGCGATGGCTGGAACCTTTTTCATCGCGTGTTGTCTGGTCTGCGGTGCGATGCTGCTTTTGCAAATCTCAAAACGTTTGAAAAATTAGCAATGTGTATCCCAATAAAACAGTCGCATTGAAAAATTGTCATAAGAAAAGACGGTTTACCCTGCCTGCAAGAAATATATAAAATCAAAGTCGTAACTTTCCACGTTGATTGGGGACAGAACATGCAGATTTTAAACGATCGAAAACTTGCCCGCCGCCTCAGAGAAGATGCGGTATCCGAGAGAGAGCAATTTTACTACTTCATGGTCCTGTTGGTCCTGACTATTTTGCCAAGTTCAACTTGGCTTGTTGGTCAGCTTGGTATTACCGGAAATTACTGGGATCTCGCATCGGATATTGCACTCATCGTGTTAACCGTTGCCGGTGCTATTTGGGTTTTCAATACAAATGCCAGCGGCGATAACAAAAATTTTGTAACGCGCTATATATGTTTGGGCCTGCCTGTCAGCATTCAGGCTGGTGTTTTTATAATTTTTACAACTGTCGTGATTTTCTTACTGGAAGAGCTTTTCAGCACCATCATGATTGAGGATGAATCGACAATTGTTGATCTGATTTTGATTGTCGTGTTTCTGTCATTTTTCTTTTTCAGGCTAAATAGTGCAATGAAGATCGCATGTGATAATTCAGCGTCATAAGATCTGAAACAATATAAGGCTTACCGATTAGCCCATTTTTCAGCGAGCCAAGGTGCGATGGCGATAAATCCAACAAGGACCGTTAGCCCAATCAACACATATAAAAAATCAACAGTGTACAAAATGGTCAGACAC
>JAHDFS010000049.1:0-2357 GCA_020628035.1 Rhizobiaceae bacterium
GCAATGGTGGTGATTCAAAGAATACGCTTTACTGTTCTTTTTGTGGGAAAAGCCAACACGAGGTTCGCAAACTCATAGCGGGTCCAACTGTTTTCATTTGCGATGAATGTGTTGAGTTATGTACAGACATTATTCGTGAAGAAAACAAATCTTCTATGGTCAAATCCAGCGAAGGTGTTCCAACTCCGCAAGAAATCATGGAAACATTGGATGAATATGTGATCGGTCAGTCAAAGGCCAAACGCGTATTATCCGTTGCGGTTCACAATCACTATAAACGTCTTTCACATGCAACGAAAAACGGTGGCGACATCGAGTTGGCAAAATCTAACATCTTGCTTGTTGGTCCAACTGGTTGCGGTAAGACATATCTTGCTCAAACACTTGCACGCATCATTGATGTACCATTTACAATGGCGGATGCGACCACGCTGACCGAAGCGGGTTATGTGGGTGAAGATGTTGAGAATATTATTTTGAAGCTGCTTCAGTCTGCTGACTATAATGTAGAGCGTGCGCAGCGCGGCATCGTTTATATCGATGAGGTGGATAAGATTTCGCGTAAATCTGACAATCCGTCGATTACACGCGATGTATCCGGCGAGGGCGTACAGCAAGCACTTCTGAAAATCATGGAAGGCACAGTGGCTTCCGTTCCGCCACAAGGTGGACGTAAACACCCGCAACAAGAATTCTTGCAGGTTGATACGGTCAATATCCTGTTTATCGTTGGCGGTGCGTTTGCTGGTCTTGATAAAGTGATCTCAGCACGCGGTGAAAACACATCTATCGGCTTTGGTGCGAAAGTTGAAGCGCCAGATGAGCGCAGTGTAGGTGCAGTGTTGCAAGATCTTGAGCCAGAAGATTTGGTGAAATTTGGTCTGATCCCAGAATTCATTGGTCGTCTGCCGGTGATTGCAACATTGGAAGACCTGGATGAAGATGCATTGATCTCAATTCTAAGTCAGCCAAAGAACGCGCTTGTGAAGCAGTATCAGCGTCTGTTTGATATGGAAGATGTTGAATTGACATTCCACGAAGATGCATTGCGTGAAATCGCCAAGAAAGCGATTACGCGTAAGACAGGTGCACGTGGTCTGCGTTCGATCATGGAGAAAATTCTTCTTGATACAATGTACGAGCTTCCAGCCCTTGAAGGTGTTCGTGAAGTGGTTATTTCTGACGAAGTTGTGGTTGGAAATGCACGTCCGTTATACATCTATTCAGAGCGCAAATCTGAGCATGAGAATGCTTCTGCATAGAATTTAGCGCATATCGATTTTAATAAAACCGCCATGGAAACATGGCGGTTTTTTTGTCTGTACATTGCGCGTTGAAATGTGGAAACTAACAAAAGCACTCGAATCAATACCAATTGGATATTTGACGATCAAATTCAATTCTTGGCGAAACTTTTGACTTGAAACATGTCGGTTTCGTGACTACCTGCGTACGGACTAAGAATAATTATTTGATTTTATTCGCAGCGAGTTTAGCCTCAGACAATATTCGTCTGAGATCCTGTCGAAAGGAATAATAATGACAGAAGACATCAAGGGCGAGGACAACATGGAGAGCACAAACGCATATCCATTATTACCACTTCGAGACATTGTGGTGTTCCCGCACATGATAGTGCCGCTATTTGTTGGCCGTGAAAAATCCATCAGCGCTCTTGAAGAAGTGATGGGTTCAGAAAAGCAGATCCTGCTTGCGACCCAAATTGATGCAGGTGAAGATGATCCAGAACCAAATGGTATTTACGAGATTGGCACCATTGCCAATGTGCTTCAGCTTTTGAAACTGCCTGACGGTACGGTAAAAGTGCTGGTCGAAGGTAAATCTCGTGCTGAGATCACTGGCTTTACGAAAACCGAAGAACATTTTGAAGTTACAGCTGATGAGCTTGAAGAGCCAGAAGATGATTTGGTTGAGATCGAAGCATTGTCTCGCTCTGTTGTCAGTGAGTTTGAGAATTATGTGAAGCTCAACAAGAAGATTTCACCTGAGGTCGTGAGTGCGACAGGTCAGATTGATGACTTCTCTAAGCTTGCAGATACAGTTGCATCGCATTTGGCGATTAAGATCCTTGAAAAGCAAGACATGTTGACCACTGTGAGCGTTAAAGAGCGTTTGGAAAAATGTCTCGGCTTTATGGAAGGTGAAATTTCTGTTCTACAAGTGGAAAAACGTATCCGCTCACGCGTGAAACGCCAGATGGAGAAGACGCAGCGCGAATATTATTTGAATGAGCAAATGAAAGCCATTCAGAAAGAGCTTGGTGAAGGTGAAGAGGGTCGTGATGAGCTTTCTGAACTCGAAGAGCGCGTTGAAAAGACCAAACTTTCTAAAGAAGC
>JAHDFS010000049.1:2457-22378 GCA_020628035.1 Rhizobiaceae bacterium
ACAGGCCGCGAATATGTGCGTATGGCTTTGGGCGGAGTACGTGACGAGTCAGAAATCCGCGGTCACCGCCGGACATATATCGGCTCCATGCCGGGTAAGATTGTTCAATCCATGAAGAAAGCAAAGAAGAACAATCCGCTCTTCTTGCTCGATGAGATTGATAAGATGGGCATGGATTTCCGTGGTGATCCGTCTTCAGCACTGCTTGAAGTGCTTGATCCAGAGCAGAATTCGACATTTATGGATCATTATCTGGAAGTTGAATACGATCTGTCGAAAACTATGTTTGTGACCACATCGAACACGCTGAACATTCCCGGTCCATTGATGGATCGTATGGAGATCATTCGTATCGCTGGTTACACAGAAGATGAGAAGCTTGAAATCGCAAAACGTCACTTGTTGCCAAAAGCGATAAAAGATCATGCTTTGGAAGAGAAGGAATTCTCTTTAACAGATGAAGCTCTTCTTGAAATCGTGCGTGCTTATACCCGCGAAGCCGGTGTGCGTAATTTAGAGCGTGAGCTTTCTAAGCTGACACGTAAATGCGTGACAGAGATCTTGAAGACAAAAGTAGAGAAAGTTGAAATCACAGTTGATAATCTTGCTGATTATCTTGGCGTTCCGCGTTTCCGTCATGGAGAAGCTGAAGGTGAAGATCAAATTGGTGTGGTTACTGGTCTTGCTTGGACAGAAGTGGGCGGTGAATTGCTAACCATTGAAGGTGTGATGTTGCCTGGTAAAGGCGCTATGACGGTCACAGGTAACTTAAAAGATGTGATGAAAGAATCTATTTCTGCCGCTGCATCTTATGTGAAGTCTCGCGCTGTAGATTTTGGTGTGAAACCGCCAGTATTTGAAAAACGCGATATTCACGTTCACGTGCCAGAAGGGGCGACGCCGAAGGATGGTCCATCTGCAGGTATTGCAATGGCAACCGCAATTGTTTCCATTATGACCGGCATTCCTGTTCGTAAAGATATTGCCATGACAGGCGAGGTCACCTTGCGCGGTCGTGTTCTACCAATTGGTGGTTTGAAGGAAAAATTGCTGGCAGCGTTACGCGGCGGGATTAAGACTGTTTTGATCCCAGAAGAGAATGCTAAAGATCTCGCAGATATCCCTGACAACGTTAAAAATGAGATGGATATCATTCCAGTTTCACGAATGGATGAGGTTATCAAACACGCGCTGATTAAAGCTCCGGTTGCAATTGAGTGGGAAATGCCAAGCGATGATGCACCAGCATTGACCAGCACAAATGATGCCGCAGGCGAGCAAATCGCCCATTAGTGCAATGCACAATAAATGATTAATCGAAAAAGGCCGGATTTCCGGCCTTTTTTTATAAAAAAAACACAAAATAACGTGAAAAACACGCTTATTTATTTTGTAAATTCTTGTGGTGTTAGTCGGAATATATAAACTCACCACATGAATTAACTGAGTCGTCTGATACGATGGAAAGGGATAGTTATGAATAAAAATGAACTTGTGTCAGCAGTTGCTGAAAAAGCGGGTATTGCGAAAACTGAAGCGGCCGCTGCAGTTGAAGCTGTATTCGACACAGTAACAGCAGAACTAAAATCTGGCGGAGATGTTCGTCTTATTGGTTTTGGTAATTTTTCAGTTGGCCACCGTGCTGCTTCAAAGGGTCGTAACCCTTCAACAGGCGCTGAAGTTGATATTCCAGCAAGAAACGTTCCAAAATTCTCTGCTGGTAAAGCATTGAAAGAAGCTGTGAATAGCTAATTTCCTGCATTAAATTTTGAGATTATTATCCGCGGATGGGCTTCTGTTCGCGGATTTTTTTGCGTTTTTGGGTAGGGCTTGACATTGGAACAAAAATAGAACATAGTAGATACATAAAGTGAATTGGAGTATATTATGACCTATTTTGTTCGTGACTGTGCAGCTTTTGTTTCGATTACTATGTTTGTCACAAGCCTCTGTGTTTTGTTCACTTCCGTCTAACTTATCCACTTTAATTCATCCCGCGTGTTCAAATCTGTGCGCGAGCTGTGATTTAGGCTGTCCTTAGCTTCTATTTCTGGCAATATATCCGGGTGGGGATTCTGCTCTATTTGTTGCAGATCGAAATTGACGGATGGGTGAATATTAAAAATGGCGAGTGAGACTGAGAATAAACCGCGGTTTGTGAACCTTCATGTTCATTCTGCTTATTCGCTGCTTGAAGGAGCGCTGCCGGTCAAGACGGTTTTGTCGTCAGCCCTCAAAGATAACCAACCGGCGATTGCTATTACTGACACGAATAATCTCTTCAGCGCGCTTGAATTTTCCATCAAAGCGGCAGGTGAGGGAATTCAACCTATAATAGGCTGTCAGTTGAGCATCGATATGGAGGATGCAGGCGATGGTGAGACGAAGGCTGGACGTGAACATTTGCGCGTTTTCCCATCTATTGTTTTGTTGGCCTCCACACAAATTGGTTATCAAAATCTCGTTGAACTTTTAAGTCGCGCTTATCTAAAAGGCTCAGATGATGAAGCCGTTCATATCAATCTATCCTGGCTTGAAGGCAAGTCTGATGGATTAATTGCGCTCACTGGCGGACCTTCTGGGCCGATTGATACAGCTGTAGAAAATGGCCGGAAGAATGTTGCAGCAGAGCGCCTTCAAAAACTAAGCCAATTATTTGCCAACCGGCTTTATATCGAGTTGCAAAGACCGCGCGGGTATAATCGTTCACTTGAAGCACAAATAGTCAATCTGGCCTATGATCTTGAATTGCCAATTGTTGCCACGAATGAATCCTTTTTCCCAAGTGAAGAAGATTTTGATGCGCATGATGCCTTAATGGCGGTGGCGAACAATACTGTCGTTTCAGACGAAAACAGGTTCCGTCTTACAGAAGATCATTATCTTAAAACACAAAATCAGATGGTGGATCTCTTCTCCGATCTACCTGAAGCGATTGAAAATACAATTGAGATAGCACAACGTTGTTCGGTTAAACTCGGTTATATCGATCCGATTCTACCGCGATTTACCGGTGATGAGGGTGATCCGGACATGGCGCTCAAGGCCGAAGCCGATGAATTGCGTCGTCAGTCCATAGAAGGATTGAAAGAACGACTTAAAGTCCATGGCACAGCGCTTGAATATTCTGAAAAGGATTATGAAGAACGTCTGACAGTGGAATTGGATATTATCGAAGGGATGAAATTCCCGGGTTACTTCTTGATCGTTGCAGATTTCATCAAATGGGCAAAAGAGCAAGATATTCCGGTTGGCCCGGGTCGTGGTTCAGGTGCGGGGTCTTTGGTGGCCTTTGCGCTTACGATTACAGATGTTGACCCATTGCGTTTTTCGCTTCTGTTTGAGCGGTTTTTGAACCCAGAACGTGTTTCCATGCCCGATTTTGATATCGATTTCTGCCAAGACCGGCGTGAAGAAGTGATCAAATATGTGCAGGAGAAATATGGTCGCGAGCAGGTAGCTCAGATCATTACTTTCGGATCTCTGCAAGCGCGCGCCGCTTTGCGTGATGTGGGACGGGTGCTCCAAATGCCCTATGGACAGGTCGACCGCATTTGTAAACTTGTGCCCAATAATCCTGCGAACCCAACACCGCTTCACAAGGCGATTGAAGAAGAACCCAAATTTGCAGAAGCTGTTGAAGAAGAACCTATTGTGGGGCGACTTTTGGATATCGCTCAGAAGCTTGAAGGGCTTTATAGGCACGCTTCCACCCACGCTGCGGGTATCGTGATTGGTGATCGCCCGCTTTGGCAATTGGTGCCAATGTATCGCGATCCGCGTTCGGATATGCCGGTGACGCAGTTTAACATGAAATGGGTTGAACAAGCGGGTCTTGTGAAGTTCGACTTTTTGGGTCTGAAAACGCTGACGGTGATTAAAACTGCGGTTGATTTCATCGCTGAAAGTGGCATTGAAGTTGATATCAATACCATTCCTTTTGATGACCAAAAATCCTACGAAATGATGTCTCGCGGTGAGACCGTGGGCGTGTTCCAGGTGGAATCAGCGGGGATGCGTAAAGCATTGATTGGAATGAAACCTGACCGCATTGAGGATATTATTGCGCTTGTGGCGCTCTATCGTCCGGGTCCGATGGAAAATATCCCCGTTTATAACGCCCGTAAGCATGGTGAGGAAGAACTTGCATCCATTCACCCGAAGATTGACTATCTGATTGAGGAAACTCAAGGCGTGATTGTTTATCAGGAACAGGTGATGCAGATTGCGCAGGTGCTCTCCGGTTATTCGCTGGGTGAAGCGGATTTGTTGCGCCGTGCGATGGGTAAGAAGATCCAAGCCGAGATGGATAAACAGCGCGTACGCTTTGTCGATGGTGCCGTTGAACGCGGTGTTTCCAAACCACAAGCGGATATGATCTTTGACCTCTTGGCAAAATTTGCCAATTACGGCTTTAACAAATCCCACGCGGCTGCTTATGGCATTGTGTCTTATCAAACCGCCTATCTTAAAGCCCATTATCCGGTTGAGTTTTTAGCCGCGTCCATGACGCTTGATATGGGTAATACAGAAAAGCTCGTGGATTTCCGCCAGGACGCGTTGCGCTTGGGCATCGAAGTTGTTGCACCATCGGTTCAAACCTCGTTTCGACATTTCCAACGCGGAGAGAATAAGATCTTTTATTCGCTTGCTGCGATTAAAGGCGTGGGTGAGGCGGCTGTTGATCATATTGTTGACGTGCGCGGGTCTGAGCCGTTCAAATCTATTGAGGATTTCTGTAAGCGCGTTGATCCTAAAATGGTCAATAAGCGCGTGATCGACAGCTTAATTTGTGCTGGTGCCTTCGATTGCTTCGGACGTGAACGGGCTGAGTTGATTGCAGGCCTTGAGCGCATATTAGGATTTAGCCAAAAAGCGTCCGCTGACCGTGCCTCAGGTCAAAGTGATATCTTTGGTTTGGATACAGATGGCCCGGGCGAGGTGATCCAGTTCAACAAGGTGACACCTTGGTTGCCGGCTGAAAAATTGCAACGCGAATATCAGGTATTGGGTTTTTACCTTTCAGCGCATCCGCTTGATTCTTATGGCGAAATTTTGGACAAGAAACGCGTGCAAAAATGGACGGATTTCTCAGTTGCAGTGAAAGCTGGTGCAACAGCAGGGCGTCTTGCTGGCACGGTGACCGGTTTCCAACAACGCAAGACCCGTACCGGCAATAAGATGGGCATTGTGACCTTCTCTGACAGTACGGGCCAATTTGAAGCGGTGTTGTTCTCAGAAGCCTTGCAATTGCATCGTGAATTATTGGAGCCGGGCAAATCGCTCATTCTGACCGTAAATGCTGAAGAGCGTCCTGAAGGCATTGGCCTTCGTATTCAAAGCGTAACTTCGCTTGAATATGAGGCGGTGAGCACGCAGAAGACGCTTCGTATTTTCATGCGAGACAGTGTCGCGCTTCCTGCTGTATCAGCGCATTTAAACACCAAAGGACCGGGGCAGGTTTCATTTATCATGATCAAGGATGATGGTGATCGTGAAATTGAAATTGAACTGCCGAATAAATATAAGATTTCACCGGAAATTGCCGCAGCAATGAAATCCGCACCAGGCGTGTTGGACGTGGAATTGGTTTAGTTTTCGTCTTCTGATGGTTCAGATTTAGGCTGAGGCTTTGGTCGGCTTTTGAAGGTATAGCCGGTCTGCACAATTGTATTGCCAAATTTTGAACGTACTTTATCGACCGCACCCTCAACATGGGCTCTGCGGGTTGCGTCAATATCAATCAAATCATCTGGATCTGCTTGATCGGGAGCGCCAAGATCGCTGACACCAATTCCTAACAGCCTGAAATTTGTACCATCAGCTTCTGGTCTTAAAAGCTCTAACCCTGTTCGAAATATTTTGTCTGCGAGCATGGTGGGGTCCGCCAAACGGCGGTTTCTAGTGCGGGATTTAAAATCGGCGGTTTTGAGTTTTAAAACCACCGTATGCCCAGATGTATCGGACTTTTTAAGCCGGTCAGCAACCTTTTCGCTCAAATAGCGAAGCGTTTTGGCAAGTTCGTCAAAATCCGATTTATCATCAAAAAAGGTTGTTTCAGATGAAATGCTTTTCGCTCCGGAATTGGGCCTGACCGTCCGATCATCATGACCGCGCGAGAGATGAAACAATCGCGAACCCATCGTGCCATAACGGCGAAGCAGCTCATCTTGTTCCATCTTCTGCAATTGTCCGATCATGGTGATGCCATCTTGTGCTAATGTGGATGCGAAGGCTTTACCCACACCCCAAATCTTCGTGACAGGCATTTCGGCCAACAATTTGAGCGCTTCTTCTTCGCCAATGATAGAAAATCCGCGTGGTTTATTTAGATCAGAGGCGATTTTGGCCAAAAACTTACAATAGGACAGTCCGACTGACACAGTAATACCGATTTCGTTTTCAATTTTATGCGCCAGCTTTGCTAATGTTTGCGCAGGAAAAGTGCCATGCAAACGTTCAGTGCCGGATAAATCCAAGAATGCTTCGTCAATTGAAAGCGGCTGCACCATGGGTGTCAGCTCAAGCATCATTTCGCGAACTTGTTTGCCAACTTTGCTATATTTCTTCATATCAGGGGGCAGGACGATTGCATCGGGGCAGGCATCAAGCGCCTTGAACATCGGCATTGCTGAGCGCACGCCATGAATACGTGCCACATAACACGCTGTTGAAACCACACCGCGTTTGCCACCGCCAATAATTACGGGTTTATCGACCAGATCTGGGTTATCTCGCTTTTCAACAGCTGCATAAAACGCATCGCAATCAATATGCGCAATATTGAGCGTTGATAATTCAGTATGTTTGAGCAGACGTGGACTGCCGCAGCCACGGCATCGCGGACGCGTTTGAACAATCGGTTCAAAGCAATCGCGGCAGAATCCGTTTTTCGGGCTGGGTGAGGGCATATTACGTCGTTTCAATCAGAACAAATGTCGAACAAATCGAATTTAATGTGTTTTTTATCCCATAACAAGTCGAAACATACGTAATTTGATGAGATGTGTGATCAGATTTTAGTATGGATGTGATTTTTAACATCCAACCAATCTTCGGCATCATAGATATAATCATCAAGTTGGGGTGCTATCGCCTTAAACTCTCGATTGCCCATAATGCTGATGTGATGCGTATCTGGGGCGTGTTCAGCGACGGAGTGGTGATTGTAAATCATATCGTCGATAAAAAAGACATGATCATCCACCAAAGTCTTGGCGTCTTTGAGAATTGGCCCTTTTGCTTCTTCTGTTGCAATCAGCGGGAAGGTGAGATCAAACTGCTTGAGCAATTTTTTACGTTTTTCAAAATGATGTGGCGGCATGGCGGTTAAAAAGATCACATCCATGTCCTGGCTTAAATCTTTGAGCACCTGGTCCACATCCGGAAGCAACATTTGCCAGTTGAGCTGATCTGCAAAAAAATCTTCAATGAGAGAAGAAACTTTTTGGTTCTCAACGGTGTCATTGGTGTTTAAGTCAAAGATATTGCCATGTAACGCGAAACTGTTGGGGCGTAATTCTTTATCCTGCGCAAGTAGAAATCTTTGAAACGGTGTGAGGAATTCGAGCACGACTTCGTCGATATCGCATACGAGAAGGGGTTTCTTGCTATCTGAAGAGATGAGATCTTCGATCATTTTCATATCAATAGCCTTGCTCAAGATGTCCACCGAGCTGCCGAAACGCTTGCGCGACATGTTCTGGCTTCTCGTTTGAAGCTTCGCAATATTTTAAAAGCGTAGGTTCGTGATTGATTAAAAACTCCAAAACACCTGCAAGAAAACCAGGTTGATTTGCAGCTTGTCTGATTTGCGATGCTTCAAGCCCCGAAAGGCCCAGAAAACGGTTAAAAAGCTCGGGTTCTGAGGCTATCCAGCTTAGTACATCAATCGCAATTGCCTCGGATTTCTCCATCTTTTCAAAACCTTAATTTAATAGATATATTTGTTTTCATAAATTACCATTTTTTCAACTAAATTGGTCTATTGTACAACCCTATTGGGGAAAATTCGGACGCGCTGAGCAATTAAATGACAAAAAAAGTTATGATAGTTGAGGATAATGAGCTCAATATGAAGCTCTTTCGGGATCTCATTGAAGCATCAGGCTATGGCACAATCCAAACTCGAAACGGATTGGAAGCATTAGACCTTGCTCGAGAGCATAAACCTGATTTGATTCTCATGGATATTCAGCTGCCGGAAGTTTCGGGTTTAGATGTGACGAAATGGTTGAAAGAGGATGAAGAATTGCATTCTATCCCGGTTATCGCAGTCACAGCATTTGCGATGAAGGGTGATGAAGAACGTATCCGCCAGGGTGGATGCGAAGCATATATTTCAAAACCTATTTCAGTCCCCGGATTTTTAGAGACTATTAAGAGTTTTTTGGGACCTAGTGGGTCATAATGTTGATGTGTTTTGTGGTTGGTCACGTATTGAGTGTTGGAGTATTTGAGTAAATGACAGCTAGAGTTCTTGTTGTTGATGATATCCCCGCCAATGTTAAATTGCTGGAAACTCATCTTCTCGCTGAATATTTTGAAGTTCTGACCGCAGAAAACGGCATGCAGGCGCTTGAGATTTGCGATAAAACGCAAGTCGATCTTATTCTATTGGATATTATGATGCCCGGCATTGACGGATTTGAAGTTTGTCGACGCTTAAAAGCAAATCCAAAAACGGTCAATATTCCTGTTGTGATGGTCACCGCGCTCGATCAACCTGAAGATCGGGTAGAGGGCCTTAAATGTGGCGCGGATGATTTTCTGACCAAGCCGGTAAATAATATGCAACTGATGGCGCGGGTTAAAAGCCTGCTTCGCCTTAAAATGCTAACGGATGAATTGCGAAACCAGGCTGGTGGTCGTGTTTCCTTTGACAACTTGGATGAACATAAGACTGGGCCTTCAGCTTTGGAGGAGCGCGGATTAACGCTGCTCGTTGACGGTCGCGCAACCTCGCATGACAGAATATCTAAATCGATTTCCGAAATTGCTGATATCAATGCGATTTCTGATCCAGAGGCTGCTCTGTTTGAAGCCGCTGAAACACCTTATGAATTGATTATTATCAATGATAATATTCCAGGCAGCGATCCATTGCGGTTGTGTTCGCAGTTGCGCTCAAGAGAGGCAACCCGCTTTGTGCCAATATTGATCATGCTGCAGTCAGGTGATGAACAGCATATTGTTCGCGCATTAGACATTGGTGTGAATGATTATATTCTGCATCCATTTGATCCAAATGAGTTATATGCGCGTTCACTTACCCAAATTAAACGGCATCGTTCCAGTGAAAAATTGAAGGCAAGTCTTTCAAAATCAGTGGAATTGGCGGTGGTTGATCCGCTAACAGGTCTAAACAATAGACATTTTCTTGATGCCTATATGGACAAGCTGATTTCTCGATCAAAACGCCGCAAGACGCCAATTTCAATGCTGATTACCGATATTGATAAATTTAAAAGCGTTAATGACACTTATGGTCATGATGTTGGGGACGAAGCATTAAAAGAATTTGCCCGTCGCTTAAGGAGCACTGTGCGAGGTGCAGATTTGGCCTGTCGTTTTGGTGGTGAAGAATTTGTTGTTCTCATGCCCGATACAACGCAGGAAATGGCACTCCAGGTTGCAGAACGTCTGCGCCAATCCATCGAAGAGCTGCCATTTGATATAGTTGATGATGGTGAGTCGCTAGCTGTTACCACGTCGGTTGGGGTGACTTGTTTTCACCCTGAACATGACGATAGCAAAAGTTTGCTAAAACGTGCAGATACAGCACTTTATGAAGCAAAATCGCAAGGCCGAAACCGAGTCGTTTTGAAAGAAGTGGCCTAACGTTCGGTTTCTCTGCTATTTATTTTTACACATTGTGTACGCATTGTTGCAACTAAAACGTTTGTATAAGTTGAATTGTTCGCGTCTTGTTGCGATGCAACGCTTGATTCTTTTCTTAAATTGAGCGATGATCCGCTTAATAGGCGCATGATTATTAGCAGATTTAATAGAGATACCCCATGATGTTCAGGTCCGCCGCATCTCCTGGGTCGTGGGGTGGCCGGTCATTTAACAGCATTCCGTGGCCTCCTCGTACCACTTCTGTTGCATTGATCGGCCCACAAACAAAAACCCGCTTGCAAGACTGCAAGCGGGTTTAACTATTTATGCAATTAAGTGTTTGAATTACTTAATTTTAGCTTCTTTGAACTCAACGTGCTTACGTGCAATTGGGTCATATTTTGTTTTGACCATTTTTTCTGTGTAAGTACGGCTGTTCTTTTTGGTTACATAGAAGAAACCAGTGTCAGCTGTTGACTGTAGTTTAATTTTGATAGTTGTTGCCTTGGCCATCTTGGCTACCTTCTTTAAAAAATGAAGCCGCAGATGATATTTGCAATCTACGGCATAGTTGACGCGAAATTACAAATTAAGCCTCAAAAGTCAAGCCCTATGGATGATGAAAATCGCAAAATTGGGCGAAGGCTTGATGAATTTACGCCGATGCGATGGGTTATCTATGTCCTGTTATAAAAACAGGGCGGTGTGTCAAATCCAAGATCAGACGATGGGCTGATGGCAGATTGTAACTGTTTGAGGATTATTGATGTGATTGCTGGCATGGGATGATCTTCAGGGCGATGGATATCCACCCAACGTAAATCGACAAGCTCATCACTATCCTTGGCTTGTGAGGCGTCTATATCCAGCTCATCACAGAAGCTTACGAAAAAGCGTGTGTCGAACCGCCTAGGTTGACCAATTGGGGTAACCGCACGGGCGAAATATCTAAAGTGCTGTAGATTAAATCCAGCATCACCACGCAAATCGATGTTTGTCTCCTCTAGCAATTCACGCGCTGCGGCAAGCGCCAACGCAGTAGCGGTTGATTTTGTGAACTTTTGCGATGTGTCTTTTAGAAGATGTGACACAACTTCGTCTCGAAGAGGGGTGTTTATTGGTAGTCGCCAATCGTTTCTATCTCGGCGACCACCAGGGAACACATATAGATCGGGCATGAAAACATGCTTGCTTGATCTCTTACCCATCAACACGCGCAAGTTCTGCCGATCGATCAGCATTATTGTAGCTGCATCTTTCGGACGTAATGCCTTAGGCTTGCCTTGTTTGGTGATAGGTGTGTTCAATGTCGTTATTATTGCTTAGTGCTCTTTAAGAGCGACACTATCATCATAATCGGGCTGATCGCCAAAGCCATGCATGCGCAATGCCCATTGTAGACCCACAACAGCACCTTTAACGGGCTGAAGAAGCGCCAAAGTCAAAACTGTTGTGATTGGGATCCAAATTAACAGATGCTGCCAATTAGCGAGCTTAAAGACCATATCTGTCATCATGAACGCCGCAACAACAATGTGACCGATGATGAGAATCACCAAGTAAGCAGGGAGATCGTCCGCGCGGTGGTGATGTAGCTCTTCATGACAGTTGCTGCATTGTGGTGTTACTTTAACAAACTTATCGAACAATTTGCCTTCGCCACAGCTAGGGCAGCGTGAAGCAAAGCCACGTTTCATTGCAAGCTTTGTTGGCCGTTCATTTTTTTGGCCATTGTTTTGATAGACTTCAGTTTCAGTCATTTACTATCTCATTTTCTGCGCCGAGATTTACGTCCTTTTTTAAAGGATGGACGCGCTGCCGATCGGTTTTTCTTTCCCTTATGGAAAGAACGTGTTCCGGTTGGCATTTTTTCGCCCTTACTCAGCATTTCAAATCTCAAAGCTCCAGCAAGTGGAATTGCCTCGGCTAATCGTACGTCTACTTCGTCTCCCAATCGAAACCCAAGACCCGTTCTTTCGCCGGTTAATGCCTGGTGAGCTTCGTCATAAAAATAATAATCAGTTCCCAATGTCGATATTGGTATAAAACCATCTGCGCCGTATTCTGGCAACGAGACAAAAAGTCCTGATTTGGTCACACCGGCAATCCGACCACGGAACTCCACACCTATTTTTTCCGCCAAATGGTGTGCAATCAGGCGATCTTGTGTATCGCGTTCAGCACCAGCGGCGCGACGTTCAAAGTCTGAGATATCTTCGGCAATGAGTTCAAGTGCTGATTCTTCATCAGGTGTAATGCCACCTTCACCCAAGCCATGAGATCCGACAAGCGCACGATGCACGATCAGATCGGCATATCTTCGAATGGGTGACGTGAAATGCGCATATTTGCGCAGGTTTAAGCCAAAATGCCCTTGGTTTTCGGGATGATAAATCGCCTGGCTCTGCGAACGCAGCACCATTTCATTGACCATTGTCTCAGTTGGCTTATCTTTTACATTGGCCAAAATGCCGTTGAAATGGTTGGCGCGCAGATTGCCGCCTTTGGCAAGGGAAATATCCAAGGTTGCCAAAAACTCGCGCAATGCTTCCTGCTTTGAGAGCGAAGGCGCTTCATGCACGCGATAAATGAGCATTTGCCGTTTGGTCTCTAAAGCTTCAGCAGCGGCAACATTGGCTTGGATCATGCATTCTTCGATGAGTTTATGCGCGTCTAATCGATTAGGCACATGAATGCGTTCAACCTTACCTTCATCGTCTAAAATGATGCGGCGTTCTGGAAGATCAAGATCTAGCGGTTGTCTGCGATCACGACCGATTTTCATGATCTCATAGGTCGCCCATAACGGCTTTAAAACGGTTTCAAGGATTTCACCTGCCTGCGCGTCCGGATTGCCATCAATCGCGTTCTGCGCTTGTTCATAGGCCAAACTTGCTGCGCTTCGCATCATAATGCGATGGAAAGAGTGGCTGATCTTACGACCTTCGGCATTGAAGATGATTTTAGTTGCGAGAGCAGGGCGATCCACACCTTCTTTGAGTGAGCATAAATCATTGCTGATGCGCTCGGGCAGCATAGGTATGACACGATCTGGGAAATAGACCGAATTTCCTCTGATACGCGCTTCTCGATCCATCGGGCTGTCAGGCCTGACATAATAAGACACATCTGCAATCGCCACATAAAGCACAGCACCGCCTTCATTGGCGGGATTGTCGTCCATGTGTGCATAAACCGCGTCATCATGATCCTTTGCAGTTGCTGGATCGATGGTGATCAGCGGAATATCGCGCCAATCTTCACGTTTTTTCATGTCCGCTGGTTTGGCTTTCTCAGCCGCGTCAATCACTTCCTGTGGGAAGATATGCGGAATGCCACGATCATGCACTGCGATCATGGTAATGGCTTTTTCAGAGGCTATATTACCAACAACATTTATGATTTTAGCGTGGGGGAGGCCAACACGATTGGTGTGAATGGATTGCACTTCCACCAAGTCACCATTCTTGGCACCGCCTATCATATCAGGTCCAATCGCATATTCTTTGTTTTTGCGATCAATTGGTAGAACACGGCCGCCGCTATTTGGGCCGTCTTCATGCGCCCGATAAATCCCCATAGTGCTAGATTTTTGCCTATCCAGCACCTTCATGACTTTGCCGATATAAGCAGGGCCATCGCGTTTTTCATTGGGGAAGATACGTGCCAAAACTTTATCGCCCAGCCCAGCAGTTGGTCCAGATGATTTTGATCGTGCACCACCGGTGCGAGACTTTTGTGACATTTGGCGGATGAGCACGGCCGGCGCCGACCCATCCTCATCACGCCATTGCGTTGGGCGACCGATTAAATCACCATCATTATCGCGCGATAAAATATCGAGTGTTGAGACGGATGGCATTTTCCCAGGACGTGAAATTTTTTTACGCGTACCTGTGAGCAGACCTTCATCTGCCATTTCGCGCAAAATGTCTTTCAATATTGTACGTTCATCACCTTTTACACCGAAAGCTTTGGCAATTTCGCGTTTGGAGGCGAGGTCAGGAAACTCGGATATAAAACGCAAGATCGCCGCTTTTTCAAGCGGCGGCTTACCTTTTTTAACTTTAGAACTACTGGCTAAGTCGTTATTATTTTTAATTTTTTGTCTGTTTGACTTTGAGCGTGCAAACCTTGGCGTCTTTGCCAAATCTATTCCTCAGCTGTTTGTTTTGCAGCGGTTTTCTTCGCTGCTGGTTTCTTGGCAGCTGTCTTCTTTTTTGCAGCTGGCTTTTTCTTTGTCGCGGCTTTTTTCTTGCCTTTGGTCGCAGCTTTTGCATTGACCAGTTCGATCCCTTGTTCAAGCGTTACGCTCTGAGGATCTGTGCCATTTGGCAAAGTCGCATTGATTTTTTCCCATTTCACATATGGGCCATAGCGGCCATCCATAACGGCAATCTTGCCGCCATCAGGATGCTCACCCAATTCTTTAAGTGCGGTAGCCGCTTTTCTGCCTCGACCAGGGCCCGCTGCTGCTTTTTCCGCAATCACAGTTACCGCGCGGTTGAGACCGATGGTGAACACGTCTTCGATGGATTCGATATTTGCATACATGCCGTCATGTAAAAGGAATGGGCCGTAACGTCCCAAACCGCTGGATATCATCTTTCCGCTTTCTGGATGTGGCCCAATATCGCGCGGCAATGAAATGAGCGCCATAGCACGCTCGTAATCGATCGTTTCAGGTGCCCATCCTTTTGGCAGGCTGGCACGTTTGGCTTCTTTGCCTTCGCCGCGTTGAACATAAGGGCCAAAGCGACCTGAACGAAGTGTGATATCTTCGTCAGTATTAGGGTCCTTGCCCAGCATTTGCGGTTCATTTGAAACTGCCGCTTGGTTTTCACCATCTCCATCCTTGGACAATTGACGGGTGAATTTACATTCCGGATAGTTTGAACATCCAACAAATGCACCGAAGCGACCCAATTTCAGCGATAGATTGCCATCACCACAAGTTGGACATTTGCGAGGGTTCATGCCATCACCACGATCGGGGAAGGCGAGTTCGGCAAGCTCCTCGTTCAGCGCATCAAGTACGTTAGTGACACGAAGTTCTTTCGTGCCTTCAACATGTGATTGGAACTCGTTCCAGAATTCACGCAAAACATCTTTCCACTGCAATTCACCTGCTGAAATGCGATCGAGTTTGTTTTCAAGATCAGCAGTGAAGCCAAATTCCACATAACGATCAAAGAAATTGCCAAGGAAGGCAGTCACAAGACGCCCTTTGGGTTCTGGGATCAGTTTGCGTTGTTCGGATTTGACATATTCGCGGTTTGAAAGTGTCGCAAGTGTCGAGGCATAAGTTGAAGGGCGGCCAATTCCCAGCTCTTCCATCTTCTTAATCAGCGAGGCTTCTGAGTAACGTGGTGGCGGCTCAGTGAAGTGCTGAGTTGCATTGATCTTTTCACGCGCAACATCTTCGCCCTGATTGATCAACGGCAAACGTGCATCATCTGCTTTGTCTTCGGGTTTTCCGTCGCTATCGTCTTTGTGATCGCTATAGGCAGCAATAAAGCCGTCAAAGCGGATGACAGAACCATTGGCACGCAAAGTTGCTGTTTGCCCGCCATTGGTTGCAATAATATCAACGGCCGTGCGCTCAATTTCAGCTGATGCCATCTGGCTGGCTATGGCACGTTTCCAGATAAGATCATAAAGCTTGAATTGATCTGCATCGAGGAACTTCTTGACCTCATCAGGTGTGCGATCAAAACTTGTCGGACGCACAGCTTCGTGCGCCTCTTGGGCGTTCTTGGCTTTTGTCTCGTAATGACGCGCTTTATCTGGGCAATATTTATCGCCGAATTGCGCCTTAATGGCGGTGCGTGATGCTTCAATGGCTTCAGGGGCCATTTGCACACCGTCAGTACGCATATAGGTTATGAGACCTGCAGTCTCACCGCCAATATCGATGCCCTCATATAGCTTTTGTGCCACTTGCATTGTACGCGATGCATTGAAGCCGAGTTTTGATGAAGCGGCCTGCTGAAGCGTAGATGTTGTAAATGGTGGAGATGGATTGCGGCGCGTTGGTTTGGCTTCAACCTTGCCAACATTAAAGGAAGCGCCCTCGAGCATCGCCTTCATTTTATCAGCCGATTCGGCGTTTTCGATGGATAATTTTTGCAATTTGTCACCATCGAAGACGGTCAAACGTGCGGTAAATTTGTCATTGCGCGGTGTATTTAGTTCTGCACCGATCTGCCAATACTCGTCTTTGATAAAACGTTCAATTTCGGTTTCGCGATCACAGATGAGACGCAAAGCGACTGATTGCACGCGACCGGCTGAACGCGCACCGGGCAACTTGCGCCATAAAACAGGTGAGAGATTAAATCCCACGAGATAATCGAGTGCACGACGGGCAAGATATGCATCAACTAGTGGCGTATCGATGTCGCGCGGATGTGCCATGGCATCGAGAACGGATTTTTTCGTTATCGCATTGAAAACAACACGTTTTACGTTTTTGCCCTTAAGTGCTTTTTTCTTTTCCAGCACATCTAAAACATGCCAAGAAATCGCTTCTCCCTCGCGATCGGGGTCGGTTGCGAGAAACAGTGTATCGGCATCTTTCAGGGCGCTTGAAATGTCTTTCAGACGCTTATTTGAGGCTGTGTCGACCTCCCAAAGCATTGCGAAATCCTCATCAGGATTTACCGATCCATCTTTGGCTGGCAAATCTCTAATGTGACCAAATGAGGCTAGAACTGTGTAATCAGAACCGAGGTATTTGTTGATGGTCTTCGCTTTTGCAGGAGATTCTACGACAACTACATTCATACTTATTTTCGCACTTTACAAATTTTGTGGTTTTCAATGATTTGGCTTAGCACATGGACATTGAACGGCATTTGGTCAAGCTTTTTTGAGAATTTCTTGTTCAATACAACGCAATACAACCAAAAAGGGTAGTAATGATTATTGCAATTATAAATTAAAATTGCTAGGTTTCTTATTGTAAATGAATGGACAGGGCTAGTGGATCGTGAATGCCCGCTTTAAGGAATTTGGAATTGCCAGAAAACGATAAAACTGCAAGCCAGATTGGTGTAACGGTCGCCAGTCCAAACCTGATTTATGTCAAAGATATGCTTGGAGAACTTCACACCATTGCTGACACTGAAGGGGCGGATATGCTCGCCTATCTTATTGAAATGGCATTTATTGAATGTGGTGATATTGTTGCTCAATCCAGACCTCTCAATCTAGGTTTCCAAAATAAGAGAAACAAGACCACCTGAATGACGTTGCAATCGGCCCGCCAAATCTAATTCCAGCAGCACAAGATAAACAGTCTGAGCAGAATATCCTGTGTGACGGATGATATCATCGATCTCAACAGGCGTTGTGCTCATAGCATTTATGATGATAGCGCGCGCATTTTCATCCGGCGGTTCAAAATCAGCTATGTCGTCTTCTGTTTCTTTTATTATGGTATCGTTGGCTTGTTCTATTTGCGAAATTGGCGCTAAGGCTTGGAGAATATCGTTTGAATTTGTGGTGAGTATTGCACCTTCTTTGATCAATTCATTTGTGCCACCAGCGCGTGGGTCAAGTGGTGAACCGGGAACCGCGAAAACTAGTCTGCCAAAATCAGAGGCGCGTCGTGCGGAAATGAGCGATCCTGACCGCCGTGCGGCTTCAACCACGACAAGGCCCAAAGAAACACCTGCAATTAAACGATTTCTTCGCGGAAAATCTCGGGCAATAGGTTTCCATCCAAATGGCATTTCGGTAATCGCCAATCCATTGCCATCGCAGATCTCATGATAAAGATTGAGATTTTCAGGCGGGTAGGGTTGGTCGATCCCGCCTGCAAGCGCTGCAATCGTGCCGGTGTGAATGCTTGCGTGTAAGCTTGCTCGATGGGCGGCTGCATCAATGCCGCGCGCTAATCCTGAGATTATTGTATAACCAGCTTTTGCAATCTCGGAGGCAAGGCTAGCTGCGAATTTAGACCCTGTGATTGATGCATTTCTGGAGCCGACAATGCCAACGGATGGCGGTTGGGCAAGGTTTAAGTTGCCTTTGACAGTAATTAATGGTGGAGCGCCGTCAATTTGCCGAAGTGCAGGAGGATAATCTGGTTCGCCAATGCCGACAAGTTTAGCACCAAAACGTTCAATTTTCTCAAGTTCTATTTCGACCTCTGAAATAGAGGTAATGCGAATTTTTCTGCGTGAACCGCCGCGTTTGGATAGTTCAGGCAGCAATTCAATGGCACGTTCTGCTGAACCGCAATTGTTGATAAGCTCGCGAAAAGTCGCCGGACCGACATTATCGCTTCGGATTAATCGCAACCATGATAGTCGTTGTCGCTCAGTTAATGTTACCCCGCGCGACGGCTGATCTATCATGTTTTCTTGCCACCTATCTTGCTTTCAGTGCCTGAAAGCAGTCGGCCGATATTTTCGTGGTGCTTTGCGATAGCAATTATCGACATAATGCCAAAGAGGATGGCCAAGTTTGCATATCCCAAAAAGTATAATGCAACTGGCACTATTGTGAGCGCACATAATGCGGCAAGCGATGAATATTTAAAGATGAATGCGACAGAGAGCCATACGACTGCAAAAACCAGCACCGCCATTGGAGCCAGACCCAAAAGCACACCGATATATGTCGCAACGCCTTTGCCGCCTTTAAATTTGAGCCAGACAGGGAATAGGTGCCCTAGAAATGCGCATAGACCTGCAAGCATTCCCGCCCCAAGACCAAAATTCTGAGCGATGATCACCGCGATTGTACCTTTGAGGAGATCCGCCAGCAAAACGCCAGCTGCGACTTTCTTGTTCCCTGTGCGCAACACATTGGTCGCGCCAATGTTACCTGAACCGATATTGCGCACATCACCAAGACCAGCAAATTTGGTGATCACCAAGCCAAATGGGATCGAGCCAAGCAGATATCCAAATAGCGATGCAAGGAGAAGAACTAATGGTGTTTGCGAAGTAAATATATCGGTCATTTGAGCAATCAATCAGTTTAAATGCACGTATACACCCCTAATAGTTGTATAGCGTGATTATTGGTCAGAGTAAATAGTCTGGCCACTTACGATAGTCGCAAGCACTTTGCCGGTAAAGCGCGCATCTTCAAAAGCACTGTTTTTAGATTTTGAGACAATTTCATCCTTATAATGCACCCATGGCATTTCAGGATCAAACAAAGTGATATCTGCGGATGCGCCGACACGCAATGAACCCGCATCTAGCCCGTATAGTTCAGCAGGTTTGGTGGATAGAACCTCAATTAGTCGCATTAAGCTGATCTGATCTGCATGATATAAACGCAAAGCAGCTGAGAACATTGTTTCCAAACCAATTGCGCCTTCAGCCGCATGGGGGAAGGGCAGACGTTTGGTGTCAACATCCTGCGGGTCGTGCGATGAACAAATCACATCAATTGTACCGTCGGCTAGCGCTTGGACCATAGCCAAACGTTCTTCTTCACTGCGTAACGGTGGTGAAAGCTTGAAGAATGTCCGGTACTCACCAATATCAACCTCGTTGAGCGTGAGATTGTTGATCGAAATACCTGCGCTGACATTAAGGTTTTTGTCTTTGGCCCTACGAATTACTTTCGATGATTGAGGCACAGATATCTTGGCGGCATGATAATTTGCGCCGGTGAGTTCTGCTAGGCGAACATCGCGCTCAAGCGGGATGATTTCTGCTTCTTTTGGAATGCCGGAAAATCCGAGCCAACTTGCCAGCAGACCCTCATTCATCATGCCACCAGCTGCAAGATCCTCATCCTGCGTTTCGCATGCGACCAATGCACCGAAATCGCGGGCATAAGTCATAGCGCGTCTGATCACAGCTGCATTGCGAAGAGTTTTTCGGCCATCGGTGATACAGGCAGCGCCGGCTTCCATCATCAAGCCAAATTCAGTCATCTCATTGCCATTTAGCCCTTTGGTCATGGCAGAAGCTGGATGTACATGAATATCAGTGGTATCGCGCGCGGTGCGTTGGATAAACTGTAGCAAGGCAACATCATCAATCACCGGATTGGTATCAGGCATCGTGACAATCGACGTAATACCACCTTTTGCCGCCGCTTTACCTGCGGA
>JAHDFS010000050.1 GCA_020628035.1 Rhizobiaceae bacterium
CAACGATCTCTTACATTGCACTTGTTTACATTGTGCATTTGGAAGCTGTGAAATCCAACATGCCAACACTTGGCAATCGTGTTGTTTCCATCGGTCGTACGATTGGTGGTATGGCGCTGTTCTTCGCTGGGTTCGCTGGTCTTTGTTATGGCGTTCAATATCCGGTGAGATGGATAACCTCGCTCTTCCCTGAAGGGTCGGGTAGTATCTTGGCAATTCTCGTCTTTGTGGCTTATGTCATTTTGCTAAAGTTTGCAGCACAAGTGCCAGATCTTGAGCCAGATGATCCAAATGCGAAAGATGTTGAACTTCCGGTCATCGGTGAGATCTATAAAGCTGGTCTTTACTATCTCCTGCCAATCATCGTTTTGGTTTACTTCTTGATGATTGAGCAAAAGTCTCCGGGTCTATCTGCTTTCTGGGCGACAGCACTGCTCTTTGTGATCTTGCTGACGCAACGTCCACTTAAATCTATTTTCCGTGGTGAAAATGAAACGGTAAATGCGTTTAAAGCAGGTGTTGGTGATCTGATCCAAGGATTGATTGATGGTGCACGAAATATGATCGGCATTGGTCTTGCAACAGCGACAGCTGGTGTGATCGTGGGTACGGTGACACTGACAGGTGTTGGACAAGTCATGGCTGATCTGGTGGAATTCCTATCAGGTGGTAACTTGATCCTCATGCTGGTTCTTGTGGGCCTCTTAAGCCTTATTTTGGGCATGGGTCTGCCAACAACGGCGAACTACATTGTGGTGTCGTCATTGATGGCCGGTGTGGTTGTGGAACTTGGGGCGCAATCAGGCCTTATTGTGCCACTGATTGCGGTTCACCTATTTGTGTTCTATTTCGGTATCATGGCCGATGTGACACCACCTGTGGGCTTAGCAAGTTTTGCAGCTGCTGCGGTGTCCGGTGGTGATGCGATTAAGACAGGTTTTGCGGCCTTCTTCTATTCTTTGAGAACAGTTGCTCTGCCATTTGTCTTCATCTTCAATACGGATCTGTTGCTGATCGACGTTACACTGACACAAGGCATTATCGTCTTCATTGTCGCCTCGATCGCCATATTGGTGTTCACCGCTGGTACAATGGGTTGGTTCGTAACGAAGAGCCGCATTTATGAGAGTGTTGCGCTGATCTTGATCGCATTTGTTCTGTTCAGACCAGACTTTGTGATGAATAGATTGCAGCCTCCATTTACAACTATTGAGCCCGCACAATTCACCACAGCACTTGGCAATGCCAGCGTGGGTGACGAGTTGCGCGTGGTGGTTTCAGGTCCAGATTTCGATACTGGAAATAATAAAGATACAACGCTCGTGGTCGCGATCGATGGTGAGGGCTCTGGTGAAGAGCGCCTCGAAGCAACAGGTCTGTTGCTTATTCCCGAAGGTGATGTTGTGAAGATGGATGAGCCATCCTTTAGCTCACCATATGCACAAACGCTTGGCAGCTTTGATTTCTACTTGGATGAACCTGTGGTTATCAAAAGCATCCAAGCGCCTTCGGCACAATCACCTAAGGAGCTTGTCTATATCCCAGCTTTCTTGTTGCTATTCCTAATTGGATGGTTGCAGAGCATGCGCCGGAAAAAGCAAGAGCCTGAAACATCGAATGAAAACGCGGGAGAAGTCGCATGATTAAATCAGTTCTATGTGCTGTTGATGTCAGCCATCCAGGCGAAGATACAAATGTACTTCAAAGAGCGGCTAAACTTGCGTCAATGGATGATGCGCAACTTGATGTGATCACCGTGGTGCCAGATTATGGCACAAGCCTTGTAGGCGGGTTTTTCAGTGAAGAGCATCACGATCAGATGATGGAGGAGGCGTCTAAACAACTCAATGCGCAGGTAACAAGCGCATTGGGTGCTGAGGTAAACGAGAAAGTGCGCCACATCATTGCTTTCGGTAAAACTTATGAGCAGGTTCTCAATGCCGCGAGCAAAGCTGGATCTGATCTCATTGTTGTGGGAGCACATAAGCCAGACTTTGCTGATTATCTTTTGGGACCAAATGCTGCACGGATCGTGCGACATTCCAAATGCTCGGTGCATGTGGTGAGATAATTCAGGTGCAATAGACAAGAATTTAATTGGCGGTTTTGACCGCCAATTTTTTTGCCGCTAGCTAGCTACTTTCTTTTCTCTGAACCAAATAATCAATCCTGCCAGGACAATGATGACAGCACCCAATATTGTCCAGCGATCTGGGATTTCATCAAAAATGAAAAAACTCCAGATGATGAGATAAATGACGAAAGAATATCCAAACGGCATGATCAGATTTGGCGGAGCATACGACATGGCATTGGTCATAAATTGATGTCCCAGCCAAGCAAAAAATCCCAAGCTTAGCAATACGGTCCATTGAAAACCCGTCGTTGGCGACTGCCACTCCAGTAGAGCAAATGGCACAAGTGCAAACGTGCCAACAAGACCTGCCCAAAACTGCATAGTATCTGCGGAAACGATGCCTGTGAGTTTGCGTGTGAAAATTGAATAAAGTGCAAAGGAGAACGCGCCTGCAAGTGAAACAAAGGCTGCCCAATGAAAATCATCATCGAATGGGCGTATTGCAACTAAAATACCGATGAAGCCCAATCCAATTGCCATCCATCTAAACCGGCCAACCGGCTCTTTTAAGATTGGCCAGGACAGGGCGCAGATGATGATGGGCGCTGAAAAGAGGATTGTCGCTGTTAGAGAAAGAGATAAATATTGAATGGCAATGAAATTTGCGACTGTTGCCAGCATTAAGCACGCACCTCGGATGATCACAAGCAACAGTTTTTCGCAGCGGAAAACATTCCAATCAAAGCCATTTTTACCAAATATGCCGACCGAAATTACGAAGTGAACGAAATATCGCATAAACGCTAATTGCAGCGCAGATAATCCGATGACACCGAGCCATTTTGATCCGGTATCAACAAATGAAAAGAAAAAGTTGGCAACTAAGATCATCACGATGCCCAACAACGGGCCGCCAGCTGGGAGGCTGAAAAAGCGCGAGATCATGATTAGACAGCTTTGATATGTTGCGTCGCTGATTCATGCGGCTCGACAGATTGTTTGATAAGATCGATCAGGTGCATCGCCTTAATCCCATCCCACCCATTACAAATCGCCTTGGTTTCAGTTTTTCTAATGAGATTAGTGAAGTGGGATAATTGTTCATAAAGCGGCTCTACATTCTGAATGTCTTCAGTGTGAGATTTAAGTGGTCTAGACCAGTCTCCCAGTCGACCTTCCTTATCTGTCCAAATATTCATGCCAGGAAACTCAATCGCACCTTTTGCGCAGCCAATGCGCCAGGATGATATACCTGTGCCAGCAATATTGGGATTTTCATCGCAAGCGCCTTCAAAGCTCCAAGGGGTGAGTGCTGCATCACTTAAAATAACACTCGCCATCATGCCACTTTCAAATCTTAGTAGTACACCTGCAGTGTCTTCAACCGCTTGTCCGCGTTGGTGATTTGATGTCATGGCTTGGATTTCGATAACCTGACCAAAAATATGAAGCAGCAAATCGGCCTCATGGATGAAATTGATCAACAGGGGCCCGCCATCTGATTTGGTTCGCCACATGCCTTTTTCAAAATAATCATCTGGTTTTCGCACGGCCCAAATGATGGATGCCATGACGGGAACGCCAAGTTCCTTTTGTGCAATGATTTCCTTCGTGCGTGCCACAAAGGGATGGTACCGGCGATGATGGCCGATGAGTAACGGGATTTTGCGTTTGTCAAAAGCATCGGCGATTAATTCTGCATTTCTCAAATTATCGGCGATTGGTTTTTCTATCAGGCAGGGTATGTTTTCATTTGCAAAAAACAATCCGGATTTGAGATGGTTTGCATTTGGTGTTGCGATGATTGCACCATCTATTTCATCTAGCGGAATTTCACTAATATCATCGTATTTTTTGCAATGAAGTTCTTCTGCCAAAGCCTCGGACTGTGGCGCAGGGTCAACGATTGCGACCAGCTCGGTCATTTTGTGCCGCGCAACGAGTTTGGCATGTCGCTCACCTATCAGCCCAGCGCCAACGACGACTATTCTTGCCGGATTATTGTTGTTTGTCATCATGCACAATACGGACTGTTTGAATCCCAGCGATGCTGGGGAATATGATCAGTTTGGGATAATTGCTTACGTGTGTCCTTCCACATGTTGCGCCAAACGCGCCAATCTTTCAGCTCCGAGCTTGGATCACGTTTTGATCTGGCGACAAATTCTGGGAATTGGCTGCGACCTGTTGGTTGGCCAGTTACATTATAGCGCAAATCAAATGACCAACGGAATCCATCTGTATTATTGGACAGCGATGAATGCGGTGTAAATGGATGGAAGATCACAGCACCACCCGCCTTAACCGGAACAGGAATAGCATGCTCTTCAGGTATGAATTGATCAGCAATCCCCACTTGCGTTTTGGTGCAATGGGGCAGCATTTCATCATAGTGATTGGATGCAACTTGCAAGCAACCATTTTCTACCGTTGCATCTGTGATGGCTAGCCAAACGGTGACAAAGGTTGTCTGATCTGCTTCCGGCATGGTCACACCCATATCCTGATGCCAGTCTGTCGCAATGATGTGCGCACGGTTTTCAGATTTTGGCACCGCATTTTGCGGTGGTTTGATCCGCACATGCTGGATTGGATTTGATGTAATTTCAGGCCCGATGAGCTGTTCAACCATATCCAGAATGTTTTTGTGTGTTGCCATGGAAAATACGGCTGGCCCAAAATGCATGGGTGTATTTTCATTTATGTCTGAATGCGGAAGACTGATATCAAAAGGCTGGTACCATTCAAGATCGCTTTGAATGGCGACCTCAAGCTTCTCCCAAAAACTCATATTTTCAGGCGGCTTTTCAACTTTGTTATCTCGCCACCACTCTTCATAGAGCTTGTCCATGAGGTCGGAATATTCCGACCTCACATTTGCGAGGGTTTGTTCATCCAACAGATTTTCAACAACTAGAAAACCTTTTTCATTAAACTCATCAACTTCTTTCTGTGTAATCATTCATTCCTCCATTTAGAGCAATATTGTTACGATTGATGGCCAGATAAGCAGCACGGTTAGAGCCAAGAGTTGAACACCGATAAACGGTAGGAAACCGCGGAAGATATCGGTGAGTGAAATGTGGGACGGTGCCACTGATTTTAAATAGAAGGCAGCTGGTCCAAACGGTGGCGAGAGGAAGCTCACCTGCATATTCATACAGAATAAGACACCGAACCAAATCGCAACTTGAGTGGGTTCAAGCTGTCCAATGAAACCGATCTCTTCGATTGGCAATTTCTTCACAATTGGCAAGAAGACCGGGATGATCAACAGCACAATGCCAACCCAGTCCATGAAGGCACCCATGAACAGGAGAATGAGCATCATGGTTAAGATCACCACCATGGTCGGCATTTCAGCGCCCACGATCAATTGCGCGATATAGGCAGGGCCGCCAGCAAGCGTATAGGCACCAGCAAGCGCCGCTGCACCCACAGTCACCCAGATGATCGTACCTGTCGAACGAAGTGTCCGCATGAGGCTAACCCAAACGAGATCAACGGAAGCTTCGCCTCTAATGGCAGCAATTAAGAACACGGCAAGTGCACCCATGCCCGCAGCTTCAGTAATGCCTGTGATACCGCCATAGATGGAGCCAAGCACGATGCCGATCACCATGAGCGGTGGCACAAGGCCTTTACCTTTTTCCCAACCAAACTTGGTTCTGTCGCGACCAAATACGAACTGGATCAACAAGAGTGAGACAACCAAAATGCCGAGCAAAATTGGCACGTCAGAGACCATGCCCCAAGATGGCGCTTCGAAGTCTTCTCCCGTGTCAACATTACGTCCTGTTGCCGAATAAAAAGCGATGCGTAAAAGCAGCAGTGCAGACATGCCCGCAAAGATCAATGATACAAAGCCACCGAACATGAAGGTTTTTTCGCGACCCACCGGATCACCTGGTTTTGGTTCCGGTAAAGGCGCTAGTGACGGGTTCAGATTTGTTCTAATGACAATGTATAAAATGATGAAACTTGCCAGCATGAAGCCTGGCACAAAGGCACCAGTGAATAGAGCTTTGATCGATGTTTCTGTGATCAGACCATAGATGATCAATACAATTGATGGTGGGATCATGGTACCCAAAGAACCACTGGCACAAATCGTACCAATGGCAAGGTTTTGGTCATAACCCAAACGCAGCATTTGTGGCAGCGCGATCAAACCAAGCAGCACAACTTCACCGCCAATAATGCCTGACATTGCAGCCATCAGAACAGCCATTAAAGATGTGACGATGGCGATACCGCCGCGTGTTCTGGAAAGCCAGAAATCAAGGCTGTCATACATTTGCTTGGCAATGCCTGATCGCTCTAATAGTGCCGCCATGAAGATAAATAAGGGCACCGATATGAGGACATATTCCGTCAGCAGGTCAAAGATTTTCTGCGTTAGAATATAAAGCGCGCCGGTTCCCGGTCGCCCAGTTAACATACCCTCACCAAAACTGAATGGGTCAAGCAGAAGGTTCGGTTCGAATTTCATGATCATAACCAGCGCAGCAAGTACAGCTGATGCTAAACCAAGCGGCATACCAATGCCGAGTAAGAATACAAGCCCGATGACAAGTACAATTGATATTGTTGCGATATCCATTAGTTTGCCCCCACGCTTTTCTTAATGGCTTCCAGCTCTTCTTTGTCGATGACCTCTGCTTCGGTCAGTTCATTTGGATCGCGTTTCCAATCAGCGATCAAATTCAAAAGAGCTTGGATTGAAATGAGTGTTGCCATGATCAGGATCATGGGCTGAATGGTTGCCGGAATTGGCGGATCAAACGCCGTTCCGAACACTTCCCAACGGTAAAACTTGATCGCAAAGACCTGCGAATAGCTTCCGAAAATTAGGAAGAAGGTGAAGAACCACAACATGACGACTGAGATCACATCACAGATATGCTGAGCCCAACGCGGTAAAAGGTCATAGATAATAAAGATGCGAATATGACTGCGCTGTTGCATGGCATACAAACCAGATAACAAGAACACAAAGCCAGCAATCCAAAGCGTTAGCTCGTTTGCCCAAAGGGTTGGCGCCTCAATCGCATAGCGGAGGAAGACCTCCCAAAGCATGATCAAAGTCATGGAGATGATCAAAATCATAGTCACGCGGCCAACGAACATAGCGAAATAATCGATCTTTGATGCATGGGGGAATTCCATTTGCGCAAGAACAACGCTTCGCATGCCGAGGATGAAGAATACCGGGGCTAACAAGAGCGCAATCCAGTCGATAATATCTGTCTGTCCACCAAACAGGCCGGAAAGGTTGGGGGTTACATCTTTTGATTGATGCAACGCCGTCATTTGTCCCAATAGGCTCTCATTCTCATGCGGTATGAAATCCAGAATATATGCTGGTCCATGCCAAATTACCCATCCTGCACAAAACACAAACGCAAAAGCGTATGCCCATTCGTGCAATCCTCCGGATTTTCTTTCCACGTTACTTCTCCCCTCAGTGAATTCGATAGTGACTTATGAAGTCTCTATCCGGCGTGACGCCAAGGCCATGACCTTGTGGCGCGACGACAACGCCGTCATTATTCTTGACCTGAGATGAAATGTTAAGTGGCTCCTGTAACAATTCATCTCGAAATTTATTATCTGTTGTATCAAATTCCAGCATCGGTTCCCATGGATGCAGCCCACCGGGCATGGCTGGCATGGCCGTCAACAGGTGTAGGTTTGTTGCAACCGCAATAGCAGAACCCCAAACATGATTGATCACCGGTGTATGATGTGCATGGCACAGCGCAAGCACGCGGATATATTCTGAAACGCCGCCAAGGGCGCAAACTTCGGGCTGTGCGATGTCCAAACCACGGGCTTCAAGAAGGGATCGCCAACCCCAGCGATTAAACTCAGCTTCACCGCCGGATATATTGACTTTAAGACCTGCACGTAACTCGCGATAGCCATCTAAATCTTCAGGTGCAACAGGTTCCTCAAACCAATACGCATCTAATTCGTCTAAGGCATGACCGACGTAAAATGCGTCGCTTGTTGTATAGCAGTGATTGGCATCTGCCATGAATTTAAAGTCATCGCCCACGCCTTTGCGGACGGCTTCAGCGAGGCGGATGTCGTCTTTTGGTCCCATGCCGACTTTCATCTTTGTGGCGCGGAAACCTTTGGATTTGATTTCTTGTGCTTCATCCTCAAAGCGGGAAATTAGATCCTCAATTGGCTCGGGCCTTAACATCATCCCGTAACCATAAACTTGAATATCATTTCGGTGCGCACCGCCTAAAAGTTTATGAAGCGGCAGTTTGGCGACTTTTCCTGCAATATCCCACAGCGCGATATCAACACCAGATAGCGCCTGCAAAGGCATGCCTTTTTGGCCGTGGTCGCGCATGAGATTATAAACTTTGTGCCAAATGACGTCGCGGTCCATCGGATCATCGCCGAGTATCATTGGCTGAATTACTTTTTCGACAATTGTTTTATTCGCAATTGCGATGTTTCCGGGGCCAAAGCATTCGCCCCATCCTGTAATGCCTTCATCTGTTTCAATTTCCACCAGATGGGCGCTTCTTTTGGCGTAATATTGCTGAGAATAGCCCAGGAGTTCGGGCATATCATATTGCAATACATGACTGGTGATTTTTGTGATTTTCATAAAGGCTAGCCGAACATAAGAAATGGCAGGCGATGTCTCGCCTGCCAGCAATAAACATAATTGCTTATTATTGCATTGCTCCAATGCCTTTTAGGAAGCTGATGTGGCTTGCTAGAAGTTCTTTAGCTTCTGGAGTCGTTGCGAACTCAGTCCAACCTTTTTGAACAGCTGCGCGGAATTTAGCCAACTCTTCAGGAGACCATTCGTAAAGGTTCACACCTTTTGCACGTAGTTCAACCGCATTTTGCGCGTTCTTAACTTCGTTAATTGTCGCATTATGCAGAGCCAATGAATCCATTGCTACTTCCATAATTTTCTTATGGTGGTCAGGCATTGCATCCCAAACATCTTTACGACAAGCCAAGTGGTCAGCTGGCATTGAGTGGAAGCCAGGATAGTTTGTGTGCTGCGCGATGTCATAAAGACCAAGACCGATGTTGTTGGTCAAGTTAGCAGCATCAGCACCATCAATGATACCTGTTTCAAAAGCTGTAAAGATTTCGTTGAAGTCCATCACGATTGGAGACGCACCCAAGTTTGCAAACACTTTTGTTGCAAGGCCAGGAGGTGAGCGGAATTTCCAATCTTTAAAGTCTTCTACGCCGCGGATTGGACGTGTTGAAGATAGAGATTCTGGACCCGGGATCCACCAACCAACAAATTCCATGTTGTGGTCGTTATACAATTTGTTGATCGCTGCGCGGCCATCACCATGTAGCAACCAAGCCATTTGCTGGTAAGGGTTTGAATAACCACCCATCAAGTCACCAGTGAATTGGAATGCTGGGTTTTTACCAGTTTGGTAAGCACCACCTGTCATGTCGCAATCCAAGATACCTGTTGCAGCCGCATCAAATGTTTCAGCCGCTTTCACAACTGCACCTGAGTAGAACATTTCAACTTCGATTTCGCCATTTGACATGGATGTAATATCATCAACGAATTTACCAGCAAGCTGACCAGACAAAGTCTCAGTTGAGAAGTGAGTTTGGATACGTAGTTTTGTTTTTGATGCATGACCATCAGCTGCTGCGCTGCCAGCCATAAATGCAAGCGCTGCAGCACCTGCGAGCATTGTGTGAGTTAGAGTTTTAAGCATAAGGTTCCTCCCAATTTTGCTTCTTTGTTCTTAATCTCAGTTGAGATCGTTTGCTTCTGAGCTTCATCCCTTAAGCTCGGAAATTTCGTTTTAAGCGACGTTTCGAACGCCTTCAGATAACATGTCTTCTTTCTCAAGTTTGTCCCAATTAAATTCAACGCCAATGCCCGGTGTATCCGGCGCGACCGCTAGATTGTCCTCCAACCTGAGTGGCTGTTTGGTATATTGATCAATCGGGAATGAATGGGCTTCCAGCCAGCCACCATTTTTAAGGCCTGATAACAAGCTTACATGCAGCTCCTGCATGCCATGGCTGCAAACTGGAATATTGTATTTTTCAGCTAGTGCTGCCACTTGCAAAAACCCGGTGATCCCGCCGCAATTTGATGCGTCGGGTTGGATATAACCAAGTTTTGACTGCTCAAATGCATAGCCAAATTCGTGGATTGTATGTAGGTTTTCACCCATGGCCAATGGGATGTTCGTCGCATCAGCGATTTTACCATAGCCTTGATAATCATCTGGAATGGTCGGCTCTTCAAACCAAAGAATATCAAACTCTGTCATGGCGTTGGATGCATAAATAGCTTCCTCAACACTCATGGCGTAATTTGCATCCACCATAAAGAATATGTCTGATCCGATGAGTTCGCGTACTGCTTTAACCCGTTCAATATCTGTTTGGACATCGGGTTGGCCAAGCTTTATTTTGACGCCATTAAATCCGGCTTCAAGATATCCTTCAATGCTGGACAGGAGTTTGGGTAGCGAGAATGCAAGGTCAATCCCCCCACGATAAGCCTTGCATCTCGAACCCGCCCCACCGATCAGTTTGCTAAGAGGTAAACCGCGTTCTTTGCCGCGCAAATCCCAAAGTGCGATATCAAGTGCAGAAATTGCAAAAGACGCAATGCCTCCACGCCCGACATAATGAATATGCCATTGCATTGCGTCATTGAGTAACTCAACTGAACTTGCGTCTTTTCCGACAAGCATTGGGGCCAGGTCACGCTCAATCATCGCTGCAATCGCGTGACCACCTTTGCCGCCTGTATAAGTATAACCCGTACCGGTTAAACCACTATCTAATTGGATGGTCGCAGTGATCAATTCGAAATGGGTGTGGTCACCATGTTTTGCATCCGTCAGCACTTCTGCTAACGGAATATGGAATAACCGAACACTTACTGCGGCAACTTTCGCCAAGTAATTCCTCCCAAAATTACTTAAGGACCTGTATTTTGGTCGGACCAAAACATAGTGGCAGGAAAACTGTTAATGAGTTTCGAGTCAAGTGATTTTTTCATGGATTAACACCGGAAATTACGGTAATTAAATTATAAGTATATGATAAATATAGGTAAAATTAAATAAGCTTGACGCGAATTTAAGTTCGGGTTCATACTTGTTGAAAAAATAGTTGGTTTGAAACTGGAGTTTGGTCGTGCCAAAATCAAATCACTGCTTTTGTTTTGGGTGGAGTGAATGCGAAGAGCATCTGATGATTTAGTCGCCGAAATTGAAGTTCGGATCGCGTCGGGTCAATTTGAAAATAACAAGCCATTGCCGGCGGAACGCGACCTAATGGATATGTTTGGAGCAAGCCGAACGGTTGTGCGTGAAGCAATTTCAACGCTTTCTAATCGTGGTCTTGTGGAAACAAAACCTAGATTTCGTCCGGTGGTAAAAAAACCGGATTACGGTACGGTTCTAACCGCGACTGGCAAAATTATTGAACATCTTTTAAGTGAACCAGGCGGCGTAACAGACTTATATCGAAGTCGGGAATTTATCGAGCGGAGCCTGGCGCGCCATGCAGCTTTACATGCCAATAAAGATGATATTGCGGATCTGAAAGCAGCGCTTGAGGCCAATTTTGAAGCAATTGATGACACGCCGCGTTTCTTTCAAACGGATATGGAGTTCCATGGTGTTCTTTATAAGATTGTTCGTAATCCGATTTTCCCCGCGATACATGAAGGATATCTATCATGGTTGTCTCCCAGTTGGGGGAAGATGAATAGGGCACCTGATCATAATTTGATTAATTATCAAGCACATAAGAAGATTTACGAAGCGATTTTAGCGCGTGACCCCGTGTTAGCGGAAAATGCCATGGATGAGCATTTGGCTGTTGCATGGGAAGTTGTGAAGGATACGTTGGAGAAGAAATAACTTCGACGTTTTATTCGGGCAGCGGGTGTCTTCCGGACCCGCCCGACACCTTAAAGGTGCCTGAAATCCCGCAGAACACTGAGATGAATTCTCAGATAACGCAAACGGAAGATAGGAAAATATTATGAAAACCGTTGGAATAATTGGCATCGGAGATATGGGTTCTGGGATTGCCAAAAACTTAATCAAAAACGGATTTGAAACCTGGGGGTTTGATTTAAGCCCTGAACGCATGGCCGCATTTAGACAATTGGGCGGACATGCAGCTGAAAGCATTGCGGACGTGGGTGCAAATGCAGATGTTGTTTTCATTATGGTGATGACGGGAGATCAAGCCAAACAGGTTATTTTTGGCAAGGGTGGTCTTGCATCACAATTGAAGGATGGCGCAACGCTCATTTTAACCGCGACGATTAAACCAAAAGAAGCGCGCGAGATCGGAGCCGAACTAGAGACGACCGCATTTGAGATTATTGATAGCCCCGTTTCTGGTGGGTTCCCCGGTGCGCAAGGCGGCACATTAACAATGATGGCGGCAGGGTCTGATAAAGCGCTGGCTGAATGCAAAGATGTAATGGAAGCCGTTTCAGCTAATATTCACCGTGTGGGGGAAACATGCGGAGATGGTCAAACAGTTAAAGCCTGTTTGCAATCGCTTATTGGTGCGCAATTCTCAGCAACCTTTGAAGCGGCGGCGTTAGCTGCGAAAGCGGGTGTGCCTGGTCAGGTCATTTTAGATGTGTTTTCAACATCTTCAGCCGGGTGCGGTGTCGTAAATAATGCGCTTGAAAAGATCATTGATCGGCAATTTGAAGGCACCGGTAGTCATATTAATACCATGCATAAAGATCTGACAATTTCGATGAATTTAGGTGAAGAATTGGGTGTGCCTTTGCACACAGCTGCAGCTGCCATGCAGGTGTTTCATGCGGGAAAATCGAAGTTTCCAAATGGTGATAATTGGGCCTGTACCCAGGTGATTGAAGATATTGTCGGGGCGGAACTTCATCGCAAAGGAGCTCAGCAAAAATGAAACTTGGTGTAATTTGCGATGGTATTAGCCGCGACCTTGAACATGCGGTTGACGTGATGGATGAATTTGACCTCGAATATGCTGAATTGCAATTCGTTGGCGAGAAAGAAGTGGGTGATCACAGCACCGAAGAGATCATGGCAATTGATCAATTATTGCGTGATCGGGGGAAGCCAGTATCCTGTCTTTCACGGCACATATTTGCGGGCATGACCTCTGCTAATAAACCTGGTGATGAGCTGCATAACAAACATATGGATGCGCTCAAACGGGTGATAGATATGGCGCATATTGTGGCGTCACCTTTGGTTCGGATTATGACGCCGAAAAAGGAGCAAATCCTGTGGGGTGCCAATGGTGCTGAAAAGTGGAATGTTGCCCATGGGGCATGGGATGCCATGCTGCCCTTAATCGCGCCTGCTGTTGAATTGGCGAAATCTGAGGGCATTAAGTTGGTTGTGGAAACCGGTAATGGCACGATGGTCAATTCCAATTACACAGCACGCAAAATGATTGATGATCTTAATGCTAAAGACACGCTGCAAGTGTTGTGGGACCCGGCGAATAATTGCTGGTGCCATGAACTTGCCTTTCCAAATGGCTATGAAGAGACGAAGGATGGATATCTCGGTCACATTCATATCAAGGATGTTCAGGTAGATACGCCGCGCGCTACGCTTGAAGTTCGAAGAATGGGTGAGGGGCAATTGGGCAGTTTATTCGCGCCCATGGCAAACGCATTGCGCACTGATGGTTATGACGGGGTCATCTCATTTGAAAGCGTTTATCACCCCGGTGATGGCGATTTCGAACATGGGTTCCGCCAATCTATCGGTCTGTTTAAAGAACTGTTTGGCTAATAGTGCTTAGATAAAAATCTTGGTGGCTTGCCAAATTTCAGCAAGCCATCAATCAATCTGTTTTTGTCTCGATGATATCAATGTCTGCATCAAGACAAAGCTGTCTGAGATCATCGGACTGAATGGCATCGGTCACAAACGTATCAATTTGAGAGATATGGCCAATGCGGGCATGCGCCTTGCGACCAAGCTTTGTGCCATCGGCCACCAAAATAACATGGCGCGCATTTTTCATGATGGCTTGAGAAACTTTTACCTCACGATAATCAAAATCAAGAAGTGCACCATCTTCAGCAATTGCAGATGTGCCAATGATGGCAAAATCCACCATGAACTGATTGATAAAATCAACGGTCGCTTCACCAATAATACCGCCATCGCTGGCGCGTACAGTGCCACCTGCGACCACAATTTCATTGGCCTCGCCAAGGGCCAGATTGCTTGCCACATTGATGTTGTTTGTGATGATCAAGAGTCCTGAGTGCTGCCCTAATGCGTCGCTGACGGCCTCCGTTGTTGTACCGATATTGATGAAGAGGGAGGCATTGTCAGGGATTAGCTTTGCGGCCGCATGGCCAATGCCTACTTTTTCTGCTGCAGCAATTTCTTTGCGTTCTTCATAGGCTAGATTTTTTTTACCGTTTTTTGCCCGTGCACCACCATGAGTGCGCTCAAGTTTTTCGGCTTTATCTAACTCGCGCAAATCCATCCGAATGGTTTGCGGCGAGACGTCAAATTCATTGGCTAAATCATCGACAAAGACTTCACCATTGCGGAGCACGTGATCCAAAATTTCTTTCTGGCGTTTGCTTAAATACAATGTGGTGTTCTTTCAGTCAGTTCGATTGTTGATCAGTTATAATTAGCACACTTTTGTTGAGATGTTATCCCTGAGGTGAACTTGACCAATATATGGAAATTTTGTGTTGTTTTGAGCCGATGCAACGGCAAGCTTTCCATTTTGAAAGCCAACACTTGTGACAAATTTATCAAAATCCGGGATGAATTTGACATCGCCGCATGGACCGACAATTGCAGCGTTGGATGTTCCATATAGACCAACGAGCAATGCGCCTTCATCCAATACGCGCAGACCATCGGGACCGGTTAGATCGGAGGTACCGCTAAACTCGGCAAATGCAGCAAAATCGACATGCACTGTGGGTGTAGGGTTAAACGTTCCATCTTTCAATTGCTGGAAACTTAATATGCGTTTATTTAAGTGTTCACTTACATAAAGTGTTCTCGTGTCACTGTCATAGGCGACGCCATTGGCGTAGCGAATGCCGTTTGTCACTTGTTTGATATTGAGTTGCCCATCGATATGAAAGACGCGGCCATCATGTTTGGCCTTTGGTGAGAAAATACCTGAATTTGAAAAATATGCCCCACCTTTTCCATCTGAATTGATATCATTGGGCGATGATATCCGGAAGCCTTCCGACGAATGCAAAAGCCGATGCTTGACGGAACCTTCGTCATCTAAAATCAGTATCTTCGGTTCCAAATGACAGGCGAGGGCGAAGTGGTTGCTTTGAATATTTGTAAAACCCGTGGGGCCGCATTTTTCACCTTGCCAAAACACGTTGAGCTTATCGTCGGAGAACCGCATGACCCTATTGGCTGTCATTTCTGTGAAGTAAAGATCTCCGATTTCACTAAAGAAAACACCTTCAGGATACATCGCTTGAATTTTGACATCTTCCGCGTACGCGTCGGTCTTAGGTAGAAGACCGCTTGCGAGCAATGCCGTTCCCAAGAGTACTGGCAGCTTGTTCATCAGGAAGCCAGATTTGAGGTGAATGACCATGATCAAGGATGCGATGAACAAGAGTATGATGCCAAAGCTCATCGAAATTTGCGAGGTACCAAAGCGGGGGATGAGCACAAAGGCGGTGACCAGCGTGCCAACAACATTGCCGAGCGTGGATACACCATAAACCCATCCTGCAATGCTACCGCTCTCCTGAATGTTTCTGGTGAGGCTTCTAACCAAATAAGGCGACCAGAAACTCATGAGAAACACAGGTAATGCCTGGATGAGTAGCGCTGAAGCGAATAAGAGCGGGAAGCCATATTCTAAGTCTTCAATCGCCGTTTGCAGCAATCCATGCCCGAAGATCGAGACAAGGATCATGTAGACGCCTGAGATTGCGGTCACGATCGAAAGCACTGAGATAGCGGTAAATCTTTTTGAGAGATTTCCACCGACCATATAACCAAACATCATGGAGAGGAGAACGACTGAAATGATGCAGGCCCAAGTGTCGATACCGCTGCCAAAATAGGGATTAAGATATCGGCTCGCCAACATTTCAAATCCCAACAGCACAAAGCCTTCGATAAACAAGAGGCAGTAGAGTATATAACGCATTTCAGGCCTCGAATTTACTGCGAAATTTCTTCCAAGCGACGGTTATGTCGCTCAATCGAATTGAGATATTGAACTGGGGCAAAATCATCGGTTAAAACTTCGCCCTTGATAAGGTCTTTAAGGACGGTGCGGCGCTCGTCTAGGTAAAATGCAATGGGATATTTCAATCCATATTGGGCATCTAATTTCTTTGCACGCGCATGGATTTCGTCAATGTTCTTTTCCTCGCCATTATACGCGATCACAACTATGTTGCCGCGCGCTTCATAAAGGTCCACATGATCAAACACATCTGAAATGGTGGCGATGGCAGCATCGAATAACATGGTCGATGGTTCGATATTCTGCACCATCACGCCGCCCTCGTTTAGGCGTTTGGCGGATAGCTCGTAAAATTGTTTTGTCAAAAGATGAAAGGGTACAAAGGGGCCGCGATAGGCATCGACAATGATGATGTCGTGCTTTTCTTTGTTGCGCGTTAGATAAATACGGCCGTCTTGTTCGACAATCTTCAAATTATCTGTTTCTTTCAGACCAAAATATTTATCCGCAAGTCGTAAAACTTCTGGATCCAACTCCACTGTCGTCACATTGGTGTCTTGAATACTCTGGCTTAAATAGGCTGAGGTGCGGCCTCCGCCTGATCCAATCTCAACCACTTTATTTGGCGTTTCGGTATAGGCCATAGCGATTGTCATATATCGCGTATAAGTGACAGGTAGTGCCAATTCATCGGTGATGTCTTTGACGCTTTCGGTGTAAATGCGCGTATTATGACCAAATGTCATCGAGATAAGATTGTTATCTTTTCGGATGATGATCGTATTATACTGGCTTTCTTTTTGTTCAATGACTTCACCATTTGCAGGGTGAACAAAGGCAAATAACAATGCGATGAGAAGCATAAATTGAGGCCAAGACATGTCGCTTGAAAAGATTTTAGTCATATCAGATCGTTTACTCACATTGGAGAATACAAGAGATCTGATCAAAGATCTGAGTGTTCTCTTTAATTGAATGCGTTGGTTTAGCATTTAGATTACTTACCTGACCACGATTGCGATAGGCAAGTGGATTGTTATCACTTTATTGCGCTAAGAATATGGTTTCAAAATCTAATTTTGACCGTGAACCTACTGGTCGCGTTAACGAAAACGATTAAGTTTGTTTGCATTCAAACAAATTTTCTGTTTCGATCGAAAAACTAATCTGCTTATATGCATAAGAAAATAAATATTGGGAGTTGAATATGAAATTGAAAGCATTTGGATTGGCTGCAATTGCCGCCACTGCCCTGAGCGCTGCAGCAATTTTGCCATCAATGGCAGATGGCCACGGCAAAGTGAAAGTCGGCATGATCACTACACTTTCTGGCGGTGGCGCTGGATTGGGCATTGATGTGAGAGATGGCTTCATGCTTGCGGTTAAACAAAGCGGAAACAGCAACTTGGAAGTTGTGATCCAAGATGATCAGCGTAAACCAGATATTGCCGTGCAATTGTCTGATGAGATGATCCAATCTGAGAAAGTTGATGTGCTGACAGGCATCATCTGGTCCAACCTTGCTATGGCTGTTGTGCCTGCAGCAACCGCGCAAGGTAAGTTCTACCTCTCACCAAATGCCGGTCCATCACCGCTTGCGGGCAAGGGTTGCCATCCGAACTATTTCAATGTCGCATGGCAAAACGATAACCTGCACGAAGCAGCGGGTGCTTATGCCAATGATGCGGGCTATAAAAACTCATTCATTTTGGCGCCAAACTATCCGGCCGGTAAAGATGCTTTGACGGGTTACAAGCGCTTCTTTAAGGGCGATCTTGCAGGTGAATTGTACACAAAGCTTGGCCAAACAGATTATGCGGCTGAGATCGCTCAAATCCGTGCGTCTGGTGCAGATAGCGTGTTCTTCTTCTTGCCAGGTGGTATGGGGATTTCATTCTTAAAACAATTCTCAGGCAGCGGAATTGATCTACCTGTTGTTGGTCCAGCCTTTAGTTTTGACCAAGGCATTTTGCAAGCCGTGGGTGAAGCGGCATTGGGTGTGAAAAACACATCTCAGTGGAACAAAGACATTGATAACGCAACGAACAAAGCGTTTGTTGAGAGTTTCCAAGCTGAATATGGTCGTCTGCCATCGCTTTATGCATCGCAAGGTTTTGACACTGCGAATTTGTTGCTGAGCGCAATGGAGAAAGCTGATGTGAAAGATGCTGATGCATTCCGCGCAGCCCTCAAAGCTGCTGAATTCTCATCAACACGTGGTGATTTTAAATTTGGCAATAACCATCACCCAATTCAGGACATTTATGTTCGCGAAGTGATCAAAGAAGGTGACGTCTTTACTAATAAGATCATCGCAACAGGTTTGACCGAACATTCAGATGCTTATGCTGCTGATTGTAAAATGTAGTCTGAATTAGATATCAGTACAAAAGGCCAGCTCTGAAAAGATCTGGCCTTTTTTTTGGAACTAGTTGGGTTGTTTGATCTCAGGTGGCGAGTGAACTTTAATGGGTGGAAGCGGCTTTTCCCATTTTGACACCCAAACGAGGGCGGTATGCGCAATATTGGATTGCGAGAGTTCCGAGCAACCTTTATCGATGGTCAGCACATTCGGGTTGCCGTGTACTTCGATTATCTCACCATCTATTTCTTGCGGGTCATACCATGCGCCCGTCGCAAGCGAGATCGATTGTGGATGTATATCATCCGTTAATTGAGCCGCGCATAAACACTTGCCGCGTTCATTATGAACCAGAATGATATCGCCGCTTTGAGTACCCATCTTTGCAGCGAAATCTGTATGCAGATAAGCGGGCTCCCGACCCTTGATCTTGGTGGACTTGGATTCCGACCCATTATCGAGTTGGCTGTGTAAACGCGTTGCTGGCTGACCTGAAATCAGATGTAAGGCATTCGGCTTGTTGTTCTTATCACCCAACCATTCAACAGGTTCCAGCCACATGGGGTGAGGGGGGCAATCCGCCAATTCCATTTTTGCAAATGTTTCGGAATAGATCTCTATCTTACCACTTGGAGTGTTAAGCGGATTGGCTTCAGGATCGGCGATGAAATCACTGAATTGAATTCGCGTTTCTGAGCTGTTAGGGCATTCAAATACGCCTTCGTTTTTAAAGTCTTCAAATGATGGCAGTTCAAATTCCTCTGACTTTGCGACTTTCTGGGAATCACTCCAAAGCTGCTCGAGCCACTGGTCAACCGATTTTCCTTCTGCGAATTCGTCCAAAACACCTAAGCGCTCGGCGAGGCCACATAAAATATCGTGATCGGATTTCGCGTCGATTTTGGCTTCATAAACGCGTTCCATCCAAACCAATTTGGGATCGCGACGGTTCATCATAATATCATCGCGTTCAAGCGAAGATGTGACCGGAAAGACGATGTCTGCCCGACGTGCGGTTGATGTCCAGAATTGTTCATGGACAATCACCGTGTCGGGCTTCGTCCAAGCATCATTGAGCTTATTGAGGTCTTGCTGATGATGAAACGGATTACCACCTGCCCAGTAGACCAATTTGATATCCGGCATTTGGTGGGTTTTGCCATCAAATTTAAAATTCTTGCCGGGTGTTGATAAAAGTTCGGTGATCTTGGCGACCGGGATAAAATCCTTCACAGGGTTCTGCCCTTGCGGCACAGATGGCCAGCTGATCAATTTATCAGACCTGCCCACTGGTGTGGTTGATCCATAACCAAATGAAAAGCCAGTACCTTTTTGGCCGATTTGCCCCAACATGGCAGCTAGTGTGAGCGCCAGCCAAATCGGTTGCTCGCCGTGATCAGCACGTTGCATCGCCCATGTTGTTGACACCATGGTTTTATAACGCGCCATGTTTTCAGCAAGTTCGATGATATCACTTTCAGATATTTCAGTGATCTCTTCAGCCCATTCAGGCGTTTTTGCTATGCCATCTGTGTCACCCATCACATAGGCTTTAAATGCGTCCCAGCCAACGCAATAGGTATTTAGGAATGCCTCGTCATAAAGGTTGCGATCAATCAGCGTATGCGCGATGGCGAGCATCAGCGCAGCATCGGTATTGGGTCTGATCGGAAGCCATTGTGCGCCGGCATCGCTTGAAAAATCTGACCGCAGCGGTGAAATATTGACCACTTTCATGCCGTTTTGCCGTGCCGCTTCCAACCAGTTTTCCACCTCATGCTTGGAAGTTCCGCTTGAGGTGATCTGCGCGGTTCTGGCTGAAATTCCGCCAAAGCAAACAAGATATTCGCAATGCTCTGCCACCAGTTCCAAGCTGGTCATTTCATCTTGGAAGACCCTGTTGGACATGCCGGTAATATGCGGCAATAAAACTTCCGCCGCACCATGTGAATAGGTGGTTTTGGATGAGGTGAAGCCCCCAATGGTGTTCAGGAACCTTTTCAGTTGCGATTGCGCGTGGTGAAAACGCCCGGTGCTTGCCCAACCATATGAGCCAGCATAGATCGCGGAGTTGCCATGGGCTTGGCGAACACGTGTCAGCTCTTTGGCTGCAAGATCGAGCGCAACGTCCCACTCAACCTCGATATAGGTGTCGTTGCATCGATTGGATGTTTGTCTGTTCTCAAGCCAACCTTTTCGAACGGCTGGCTTGGTAATTCTTAATTGATTGTCTGTGGTTGCGCTCATCCAACCATTGCCGATGGTGGATGGATTTGGATCATCATCCAAGGGTTCAAGTTTTACTTCGTCGCCTGACGCATTAACTTGATAGCTGCCCCAATGTGCAGCTGTATATTTTTGTCGCATTTCATCTCTGCTTACATTTTCCCCGCACAAAAGATGTGCGGGATCAACGTTAGCACAACGAAACTTAATGTTAAGTTGGTTTTTGCATGACCACAGAAAAGTGATCAACTGGCTCCATTGGCCACTTTTTTAGACCCTATAGAGCCAAAGACATGACGGCGGTCAGGCGTCTGCTAAACTCTAATGCATCGCTTGGCGCTTCGCCTTCAGAGATCCGCGCCTGATCAAGCAGCAAATGTGCAGCGTCTTTGAGCAAATCATCGCTCGCACCGTCATCGCTTTTTGCGCGTTCAGCAAGTTTGAGGATGATTTGGTGGGTTGGATTGAGCTCTAAAATACGCGGTGTTGAATGCTGCAATTGTCCTGCACGTTTGAGCATGCGCTCGAGCGTGACATCCATGTCGCCATCATCTGCGATCAAGCATACAGGGCTATCTGTGAGGCGTTTTGATGGGCGGACGTCCTTAATGGTTCCACCAAGTTCAGCTTTGATGAGTTCGATAAGCTTGTCGAGCTCTTGCGCATCGGGTTTATCATCCTCATCCTTTTTGTCTGGATTATCAATTTTATCCAGATCATCAGAACCGCGGGTGATGGATTTAAACGCTTTGCCTTCAAATTCAGTAATGTGTTGTAGCCAGAATTCATCTACTGAATCTGACAAGAGCAAGACTTCAACGCCTTTGGCTTTAAAACCTTCAAGATGCGGGGATAGTGCAATTTTAGACGCATCTTCACCAACGATGTAATAGATCGCATCCTGGCCTTCTTTCATGCGTTCTGCATAGTCTTTAAGACTTATAAGCTCATCGCCTTGGGTTGATCTAAATCGGCAGATTTCGAGGATTTTGTCGCGTAGAGCAATTTCTTCGACCAAGCCTTCCTTCAGAACCGCGCCAAAATTGGCCCAAAATGCTTTGTAATCCTCTGGCTTCTTATCAGCCTTTTTCTTCAATTCACCAAGCACACGTTTGGTCAGGCCGGTTTTGAGCTTGGCGAGTTTTGGATCAGATTGCAACATTTCGCGTGAGACATTGAGCGAGAGGTCTTCGCTGTCGACGATGCCGCGCAAGAAACGCAAATATGGCGGCAGAAGCCCTTGTGTGTCATCGGTGATAAAGACGCGATTGACATATAGCTTAACGTGGCTTTTGCGCTCCGGCTCATAAAGATCAAACGGCGCCATGGAAGGCACAAACAATAGATTTGTGTAGCTAAGCAGGCCCTCAACGCG
>JAHDFS010000204.1 GCA_020628035.1 Rhizobiaceae bacterium
CCCGTAGCCTGGGCCAACATAATCACAATTGGCACGCACTTCCTGTCTTGAGATTTTATGGCCATCATCTAAAAAACGCGCAGTTTTGACCGCCAAATCAAAAACCATTTGCTCTTGCTTTTCCCGTTGTGCACGAACGCCAATACCCAGAAGATGAATGTCGCTTTTAATTGCGTTTAATCCGACAACCAGCCCTGCCTGAGTTCCTGAACTGCCAGTAGCATGGACCAGCGCATCAATTTTAAATCCCATTTCATCTGATTGTTCCGCAAGTTCGCGAGCACAATTCACATATCCCAGCGCGCCTATTTCGTTAGAACCACCACCAGGGATTACATAACAATGAGCACCATCTGAACTAAGGGTTTCTGCAAGCTCTTCCATTTCCTTTTGCATGTCAGAGCCACCCGAACGTTTAGAGACGACCGCACCATGCAAAAGATCTAAAAGGACATTGCCATTAAAGTTATATTGTAAGTCGCTCGACCCCGTTCGGTCTTCTAACAAAATATAACACTTCATTTTCAACTTAGCCGCCGCAGCCGCTGTCTGGCGCGCATGGTTTGACTGTGTGGCGCCTTGTGTGATGATTGTATCTGCACCTTTTGCCTGTGCATCCGCCATAAGATATTCAAGTTTGCGGGTTTTATTCCCACCTGTTGAAAGCCCGGTGCAATCATCTCTTTTCACCCACAATCTGGGGCCACCTAACAACTCACTCAATTGATCCATCGGCTCTAACGGTGTTGGGAAGTGACCTAATCGCACACGTGGGAACTTCGATAAGTTAATCGCTAAATCTTTACATAGTTGAAGGTTAAGATTTTCGTGAGTTGTGGTTTGAGAAACCTTTTTAGTAACTGCAGATGTCAAAATTAAACTCCGATTGAGGCAAACATTTTTTAACTATCACAGACAAATTCTTGATTGAAAAATGCAAAAATGTCAGTCTACTCATACATAAAGTATGAGCAAGGAGATGCCGCATGGATTTTCGCTGGTTGGATGATGTTCTAGTATTATTGGATGAGGGAAACTTAAGCCGCGCCGCGGAACGGCGAAATGTTACTCAGCCGGCATTCTCTCGAAGGATTAAATCTTTTGAAGATTGGATTGGAACAACGCTTCTGGAAAGAAAAGCCAATCGCATAGAACTATCGCCTGCACTTCATGCAAATGAAGGGGAGATCAAATCTCTTATACTGCGAATAAATGAACTGAAACAAAAGTTCCATAATTTTAAACCAGAGCAAATACATATAACGATTGCCACACAACATGCCCTCATGTTCTCCACATTTCCAGACTTGGCCCAGATCACCCAAGCCAAATCAACAAATCTGGACTACCGTTTGCGAGCCGGTAATCGAGGTGAATGCGTATCAATATTTCTGCGCGGTGATGCCAATATGCTTTTGTGTTACGAACATAATAACACCCCGCCTATGCCTTTTGATAGCTCAGTTAAGAGGCATCTTTGGGGACGGGATCGCCTGATACCTGTCTTAGGTGGCAAACTAAGATTCACAATAAAACCTGATCTGCTAATTTCAGAAGATATTCCAGCAATTGTTTACCCAGAAAGAAGTTATTTCGGCGAAATCTTGGCTCAAGAAAAGCGCCAATTTGCAACAAAATCGAGAACAACCAATCCATTTTGCGAAACAGCTTATTCAGCCGGCGTCAAAGAAATGGTTCTAAAGGGCTTGGGCATATCCTGGCTTCCCGCAAGTATGGTTTATCGTGAGTTAGAGTCAGGAGAAATAGTAAATCTAAGCAACACATATGGCTCTGTTGAACTCAAGATATGGCTATATGCCAATGGTGAGAATGAAGCTTCAAAACAGGCATTCGAAATTTTTCAAAGTAGATGAATTCTAGTCATGAAAATGAGCAAATGTTCGATGACAAAACTCACCAAACAACAACATCACTGAATTCTATTTTGAAACCGTTGCCAGTCTTATGTGACTTTGCGTTTCTGAAACATCCTTAATAGATCGAATACGATCCAAAATACCATCAAGTCTTTTCAAGGATGATGTGCGCAGTTCAACAACAAGGTCAAACGCGCCGCTTAAAGTTGATATATCCAAAACGCCATCAATTCTTTTGAGCGACGCAATAGCCACTTTCCCATCATCGGCATTCAACTTGATAAGCGTAAAAGCGCTAATCTGATGGTCTTCCTCATCGGAACCCATCTGCACTGTAAAACGGTGAATGACCTTATCGCGTTTCATACGATCAATTCGATTTTGAACAGTCCCGCGGGAAACACCGAGCTCATTTGCCAAATCGCTCACACTCGCGCGGGCATCGTTGGTAAGCAGGCCTAACAATTTATAATCAAGATCATCCATTTTAATTTCATTACTTAGCAATATTTTAGAAAATTGACTTTTTGTAACATTAAACACCCTTTTTGTTAACACACTAACGGAGTATCATTAGTAAAACCTATAAATTTCAAAAGGATAGCTGAATGAAAGAGACAGGTGATATCAACAAAATTGCGGTGTTAGGATTGGGTAATGTTGGGACACTTGCTGCGCATTTGCTCACTGAGGCCGGGTTTGAAGTCTTTGCCCATGACCTTAAAGCGCCAGCGTTCGATCTTCCTTTCACAACGCATATCACCGACTTGTCTGATAAGGATGCAATTGCGAAATGCTTTGCACAAGTCGATGCAGTTCTTTCCTGCTTGCCCTATCATTTGAACATTAAACTTGCAGAAGCTGCCGTTAATGCCAACATCCACTATTTTGATCTGACAGAAGATGTTGCGACGACAAAAGCCATTCTTAAGCTTTCCAAAACATCGCATCGGCTAATGGCGCCACAATGCGGTTTAGCGCCAGGCTTTGTTGGCATTGTGGGTGCGGATCTGATTTCCAAGCTGGATGAATGTCGTTCGTGCAAAATGCGCGTAGGCGCCTTGCCACAAAATCCCACAGGCCTCATGGGCTATTCATTCAACTGGTCACCTGAAGGGGTCGTTAATGAATATCTCAATGATTGCGAAGTTCTAGAAAACGGGGAAATAAAGAATATCTCCCCGATGGAATGGCTGGAGAAGCACTATATCAATGGCACCGAGTTGGAAGCGTTTACAACATCTGGCGGCCTTGGAACAATGTGCGAAACCTATTTAGGCAAAGTTCCTAATATCGATTACAAAACCATGCGTTATCCCGGCCATGCCACACTGATGAATTTCTTCTTCCATGAACTCTTAATGCGCGACAGACGAAAAGAAGCTGGTGAAATTTTAGTCAATGCCAAACCACCTGTTGAAGATGATGTGGTCTATATTCATGTCTCTGCTGAGGGCATAAGAGATGATCGTTTGGTGCGAGAAGAATTCGTGCGCGCCTATAAACCCATAACCATAGCCGGCAAATCCCGCACGGCAATTGCCTGGACAACCGCATCTTCAGTCGTCGCGGTGATCGAAATGGTTCGCGACGGATCATTGCCGCAAAAAGGCTTTTTAAAACAAGAAACCATTCCGCTAGCCGCATTTTTTAAAACCAATACTGGCTCTTACTACGCCGTTCACGGCAGGGATT
>JAHDFS010000051.1 GCA_020628035.1 Rhizobiaceae bacterium
GCATTATTGAGCATGTCAAATAGTGGCATCATGATAATCTCTCCCATTGCAGATTAATCTGTTTTATCCTCATGGTGATATTAACACGGCAATTTGGCAAGTCGAGGGCAACGCTCTTAATAAGCGAACTCATCAAAAATTGGTTCAACGCTGTTGTTCCAGCGGCCATGATAGAGGGCAAGTTTAACCTCAGCTGGGGTTGTGCCCCTGGCGACCACTTCTTGCAATGGTTCGAGGAAATGTGTCTCGTCATTTCCAGCAGCATTTAAGATGTTTCTGGTTTTAAGGCCCGCTTTGGCAATACCAAGTGTGTCGCGCGCAACATCTAACAATGAGCGGCCAGCGATGTGGCTTTTCAAACCATCACGCGGAACTTGATCACGCAGACCAAGCACGTCTTCATATGACCAGTCTTTTGTGAGTTCAATGGCATCTTGCAGAGCCTGATCATCATAAAGCAAACCAACCCAGAAAGCTGGCAGGGCACAAATACGGCGCCATGGACCGCCATCAGCACCGCGCATTTCGATAAACTGTTTTAGGCGAACATCTGGGAACACGGTTGATAGATGATTGGTCCAATCGCCCAATGTCGGCTCAGGATCAGGAATATCATTTTTAAGCGCACCATCGCGGAACTGTCGGAAAGTCACATGCGTCACATCGTGATATTTTCCCTCACGCAGAATGAAATACATCGGCACATCCAGCGCCCAATCGACATATTTTTCAAATGAGAAATTATCTTCAAATACGCTTGGTAAAATTCCAGCCCGCGCATTATCGGTATCGCGCCAGATATCTCCGCGCCAAGATAGCAAACCATTTGGCTTGCCATTGGTAAAAGGCGAGCTTGCAAACAAAGCTGTCGCTAAAGATTGCAGCTTCATGCTGACCTGCATTTTTTGGCGCATATCTTGTTCGGAGCTGAAATCCAAATTCACCTGAATTGTGCAGGTGCGGTACATCATATCAAGACCTTGCGTGCCAACCTTTGGCATATAATTGGTCATAATGTCATAGCGGTTTTTCGGCATGCGAGGTGTTTCTTCTAAAGTCCATTTTGGACTACCACCCAGGCCTAAAAACTTGATGCCCATCGGATCAGCAATCTCGCGCAATTGCTTCAGATGCAGATTGGATTCTGCACATGTTTCATGAATGGTTTCAACCGGCGCGCCTGAAAGTTCAAACTGCCCACCGGGTTCCAGCGATATGGCGCCACCACCTGATTTTGCAGCCAGACCAATAATATTACCGTCATCGGTGATGGGTTCCCAATCGATCTTTTCTGCTAGGCCTTTTAACAATGCAGAAATTGATCGCTCACCTTCATAGGGTACAGGCGAATTGTCATCTTTGAAAAACGCGAATTTCTCATGCTCCGTACCAATTCGGAAATCTTCTTTTGGCTTATTCCCAGCCTCCAGATACGCCACCATTTGCTCATAGGATGTCAGAGGTGTCTGATCCGTAGTATCCCGCGCCATATTATTCGCCCTTTTAACTCCACTGGTTTTCGCCAGTGTCGATGTTCATCTGGTATAACGAACATCTAAAAAATTCTCAGGTTCATTGATTGAACCTTTACGCAATATGGTGCAAGTAATTTTTTTTTAAAGACCAGTCATAAAATAGTGATCTATTCCCAATCACCAATGGTGGCTTGCAAAACCGCCATGGCTGCAACCAGGGCCGTATCCGCACGTAAGATACGTGGTCCAAGCGGGATTGGCGTCACATGACTTAAAGACTGCAATGTATCACGTTCTTGTGCTGAAAAGCCGCCTTCTGGACCGATGAGCAATGCAAATTTTTCTGTTGATTGTGCGCTAAGCTGCGAGAGCGGATTATTGGTTTCAGTCCCCTCGTCACAAAAAATGATCTGTCGAGTCTCATCCCAATCTGAAAGCAATTGCGATAATTTAATCGCGGGTTTGAGCTCTGGAATGGATAAGACACCACATTGTTCCGCCGCTTCTAAAATATTGGCAGACAAGCGCTTTTCATTGATTTTATGAAGCTGCGTGTGATCGGTAAAAACCGGTTGAATGGTCCCTGCCCCCATCTCGACCATTTTTTGCACCATATATTCGAGGCGGCCAACTTTTATGGGTGCAAATAAAATAACCAGATCTGATGGCTTAGGCTGGGCTCGGGTTTGTTCGACCAAAGTCAGACCAGCCTTTTTACGACCTTCTTGTTTCAAGTTTGTCAGCCATTCACCATCTTGGCCGTTAAATACCAGCAGCTGGCTGTCATCCTTTAACCGTAAGACGTTTAAAAGATAGTTTGCCTGTTCGCGCTCAAGATCAATCATACTGCCCTGTTGTAAAGGCTGATCAATGAAGAGACGTTGAAGACGAAAATTGGCGCGCATTGGAGTTGCTTTCAAACAATCACGTATTGAGCGATCGACGCGCCATCATATGCGCGCGCGGCTGATTAACCGCATCCACACAAATGGGTTTATCATCTTTAAAATAGGTCACGGTGAAACTGTTTTCTGACATATCACCTTCAATTTCAAAGCGATCAAAACCTTGCGATAATCCGGCAATTTGAAGTTTGACATCATATTGATCAGACCAGAACCAGGGCAGCGGATTATAATGAACTTCCTGCCCCAACATGGCTTGCGCTGCCACTTTGCCTTGATCAATGGCATTTTGAACGCTTTCCAATCGGATATTGCGATCATAACGATCTGAGAAAAATGAAGCGCAATCACCTGCAGCATAAATATCAGGATCAGATGTTTGCGCCTGAGCATTGACTGCAATGCCGTTGTCGATCTCAAGCCCGGCAGCCTCGGCGATGTCAACAACAGGTGTGGCGCCAACCGATAGCAAGACAATATCGCAGGGAATATCAGTGCCGTCCTCTAGAATGATCTTTTCAACCTTGTTATCGCCTTCAATGGATTTCGTACCCACGCCGATATGGAAATTGACCCCATGACCTTCATGCAAGCTTTGGAAAAAGACGGACATTTCCTCAGGCATCACACGTGCAAGAACACGAGGTGCCGCCTCGATTACGGTGACATCATGGCCGCGCCCCTTAAGCGATGCCGCCACCTCTAATCCAATATATCCAGCGCCAATGATACCCACCTTCATGTCTGGTGAAATGGCTGCCGATAATCGTTTCACATCATCAATTGTTCGAAGCGTAAACACGCCACCAAGGTCTGCGCCTTGCAGCGGGATTTGACGCGCAATCGTGCCCGTTGAAATTAACAATTTATCGTAGCTGATTTCTTCGCCGCTTGAGAGGCTGACGTTTTTATTCGCACGATTGATCGATGTCGCGGTGACGCCGAATTTTGTTGTGACATTGTGGTCGTCATAGAAATTTTCGGCTTTGAGATAGAGCCGATCCTCTTCGAGTTCGCCCTTTAAATAGGCCTTGGAAAGAGGTGGTCTTTGATAAGGTGGCTGGGTTTCGTCGCCAACCAATACAAGATCGCCCTCATAGCCGTTTTGACGCAATGTTTCCACCGCCTTTAAGCCACATTGACCCGCGCCGATGATCACGATTGGTTTTGACATTTTCGCACCCAATTCAAATTTTCTCCAGATCCACAATTATTGATCTATTTCATGCAAATCAACCAATAAAGGGGCAAAAAAATGGCCTCACAATCGCAAGGCCATTTTCGTTCATATGCAAAAGTTAGCGAATTATCTGCGCGCGGATTTTTCCGGCAACAAACCTCTTGGGCTAAATCGCAGAACCACCAGCAGCAAGAGCCCCATTGTGATGAGGCGCATGAAGGCCGCACTATCCAACAAATGAAGTCGCAATGCATTATCTTCAGCTAGTGGTGACGTGATGATTTCCAACAGCCATAGACCCACAATTGGTGCTTCGGTCCAGAAGAACCAAACAAGGAAACCACCCAATACGGCACCCCAGTTATTACCCGATCCACCAACAATCACCATCACCCAGATGAGGAAGGTAAAGCGCAAGGGCTGATAACTTGATGGAGTTAACTGACCATCGAGCGTTGTGAGCATAGCACCGGCAATACCAACAATGATCGTGCCAAGCACGAAGACTTGCAAGTGGCGGCCGGTTACATCTTTACCCATTGCATTGGCCGACACTTCATTATCTCTGATGGCGCGCATCATGCGACCCCATGGAGAATTAAGTGCACGTTGGGCAAGCCAAATGCAGATCAACAAGACAATTGAAAATAGACCCGCATAGCAAAGCTTTACAAATACAGATGAGAATGTGACCACATCCGCACCAAGCGAGGTGGCTAGATTTTGGAACCACTCAGATTGTTGCAAGTCAATTTCGTATGGTACAGGACGCGGAATACCAATGACGTTTTTAACGCCACGAGACATCCAGTCTTCGTTCTTGATGATCGCAACAATGATCTCAGAAATACCAAGCGTTGCAATCGCCAGATAATCAGACCTGAGACCAAGTGTGATCTTACCGATCAACCAAGCGGCAATCCCGGCAAAGGCACCACCCACCAGCCATGAGAACACAACCGGCAATCCAAAACCGCCAAGATAACCTGTTCGCGCAGGCTCGACCGCTTCAACGGCCGCAGTTCCGGGCACAAAGAAATAGCGCGTGGCAAAATAACCAACCACTATGATGGCCACTATCAAAACGGATCGCATCTTGGTGTTGGGCAGTTTTTTAAACGCAACCACAGCCAATGCAATGGTCAGCGCTGCAATGCCAAAGGATAAGGCAATTAAACCACCGCCGGCTGAAATTGCTTCAGGCACTGCAGGCATGGAAACCACAACTGCCGCCAAGCCACCTAAGGCCGCAAAACCCATAATCCCGGCATTAAAGAGACCAGCATAACCCCATTGGATGTTAACGCCGAGCGCCATAATTGCTGAGATAAGGCAAAGGTTTAAAATCGAAAGTGATACGTTCCAGCTTTGGAAAAAGCCAACGAACAATAAGAGTCCTGCCATAATGGCAAAATAAGTGAGGGCACGAGCATCTATCGTCATACTGATTTCCCCTTAAATAGGCCTGTTGGCATGAAGATGAGAACGATCACCAAAATTAAGAAGCTCACCGCGAATTTGTAATTCGTTGCAAAGAGCTGCAACAGTTCAGTCGGCGCCATGTCTTCAGGAAGAAGATAGACAAAGAACTTCTTATAGGCGTAAGTCATCATGATCTCAGAGAAAGCCACAATGAACCCACCACCGATTGCACCAAATGGATTACCCAATCCGCCTAAAATCGCAGCGGCAAAAAATGGCAGCAAAAGCTGATCATAGGTAAAGGGTCTAAAGCTTTTATCAAGCCCATAAAGCACCCCAGCTAGGGTCGCCAATGCAGCGGCCAGGATCCAAGTTACGCGCACAACGCGCTCCGGATTAATCCCTGATAGCAAGGCTAAATCTTCGTTATCCGAATAAGCGCGCATGGATTTACCCGTCCGCGTTTTATTCAAGAACCAGAACAAGGCAATCACCACAACAACAGCTGCAAATAAGGCAATGCCCTGACTTGTTTTAATCGCCAGACCTTCGCTTAAACCCGTTAATTGCTTAAACTCACGCGCTTTGATGATAAAGCGTTCGCCATCGGCAAATTGTTGGTCATCCGGTCCGATGATAAATCTGACCAAACCACCCGTGACAAACATCATGCCTACAGATGCAATCACCAAAATAACCGGTGATGATTTTGCATTCCGATAAAACTTATAAACCGCTTTATCAGTCACCAAAGCAAAGACCACACATAAAACAATGGCAAATGGTAGCGCCAAGAGCGCTGTTGGCAAAGGTCCAAAACTTATGCCTAGTGATTGGAACCACCATGTGATGAGCACACAGCACATAGTACCAAATGCCATAGTTGCACCATGGGCGAAATTCGAAAATCTCAAAATACCGTAGATAAGTGTGACACCGAGCGCACCAAGCGCAAGCTGTGAGCCATAGGCAAGTGCAGGCACCACGACGAAGTTACTAAAGAGAACAAGTGCGTTAATAATATCCATTACCTAGCCCCCCAAGAAACTTCTACGCACATCTGGATTGGCGAGCAGCGCTTCTCCAGTGTCGGTAAATCTGTTTGCGCCTTGCACTAAAACATAACCTTTATCGGCAATGTTAAGCGCCTGACGCGCATTTTGCTCAACCATCAAAATTGAAATGCCGGTTTTGGCAACTTCAATAATACGGTCAAACAATTCATCCATCACGATGGGTGAAACGCCAGCGGTTGGTTCGTCCAACATGAGGAGTTTCGGTTGTGTCATCAATGCACGACCCACGGCGACTTGTTGACGTTGACCACCCGATAGTTCACCAGCGGGCTGCAGGCGCTTTTCCTTCAAAATCGGGAAAAGCTCATAAATTTGATCAACAGTCTCGAAGATATCATCGTCTCGCAAGAAGGCACCCATCTCAAGGTTTTCTTCAACGCTCATTGACGGAAATACATTATTGGTTTGCGGAACAAATGCCATGCCCTGCGCCACGCGCGCTTGCGGTGTAAGACCTGTGATATCTTCACCATCGAGCAAAACGCGTCCTAGACGCAAGTTTAACATACCAAAGACGGCCTTCATGGCAGTTGATTTACCGGCACCATTGGGTCCAACAATAACAGTAATTTCTCCGCGTTCGGCTTTGATCTCGCAATCATGAAGAATGTCAGCGCCACCGTAGCCACCGGTCATATTCTCAGCAGATAAAAAGCTCATTATTCTGCCTCGCTATCTGATTGGGTTTCGTGCGCTTTGGGTTTGTTTTTAAGACCTGTTCCCAAATAGGCCTCAATCACTTGCTCATTGGATTTAACTTCTTCCGCGGTGCCTTCTGCCAGAACAGCGCCTTCGGCCATACAAATCACCGGATTACAAAGCCGTGTGATGAAATCCATATCGTGCTCAATCATGCAGAACGTATATCCACGCTCTTTATTCAGGCGCAAAATCGCGTCACCAATTGTGTTTAACAGTGTGCGGTTCACACCCGCACCCACTTCATCGAGAAACACAATTTTTGCGTCCACCATCATGGTGCGACCAAGCTCGAGCAATTTCTTTTGACCGCCCGATAGATTGCCCGCAAGTTCGTCAGCGACGTGTGAGATTTCCAAAAACTCGATCACTTCGTCGGCTTTTTTGCGAACAGCAATTTCTTCCTCAGCCACCTTTTTGGGCGAGAACCAGGCGTCCCAAATCTTTTCGCCTGATTGATTTGGCGGAACCATCATTAAGTTCTCGCGAACTGTCATGGTTGAAAATTCATGAGCGATTTGGAAGGTGCGCAACATACCGCGGTGGAATAATTCATGCGGTGCTAATCCTGTGACATCCTCACCATCGAGTAGGACGCGGCCACTTGTCGGCTTATGCACACCAGCAATGACATTAAACAGTGTGGTCTTGCCGGCACCGTTTGGACCGATAAGCCCAGTTATCGAACCTGTTTCGATTTTAAGCGAAGCATTATCAACGGCGCGAAGACCACCGAACTGTTTCGATAGATTTTCTACAATAATCATATAAACACTTGTCAAGAATGTGATGAAGCCCAGCTGATAAACAAACTGCTATCAACTGGGCTCCATCTAAGATTAAACGTATGGCTTAACGGTAGCCAACAGTTGAAAGAGCTGCGTCCTTGATTTCGATCTCACGGTAGTTACCCGCAGATTCACCAGGACCAATGAGCTCAACATTGGATGCGCCGACATAGTCGATCTCACCGCCATTGGCCAAAATCTCAAGTGCTTTACCAAGTTCACCTGGTAGAATTTTTTCACCTGGTGCGTTTGCAACATCAAAGACTTTGTCTTTGTATGCTGCTGGATCTGTTGATTCAGCAGCTTGCATTGCAAGCATGATCAATGCAGCCGCGTCATATGATTCAGCAGCAAATGGGCTTGTTGCGTCAAATGCGTCACCAACCATTTCTACCAATTTACCAGCGCCTGGGCTGTCTGTGCCTGGTGCCTGACCAAATGAACCATTTAGATCTGGACCAATTGCTTTCGGCAACGCGTCACCAACCATGCCGTCTGGCAATACGAATGTGTCAAATGCGCCTGTATCTAGTGCACCTTGGATAATGCCTTTACCACCCTGATCAAGGTAACCTGCAACAACCAGAACATCGCCACCAGCAGCAGCTAGGGCACCAACTTCAGCAGCGTAATCAGCTTTACCATCTTCGTGGGCTGTGTTGATTGTTACTGTACCGCCAGCTGCAGTGTACGCAGTTGCGAAAGCATCAGCCAAACCTTTACCATAGTCATTGTTTGTGTATGTCAAAGCAACAGATTTAAAACCGCGCTCCATGATAATGTCGGACATAACAACGCCTTGACGTGCATCAGATGGAGCTGTGCGGAAGAACAAACCATTGTCTTCTGCTGTTGAGAGACCTGGTGAAGTTGCTGATGGTGAAATCATAACCATACCGTTTGGAACAGCAACATTTGTCAATGCAGCACCGGTTACACCAGAGCAGTCACCGCCAACGACGCCAGCAACGCCTTCAGACGTAACAAGTGTTTCCATAGCAGTTGTCGCAGCAGCGGCATCAACACAAGTTGTGTCAGCGCGCACAGCTTCTACTGCCTTACCACCCAACAATTTGCCAGAATCGCTTACTTCTTTGATAGCAAGCTCAGCGCCTGGTGCCATATTTGCAACCAAACTCTCAATTGGGCCTGTGAACCCTAGAAATACTCCGATTTTAACAGGACCGTGGCCTGCACCAAGAACTGGTGATGCCAACAAGGCTACAGAAGCAGCGGTCGCAAGTAGTAGTTTTTTCATAAATGTCTCCCTTTGAAAAACTATAGTGGCAGCTGGATTTTCCATGTCTACCGTCTGGCCCAGAGGCTAGCCAAGAATTAAACGTTTGACTAGTGGGATTCTTGGCAAAGGGTTAACTTTCATAGGAAAATGATAATTTTTTTGCTGCGTTGAATGACCAGACGATAAAAAAATACCAATTTTCTTGCGTTTTATAGACATCAACATATGTCGATAAAATGATCCGAAGATCAGGTCTCGCAAAATAGCGGGAAGATTTGAACATCGCTTAGGCGATTAATCCGTCGGCAAGAGTGGATGTTTTTGAGTAAATTATGCGTGACAAAATCACTGTCACATAACGTAAGATTACTTGAATACAACCAGTGAGATTATTGCAATATTATACCGATTAATATAAAGAAGCGTTGAAATATCATCGAGTGGTCGCAACCTTTTTGGGAAACCTCTCAAACATAATCTGTGGGTCTGTTGTGCAATTCGATAATATAGATTTAAAAATTTTGGCAGCGCTGCAAGAAGATGGCGCTTTAGCGAATTCCCAGTTAGCTGAACTAACTGGATTATCTGAAAAAGATGTCGAAACACGACGCGAAAAGCTGGAAGGCGATTCGATCATTTCCGGTTATAACGCTTTTGTCAGCAGAGCAAAAACTGGATTTGATATTTTTGCTTTTGTGCAAATCGCTTTAAATGATCATGAAAGATCCGCAGCAGAAAAATTCGGCCAGTTTTTAAAGAACTCGCCTTATGTTCTTGAAGCTCATGCCATGACCGAAGAGATGGATTTTTTAGCAAAGGTTGTCGTGTCCAGCCTCGAAGAGCTTTCCATGGTCGTCAGCGATCATTTGGAAGCACAAGAAGGCGTTAAATCTGCACGCGCACTTATTTCTCTTGAAACAATTAAAGAGACGACAGCTTTGCCATTTTAAGTCGCCGCATTTCTAATCGCAGTGATATTATCTCTATAGTGCTCTTCGCTTCCACCTTTAAAGACAGCCGATCCGGCAACCAAAACATTTGCTCCGGCTTTTACCAATTGTGGTGTGGTTTTTGGTGACACACCACCATCAATTTCAATATCTATCGGTCGGTCACCAATCATTGCTTTTACACGGGCAACTTTTTCGACCATCGCATCAATAAATGCCTGTCCGCCAAAACCAGGGTTCACGGTCATGATCAAAATAAGGTCAAGCCGATCGAGTACATATTCAATCGCGCTTTCAGGCGTTGAAGGATTAAGGGAGACGCCGGCTTTCTTTCCCAAAGCGCGAATTGCCTGTAATGAGCGATCCAGGTGCTTTGTTGCTTCGGCATGAACAGTAATGATGTCACAGCCCGCATCGGCAAAGGCGTTGAGAAACGGATCACACGGCTCAATCATCAGGTGGCAATCAAAAACTTTATCTGTTCTGTTTCGAACCGCTTTAATGATTGGTGGTCCAAATGTGATGTTTGGTACGAAGTGGCCATCCATGACATCGAGATGAATCCAGTCAGCCCCCGCATTGACGACACTTTCAATCTCATCTCCTAGTTTTGAAAAATCAGCAGATAGAACGGACGGCGCAATTATAACATCGGAACCCATTAGGTCTCTCCCACAGAACTAAATCATAATGGGCGGTTACGTTGTTGTTCAAGCCACGTCAAGTTCCTGCATTGATTGTCCGAAATTATTTCTTGTTGCGAATTATTCGCAACAAGCTTGACGAATGCCGTAAACTAGTTCATATCTAGTTGCGAATTAATCGCAACTAGGAGATAACCCGACCATGAAGTCGATTATTATTGCACTCGTTTTGACAATGACTGCACTGGGGTCCGCATCCGCAGATAAGTTGAAAGTTGTCACAACATTCACAGTGTTTGCTGATATGGCCAAAAATGTTGCTGGCGATAGAGCAGACGTCGTTTCCATCACGCGTCCCGGCGCTGAAATCCATAATTATCAACCAACCCCCGGAGACATTCGCCGCGCGCAAAGTGCGGATATCATCTTATGGAACGGTTTGAATTTGGAACTTTGGTTTGAGAAATTTTTCCAAAATCTCTCAGACGTACCGGGCGTATTATTAACCGATGGTATTGAGCCAATGAATATTGGTGAAGGTCCGTATAATGGCAAACCAAACCCACATGCTTGGATGTCACCTGAAGATGGTGTGATCTATGTTCAAAATATCGCCAATGCCTTGGGTCAATACGATCCTGAAAATGCTGATTATTATAATGCAAACGCTATCGCATATATTGAAAAACTACGTGCAATCTCAGCTCCTATCAGAGCATCCATTGAGGCAATTGATGAAGACAAACGCTGGCTGGTGACAAGCGAAGGCGCATTTAGCTATCTAGCACGCGACTTTGGCCTGAAAGAATTGTTCATCTGGCCAATTAATGCAGATCAACAAGGCACACCTCAGCAGATTCGCAAAGTCATTGACACCGTGCGTGAATTTAATATTCCGGCGGTCTTCTCAGAAAGCACAGTATCACCGGACCCAGCCAAGACCATTGCAAATGAAACCGATGCTATATATGGCGGCGTTTTATATGTAGATTCGCTCAGCGAGGCGGATGGACCGGTGCCGACATATTTGGATCTTTTAAAGGTCACCGTCGATACGATTGCGGAAGGTTTAACCAAGGGTAATGAATAACACATTTCAAAACCAGATTGGCCTGAAAGTCGAAGATGTTACCGTTACATATCGTAACGGTAACACTGCGTTGAGAGGTGCGTCTTTTGAGGTGCCTCAAGGGTCTATTACTGCCCTTGTTGGCATTAATGGCAGTGGCAAATCCACATTATTTAAATCCATTATGGGATTCGTTGCTCTGTCTACCGGGCAGATTGAAATATTGGGTCAGAGCGCCAAAAAAGCATTATCACAGAACCTGGTTGCCTATGTTCCTCAAAGCGAGGATGTGGATTGGAATTTTCCGGTCCTTGTTGAAGACGTGGTGATGATGGGGCGGTATGGCCACATGAATTGGCTACGCACCGCAAGGCCAAAAGATCATGAAATGGTTGCGCAAGCGTTGGACCGCGTTGGCATGTTGGATTATCGCAACTGCCAAATTGGTGAATTATCCGGCGGACAGAAAAAACGCGTATTTCTCGCGCGTGCTCTGGCGCAAGAAGGCCAGATTATTTTGCTGGATGAACCTTTTACCGGTGTGGATGTAAAAACTGAGGCACAAATTATTGATCTGTTGCAATCACTGCGTGACGAAGGTCGCGTATTATTGGTTTCAACTCACAATCTGGGCAGTGTTCCTGAATTTTGTGACCGCGCCGTTCTCATCAACAAGTCTATTTTGGCTTCTGGTTCGACAGAAGATGTGTTTACCCACGAGAATTTGGAGAAAGCTTTTGGTGGGGTATTGCGTCACTTTATTTTGGGTGGAGAGAACCTACATGATGATGATGACAGCCGTCAGGTCACCGTTCTTACAGATGATGAGCGCCCATTTGTGATTTATGGTGAAGCGAGCGACCATAATTCCAATACTGAACAAAAACGCGAGCCTGAGTAATGGAATTACTGCTCGAACCCTTCACCTATAAATATATGGTCAATGCAATTTGGATCAGTGCATTGGTTGGATTGGTATGCGGGTTTTTATCATCATACCTTATCTTAAAAGGCTGGTCGCTCATTGGCGATGCCTTGTCCCATGCCATTGTTCCAGGTGTTGCAGGCGCATATATGCTGGGGCTGCCTTTTGCCGTCGGCGCTTTTCTTGCAGGCGGATTAGCAGCAGCTGGCATTATGTTTTTAAATCAACAAACCTCGCTTAAACAAGACGCCATTATCGGCATCATCTTTACGTCCTTTTTTGCGCTTGGATTGTTTATAATCTCGATTTCACCGGCATCTATCGATGTGCAGAAAATCATACTTGGAAATGTTCTTGCCATCTCCATTCATGACACAATCCAGTTGGCCCTCATTGGCGGCGTGACGCTTTTAATTCTGTTTTTTAAATGGAAGGACATCATGCTGGTGTTTTTTGATGAACATCAAGCAAAAGCAATTGGCATTGATCCTTTTTGGATCAAGGTTCTGTTTTTCACTCTTCTAAGCGCTTCAACGGTCGCTGCTCTGCAAACAGTCGGCGCATTTTTGGTTATCGCCTTGGTGATCACCCCTGGGGCAACGGCTTACCTGCTAACAGATCGGTTCCCACGACTGGTTGCGATAAGTTCGATCATCGGCGCGACAACTTGCTTTTTCGGTGCTTATTTAAGCTACTTCCTTGATGGCGCAACTGGGGGCATTATTGTTGTTTTGCAAACATGTTTGTTTTTGATCGCTCTCGTTTTCGCACCAAAGCATGGGATTTTGAGCCAACGTCGCAAGGCGAAGGAAAACAATCTGACCGACGTTGAAGTGGTGGATGTATGATGGATATTTTCACACTGCTTTTTGAACCATTTGCATTTTCATTTATGCAAAAAGCCTTCATCATCACGCTTGTTATATCCGTTCCAATGAGCCTGATGTCATGTTTGGTCGTGCTGAAAGGTTGGTCTTTGATGGGTGACGCGGTATCTCACGCGGTTCTGCCCGGCATCGTTCTTGCCTATATGCTCTCTATCCCGCTCGCCATTGGCGCGTTTTTAGCGGGCCTGTTTTGCGCGGTAGCAACCGGTTATATCAAAGACAATTCCCGCATAAAAGAAGACACGGTTCTGGGTATCGTATTCTCCGGAATGTTCGGTTTCGGAATTGTCTTATATGTGAATATTCAAACTGACGTTCATCTCGATCATATCTTGTTTGGGAATATGCTTGGTGTGAATTGGCAAGACATCGCAATCAGCGCTTTTTTGGCCATTTTGTGCGGTGGTTTTGTGTTGGCGAAACGAAAAGATTTAATGCTGCATTCTTTTGATGGTCAGCACGCTCAGGCCATCGGTCTTGCCGTGAACACACTCCATTATGGCTTGCTGATTGCGCTATCAACAATCATCGTCGCAAGTCTTGATGCGATTGGTATCATCTTATCCATTGCACTTTTAGTCACGCCGGGCGCAATTGCGTTTTTGTTGACGAGGACCTTTTCAAAAATGCTGGTAGTGGCATGTATTGTGACAGCACTATCGAGCTTTTTGGGTATTTATATAAGTTTCTTTATTGATAGCGCACCGGCGCCAACCATCGTATTATTGCTGACAATTGTCTTCATCATCGCATTTTTCATCCAGCAATTTCGCTTTAAACAATTGCGTTCATCAACGTCGCGATAGTTGCTTTCTTCATGTGAAAAACATACAGGGCGCCAGATCAAATTATCTGACGCCCTGCATCTGCCTCCCGGTTTACCAAATGACTTGATCATTTGGCCTCACGGATCTCTAATTTTCGCTAATTTGGAAGCGGGATTTTTGGTGCATTGGGATCAACAACAAATGTCTCGGCAACCTTAATCGTCTGCCTCTTAATAACTGGGGCTGACCCATCCAATTCGGTAGGCAACAGCACGCGCGGTCCTTCTGGCACGGTCACAGCCTGACGTTTCGTCGTTTTTACTTTGGGTCTCGATTTTACTTTTATCGGCTGTTTTGTCACAACGGCTTGCACAACCGGCGCAGAGGGTTTTTCATATCCAGCGCCTTCTGCAAATCTTAAAATTTCCAGCGATGCAGATGTGACTTCTTTCACACGGAAGCCATCCATTAGAACCAATAATTGCTGGGTTGTCTTTGTCGGATGACAATATCTTAGACGAACTTTTGACGCATATTGGGGCTGTAGGAAGCGTTGAAAATCAACCAGATCTTTCCGCGTTACATTGCGAATGACCTGCCAAGCATAAATGCAATTACCATCTATTTTCGATTTGCCATGCGCATAGCCATAAATCCCATGCAGGTTTTCACCTGGATTTTCGTCGATGGTCATTTTCATTGTAGGGAAAAAACGCTTCATTTCGCTGACGATTTCGCGGCGCGTCGGCGCTTGGTAATATTCCCGATTACTCGATGTTCGAGCAACATCGACAATAATCTGATTTTCACCACCCCCATATCCGTAATTGGGATATAATACGGTCTGGTGCACGCGATTGTTTCCAGAGGTCTGACGCACAGACGCAATGCGACCTGCAACACTTGGCAAATATGCAACCGCGTAAATTGGGTCAACCTCACTTGCAAGTGTAGGCGCAATAGCTTTGGTCGAACTCGTCACCAGGCTTTTGTCAGTTGTGAGCGAGCATGCCGTTAATGGCAGCGTCATGGCTAATGTCAGGATCAATTTCTTCATGAAATTAATTTCCCCCTCCGGTCAAAACTATTCCGCGCGATGCATGCCCGTCACGCAAATGCATGTTTAAGCGGCGGAAGATTGAATTGGCTTCATTTGGATATCCCAAATGATGGTACGCCCAACCTCGCATGAGTGTTAAATCGCGCGGTTCGTTAACAAGTTTTGCGCGCGCATCTAGTGCTGCAATCGTGCGATCATATTGTTTAAAATCAAAGGATGACCGCGCGCGCTGGAAATAAATCTCAGAGAACAATTCCGTTTGTCGCTTGGATGATAATGGATGCGTGCGCAGCAAGCTTTCCGCATCATCGGTCAAACGTGTTCTTAATAGAGATAATGCTCGCCCGTAAACGGCGTCTTTCATCACCTGGCCTGAGCCTGATCCACGCATGGCTTGGGCGAATGAATTTTCCGCCTCGGTCACGCGTGACATTGCTAAATAACACCAGCCTCTGATCAGCCAAGCATTGGCGGTTAAACCGCTTTGTGACAGGCGATCAATTTCCTGCAAGCAGGATTTATAATCTTTGCGTTCGAAATGTTTAATATAGCTCGTTTTTACCGATCGTTTTGGCTTTGAAACAGCTGCTGCTTTTCGCGCTTTTGGTGGACTTGCGCGCACGACCTCTGTCCAAATACTTGGATATAAATCAACGTAGTCTTGTTTTAATTCAGCATATTCAGTTTTTCGACCCAGGCGTAGCAATGTTAATGCAAGGCCTTTCACACGATCAGAATTCTCGTCCCATTCAATTGCTTTTGTAAACCAGGCATAAGCTGCTTCGAATTGGCGTGAATTATAAGCATACCAACCCAGCACTTCTGAGTGCTCTGGTGAACTTGTTTCCAAAATTGCTGTTGTGTAAGCAAGAACGATGTCTTCTGTAATAGACCCACGTTTTGGCTTGGCAAATTTTGGCGATAACACATTCATCAAGAAGATCGGATCATCCGCGAGATTTGGCAAATGGGTTCGCGCAAATTTATAAGCTTTCTGATCCAAATCCTGACGCGACAGGGATAAATAATAACCCTTTGCATTTTGTGCATTTGGATCGATCTTCATTGCTTTTTCAAACAATGGTTCTGCTAGACCTGGCTGTTCGAGCTTGAGCTGATACCAACCAAGAAGTGATAAATCAGACGCGATTTCATTCTTAAGCGCTTTGTCTGTTAATTGACGAATGTCAAAACTTGAAACGGTCGACACATCGCTTTCACTGGCATTGAAATCAGCAATGGATTTGCGAACCAGATCAACCTTAAGCATCTCGATGCCAGGCACTTGGCTCGGTACAGTCCATAGGCTGGTCATAACACGTCGGATTTCAACGGCCGGGAAGTCACGTACCGCTTTTTGCAATGTCACCAACAAATGTGCATCCGTTAAACGATGCTGAGGCTCTCTGAAGAACAAACCTTTATAGGCCCGCACCAATGGCGCTTTTTCTTCAAGATGTGAATATGCATCAATTAGCGTCCAAACAAGGTCGACATCTGTCTCGATCTTTGGATCAATGGATTGTCCAACACTGACAACACCAATCCAGTCTTCCACGCGCGCCAATTCAACCATTTGAATGCGTTGTTTCTTACGAGCAAGCTTGGTTGAGAAATCTTCCGTTGGCTTCCATTTCGGATCTTCGGTTTTTCTACGAACAATTTCTGCGTCAATTCCAGTGAAATCATCAACTGCAAACATATCCCACAATGGTTGTTCGTTCGGCACCAGCTTTTGCGCTGTTACATACAAATCAGCTGGCGCAGTAAAACCCGGATGAAGCACTTGCAGGCGCGCAATTTCTGCATCCACGCGCTCATGCTGGCGCTGCTTGGCATAATAATAAAGCGCAGAAAGATCGACATTTGCAAAAGCATAAGTTGGGCTTTGCTCTTCGGGCTCTTTGGTAATTTCCGAATTTACTGCCGGGTTTCGCGGCGCAAGGCTATGGTTTCCCAATCCAAAGCTATCGAGCCTTTGATCATTGAGTATAGGCCGAGTGAGTTCACCCATGATTGGGGATTGCAGATTTAGCGGCTGGCGTGTTGCAAACAAACTCTCCTGCACAATGAGTTCCGTGCCGTCATTTGCAATTACAAATGCCGTTGGCAGCGTTGAAAACGCCATCGCAAAAACGGATGCCTTTAAGGCATATGATAGAGTTTTAATTCTCATTCTTGATCCGTTCTAACGCCTGCTTTTGGTATTGTGCGGCCTAGCCAAACGGCAAAGAACGCAAAGAAACCCACAATTAATATGATGTACGCGATAAAGTTGTCGGAGAACCACGCCGCTGCTAAGCGCCGCAAATTGCTGGGCGACTTATTGGTAAAGGCATGCACCTGATAACTAGATGGCAATTGCGCACTGATCTGTTTTGAACGCAGATCCACCGTGACATCGGAACCTTTGACCTTGGACCAAATATCAGGTTCTGCAAGCACTAAAGATGCACGCACAACATCTTCGGGTGTGTCGGCTGCCAACCAAGTGACAACAGAATTGTTTTTGTCGTCAAGTGTTTGAACAAGGTTGGCTTTGCGACTATCCACATCACCAGTTACACCTTCATCAATCGCTGGCTCATATTTTAGCCATGACTGGAAACGATGTGACAGATCATCGAACTTTTGTTTGATGACGGCTGAGGTCGACAATTCAGTCGCAGTTTTTTGCGTCTTGTGACGAAAAGCCTGTAGCAAGTCTTCCGGGGTTGCCTGTGTCACTTTGGGCAATGCGATACTATCAATGCTCGCTGTTGTGATCAGATCAGGTAGCCAATCAGCATCATGGAATTTGATACGATGTGAAATCTGCAAAGGCTCATCAGTTACATTTGGACCTGATTGAATAAACGCCCGGCGCGGTGCGATAACCAGCTTGTTTTCGCGGTCAGAATTATCAGGACGTCCAAGCAGAACTTGCGCGTTTAGCGGTGCACCTGAGGCAATGCTCATTTTGGTCATCATTGTTAATGCAGCAGAAAGAGTACGGCTATCTGCGTGAACTGCATAAATATTTAACCGCTCATCATTTCGATAAGGATATGCTGTTCCGGCAAAGACCGACAAATCCGGAAGACGGGAAATACGCGCCAATTGTGGAACTCTGATTTCTGTATTTTCTAGCAAAATGAAACGGGGGGCAGTTTCATCGCGATCGCTATATACACACGCCTCATCGCTTGCTTTTTCAAGCTCAGCCAAAATTTCAATCTGATTGCGGCCTGGTCGGAACGCCCGCATTGGCAATTCAATCCGGCGATCTTCAAAGACTTCACCATCGGTATCACGCATTGGTAAGCTGGTCACGATTTGCCCATTTACGCGCACCAATAGCTGCGATTGTGGGTTTAGGCCTGGCGATGTCGCTGCATGCAGTCCCAGATCGACCGTTGCATATTCTGCTGGGTAAAAATCAGCCGGCATGACAAGATCGAAATTGGTTCTAAACAAGCGACCCGAAAATGAACGCGCGGTGTAGCCTGCTTCACCAAGGGTATAAACGCCGCCCGCTTCAGCTTTAATTTCGAGGTGTTTTTCCTGCGCGATGGCTGCATCGAGCATTGGTTTTAACTCACCACGGATCCCAGCCAATAATTGCGCTGTTGCCTGCCCGATGCTTGGCGCTTTTAGCACCACAGCTACGCGACGCGCATCTTGAGTTTGCACAACGGATAACCCGTGCTTTGCATTGGCTGCGACCGGATAATCAAAATCTGGTCGATCCATTGCGGCAAGATAGACATCAATGCCAGGTCCAATACCGGATCTGTCTGACACAGTGACGGCAATATCATCCCGACCAAGCGCTAAAGACAATGTTTGAATGAGCGGCAAAGTGGCATTTAAATCGCCAATACTTGAGTTTTTCGGCAATACCAATCGCAGATCTGTTAATCCATTTTCAGATCGTCCGATCATTTTTAACGAATTCAAATCGGAAAAAACGAATTCGTCTTCGGTTAAGAATCCTGAATTCATGAAGTCAATTTCAGTCCATAACTCATATGTCGCTTCGAGCGAGCAATCGACACGGTGACGCTGGACAGCACGCACTTCAACAACATTTGTGCCATCAACCAAAGCATTGGCTGGAATTAGGAATTTATGCGGTGAAAATTCCGATGATGAAGCAATCGGGAATTTGCCAACAGGATAGCCATTGACCTTGATGTTCAAGCTAGATGCTTCCGGCATGACGGAAACTGCATTCTTATACGAGATGACCAGCTCACCAATCGTTCCTGCTTTTTCCATGTCATGCTGGAATGTGAATTGACCCAACGCATCTTCACCTTCAAGCTTAAACTGTGAACGCGGTTGGTCAAAGGCAATCAGGGTCGGATTTGCCACCGCATCTTCAAGCGCAAGCGCTGGCTGACGCGTGGTCATGATAAAGTTTTCCGCACGCGTAAAGGACGGCTGCGTAAAATTGGTTTTCGGCGCAGCCTCATTTGTAAACAAGCTTTGCGCCATGATGGGTGTTATCGCCGTGCCAACCGCAATTGCAGTATAAGCACCTGCTATCAGCAGTTTTTGTTTAAGCTTCTGCACGGTTAGCCCCCATGACGTTTGGCATCGGCATGACCTTGCCAGGTATCTGCGCATTATTTTCTTTAACGGTGATCGGCGCGTCTTCTGCAGATTCAACCGGCGCCGTTTTGCCCAATCCAACAAGATAGGCAAATGCTCTGATGGTTTCTGTGACACTGCGTTGGGCAAATACCCATGAGCCTGTCAAAATGTTTTGACGAACCTGACGACGATTGATGCGTTCTTGCAAAATCTCCTGATCGGAATACATCACTTCCGCAATAGCCATAAAGACTTCAGGTGTGCGGACAGTATAAGCAAACCCATAGTGATTTTCGCCTTCAACAACGCTTCCACTGCGAATGATAACAGGGAATTTGACCTGTTTGCCTGCGCGGCGCACTTCAACTTCACCCTGCCAGTTAGAATCGTGCTCAATTTCTGGCACTTCATCTAAGAACTGGACACCAATGCCACCACTTGAAGCGTCTTTAATTAGGATCGACCAGGTTTTTTCGCCCTGACGCATGAGGCCATGACGCTGAACAGGCAAACGTTGATTGCGACGAAGTTCTCTGCGTTCAGCGACAACGCCCAATGCAAGGGCCGCAATGCTCAAGTTTATGGCATTCCATCCTGCAACCATCAACAACAAATCACTTGCAACAGGTTCTGTTAATAGACGCCAGAATGAATAAAGTGCAGCACCAGTTAACAAGAAGAAGATCGCAAAATATGGTCGCGCCAATGGCGAGATGAAATTGTTATCGAGTGTGACGCCTTTTGCGGTCACATTAAAGGTTGGTTTTCGCGGACTTCTGATCACTGACAAGATACTGCCGAACAGCATAACCGATTGAACATATTCGTATAATTCAGATATCCACGGCCAACGCACCTTGCCGTGAAGGTAGCTTTGCATGCCAAAAGAGGCGATCAGATATGTGAGCGCATATGCACAGAATTCCTGAATATTCGCCTGATAAATCTCGAGTGAAAAGAAGATATATAAAAGCGGCGCGAACATGAAAATAAGACGCGAGATTGGGAACAGCCAGAACAGGTTGATGCCCGCATAACAAATACGCTGCGACATCTTCAAACCTTTGGCCAAGAAAGGACGGTTTAGGATCAGGATCTGCAACATGCCCTGACACCAACGCGCACGCTGACCAATAAAGGCATCAAAAGTTTCAGGCTGAAGACCCGCGATCAATGGCTTGTTGATATAAACAGAGTGCCAACCGTTTGAATGAAGAGCAAGCGCGGTTTCGCAATCTTCTGTAATTGACTGACCGGCAAATCCACCCGTTGTGTCCAGCGCTTCACGACGCAATACGGCGCCTGAACCACAGAAGAAAGATGCATCCCATTTATCCAGACCTGTTTGAACGACCGAATAGAACATCTCATTTTCAGACGGCATATGCTTAAATGTCTGAAGGTTCTTCTCAAGCGGATCCGGATTTAGGAAAAAGTGAGGCGTTTGCGCCAAGAATAATTTCGGATCATCTAAGAAATAGGTCACTGTTTCGCGCAGGAATGTACGGACTGGCGCGTGATCGGCATCAAAGACAACAACAAGGTCGCCATTTGTCACCTTCAGCGCTTCATTCATATTACCCGCTTTGGCGTGCTCGTTTCTTTTTCGCGTTAGGTAATTTACGCCCATCGCTTCGCACAAAGCTTTTAGCTGTTCATGGCGGCGGGTGGCTGCAATGGCTTTTTGCGGATCTTTATCCGCGCGTTTTTGCTCAGAACCACCATCATCAAGCAACCAAATTTTGATCTTATCTTTTGGATAAACCATAGATTTAGCAGCAGCCAAAGTGCCTGCCAGCAATTCAGGGTCTTCATTATAAGTGGGCACAAAAACATCAACAGTGGGAAGATCTTCGATCTTTTTAAGTTGAGGCGTTTTACGCTTTAATGGATCTGCCAACATGAAGAAACTGATGCCAAGCATAACAAGGCAATACATTTCCGCGACATAAAGAATGAATCCAGGAATAAAGTTGGCAGGTTCTGAAATACTTGGCAGAGTTTCCGTGCTGCGCCAAAAACCATAGCGGATCGCTAAGATTGCGCAAAATGTGAATGTAATTAATCGGAAAACTTTATTATCAGGTCTGCTCATTGCGAAGAACATGACGCCCAAGGATGCGAAGCTTAGCACCAATTGCGCCTGTAGACTCATTGGGAGCCAAAGCAGAAAAATACCTAATACGCCAGCAATGACAGCCGAAACCCATG
>JAHDFS010000052.1:0-17460 GCA_020628035.1 Rhizobiaceae bacterium
TTAAGAATGTAAAAAGCGAGGGAATTGCTATGAGTCTATATGGAATGATGCGCACAGGTACTGCAGGTATGAATTCGCAGGCCAGCCGTTTGGGAACAGTTGCTGACAATATCGCCAACGCCAATACCACCGGTTACAAAAAAGCGATGACGGAGTTTTCATCTCTGGTTCTTCCCGCAACCACTGGCGCATATAATTCAGGTAGTGTGACACCCAATGTCAGATATGCGATCTCCCAACAGGGCGCACTGGAATTTACCTCATCGGCTACGGATTTGGCGATCAGTGGCAAAGGCTTCTTTGTTGTTGCTGACCCCAATGGAACGCCATTTCTAACTCGGGCAGGTTCATTCACCGCCGACGGCGATGGCTTTCTAGTCAATGCCGCTGGCTACAAATTGCTCGGTGCTGACTATTCAAATGGTACCCCGGTTCCGGTTGTGAACGGATTTGATGGTCTTGTACCCGTGAATGTAAATTCAACTGGTTTGACTGCTGTGGCATCCACAAATGGTATTTTCACAGCCAACCTTGATTCACGCGAAACAATTAAAACAACAAACCTTCCTTCTGCAAACGCCAATACGAGCGTGGAATATGACGCCAAAAGTTCGCTTGTTGTCTATGACAATAAAGGTGCGGAAGTGCTTGTTGACTTCTATTACACAAAAACTGGTGCAAACACTTGGGAAGTAGCCGTGTTTGATCAATCAACGGGTGCTTCAGGAACATCATTCCCATACAGCTCTGGTCCATTGGCAACAACAACTTTGACATTTGATGCAACATCAGGTGCGCTTGATGGAGCAAGCCCTGATTCAATTGGATTTAACGTTCCAAATGGTGCTGCGATCACCATTGATTTAAGCAATATGACCGAACTTGCTTATGACTTCTCGGTTGCCAATGGCACGGTGAACGGTCAACCGCCAAATGAGGCAACTCGAATTGAAATTTCCGAAGACGGTACGATCTATGCCAATTATGCAAATGGTGAACTTGATCCGGTCTATAGAATTGCGATGGCTGACGTACCTAGCCCGGATAGACTGCGCCCACTATCAGGAAACGTTTATTCCCAAGGCGTTGATTCCGGCGTTGTGACCACCGGTTTTGCTGGTTCAAACAATTTTGGTTCCATCCAATCTGGTGCTCTTGAAGGTTCAAACGTTGATATTGCGGAAGAGTTGACATCGATGATCGAAAGTCAGCGCAGCTACACAGCCAATTCAAAAGTGTTTCAGACAGGTTCCGACCTGATGGACGTCCTTGTGAACCTGAAACGATAGTCGTCTAGGATACTAAACCCATGAATTTAGGGTCAGCTCTCAACATTGCGCAACGGTCTTTGTCGAATACCTCGACACAGACCACTGTTGTTTCGCAAAATGTTGCAAATGCTGAAAATCCAAATTATGCGCGTCGATCAACGCATCTGGAATATGATTCACTTGCGGGATCGCAAATCGCATCTATTCAAAGAACAACAGATAGTGTTCTTTATCGTCAATCGATTGCAAGTATCGCATCAGCTGATGGACAAAGCACACTTGTGGCTGCTCTTGATCAGCTTAAAACCATTTTTGGCACAAATGATTATGAACTTTCGCCTGCTGTTATTGCCGGCCAACTTCGTGATAACTTAAGCGCATATGCTGCAAAACCCAACGAACCAACGCTCGCAGAAACCGCAGTTGCCAGTGCACAAGATTTAGCACAATCACTCCGCTCATCAACTGAATCTGTGCAGCAGGTTCGGGCAGAGATGGATGTTGATATTGAAGCGCAAGTCGCGCAGTTAAACGACATGCTAGCGCGCTTTAAAACAATCAATGATGAGATTGTTCAAGGCAGTTACGGCAGTACAGATATCAATAATTATCTTGATGAACGTGATACGCTCGTTAAAGAAATCTCTTCAATCATCGAAGTCCGGCCCGTTACCCGCAGCGGTAATGACATGGTTTTATACACCATGGATGGGACAACTTTATTTGAAAAAACACCACGCTCAGTCACATTTACCAAAACACCTGCTTATGATGCAAATACAACAGGTAATAGCATCTATGTTGACGGTGTTCCGTTAGAGCCAGGTTCGGGGTCAAACTCATCAGCAGGTGGTTCGTTACAAGCCATGTTGCAGATCCGGGATGACATAGCACCGATGCTGCAGAGCCAGCTCGATGAAATTGCCCGCGGCGTGATTACTTTATTTGCTGAACAAGACCAGTCCGGTGGCGGCGGTGCTGATTTGCCGGGCCTCTTTACCTGGACATCAGGAACCATACCGCCAGCTGGCACACGTGTTGATGGAATTGCATCAAGCATTGTGGTCAATCCTGCGGTGCTATCCAGCCAAGGTGGTGATCCGACCATGCTGCGTGATGGCGGAATAAATGGCGCCGCCTACATCTATAATACGACAGGTGCTGCAAGTTATTCAGAACGTTTGGATAATCTTGTAACCTCAATGGATGAACCGATTGCATTTGATGCGACATCATTATTGGGTGCATCAAAAGGCTTGATTAATTTCGCAGCTGACAGCTTGGGTTGGTTGGAATTAACACGTAGTGATGCAACATCTTCTTTGGAAACAAAAGAAGCTTATGCTGCTGAAATTGAGCGAACATTTTCCAATGCCACAGGGGTGAGCATTGATGAAGAAATGTCGCTTCTGTTAACCCTTGAGCAGTCTTATAAAGCTGCCACCCGGATTATATCTGTGGTGGATGAGTTACTTCAAACCCTATTGAGTGCGGTGAGGTAGTCTTATGAAAACAAGTTTTGTCTCCAGCTACGCTACCCAAACCTCAATGCGACTAATCGTTAAGCAGTCGCAGGCTGAAATTCAGCAATTGCAAACAGAAGTTGTGACCGGACGCCATGCTGATATCGGTGTTGCGCTTGGTGGTCAGACATCAAATGCTGTCCGCTTACATAGAGATTTTGAACAATTTTCCACAATCCAAGATACGAATTCACTGGTGGAAAATAGACTGTCTTCTGCACAAGCTGCATTGGAGCAATCTTCGACAAGTGCGCAGGATCTATTAGAAACACTCATTATCGCAAAAGATGCGACCGATGAGGGTCTGCGCAATGTTGCAGTGCTTGAAATAACGGATTCACTCAGAGCCTTCACCGATGCGGGCAATTTGACGGCAAATGGTGAACATCTATTTGCAGGTATCGACACCGACACCAAACCCCTCGTTGATTATTTCGAGCCAGGAAATGCAGCCAAGACTGCGTTTGACAATGCATTTTTGACATATTTTGGTTTCACGCAATCAAGTGCGGCGACGTCGACCATTACAGCTACACAAATGACGGATTTCTTGGATAATACCGTTGAGCCAATGTTTACCGGGACAGATTGGACGACCAATTGGTCATCAGCATCTGATACAAATATTACAAGCCGCATTGCGCGCGAAGAACTGGTCCAAACCTCGGTGAATGCAAATGGTGATGGATTTAGAAATGTTGCATTTGCAGCAACCATTTCGTTGGAAATGATGAATATTGGCCTTGGAGAAGAGGCTCAGTCAGTTCTCGTGGACAAAGCCATCGATGTTGCTGGTCGCGGTGTATCCGCTGTCGATGATGACCGCACACGATTGGGTATTTCACAAGCTCGCTTGGTCAAGGCGAACAATCTTTTACAAGTCCAAGCTGACTTAACAAAAATTCATGTAAGCGAGATGGAGGAAGTGGATATCTACGAGGCATCCACCCGCGTAAATGCGCTTATGGCACAAATCGAAACTTCTTATTCAATTACGTCTCGGTTGCAGCGACTCAATTTGATTGACTACCTGAGGTAATTGGAAATGACAGATAGCAAGCAGATAAAAAGGGCTATGTAATGTATCAATTTTCTTATGCAGATGTTCAAGAGGATGACGTCACAGAATCTAAAGATCGTGAACGTCAGGTTCTAGATCGCTCAATTGATATGTTGCGCAATGCAATGAGACTTGGGGGCGATTCTCAAGAGGCAATAGAGGCGATTTACTACACAAATCGCGTCTGGGTGCGCTTAATCGAAGATCTCGGCTCAGAAGAAAATCAATTAGATGAAGAATTGCGTGCAAATCTCATCTCTATAGGAATTTGGATCATTAAAGAATCCGAACGGATACGCCACAGGGAATCTAACAATTTCCAAGGCATTATCGATATTACAACCATGATCAGGGACGGTTTAAAATGAAGAATACACTCCGCATATCGCTCAAAGCTGGAGAGCGCATTTTTATAAATGGCGCGGTGCTAAGGGTAGATCGAAAAGTTTCCCTGGAATTTTTAAATGATGTGACCTTCTTGCTGGAAAACCATGTTATGCAGCCTGAAGAAGCGACAACACCTTTACGTCAACTCTATTTCATTGTTCAAATGATGTTGATTAATCCTGCAGGTGTTGAGCAATCAATGGACATGTTCCGCAAATCCATTGTGATGTTGCTAAGCTGCTTCAATGATGAAGAAGTGCGCTCAGAACTCAAGCATATCGATGGTATGGTCATTCAAGGAAAAGCCTTTGAATCGCTTAAAGCCATTCGTGGTCTTTATCCGATTGAAGAGAAGATCTTGAACACACCGCAAATGCCGGCGACAACAATTGATGAAATCCGCAGGGAGTTAGCACCATGGGCGTAGAATCTGTCGCGTCAGCAACGAGTGCTTCAACGCAATCCAATGCGACCACAGCTGCGAACAAAGCCGCTCTGGATTATGATACTTTTTTGCAATTGCTGATCGCGCAAATGCAAAATCAAGATCCGACGGAACCAATGGATTCAAGCGAACAGATTGCGCAATTGGCAACATTCTCGCAGGTTGAACAAACCATTGAAACCAACAAAAATCTGGAAGCGTTGCTTCAATCCAATTCATTGTCTCAAGCAGGTGCGATCATTGGGAAAACTGTGAGTTCTCTTGACGGAGAAGTCAGCGGTATTGTCAAAGAAGTGCAAATCATGTCTGATGGGGCTGTTGCCGTACTTGAAGATGGTACGAAAATGGTAGTTGGCCCGGGGATGGTTATCAAAGATACATGAATGAGGCAGATGCTTTAGACTTAGTTCAAACAGCAATATGGACGATTTTGGTTTCCGCGGGACCGGTCGTCTTTGTTGCTATGGGAATTGGTGTCATCATCGCTTTCGTTCAGGCCCTGACCCAAGTTCAGGAAATTACCCTTACCTTTGTGCCTAAAATCGTCACCGTTTTGATCACGGTTGCGGTTGCTGCGCCATTTGTGGGCGCGCAGATTTCTTCATTCACCAATCTGGTTTTCCAACGGATTGAAAGCGGATTTTAGACCCGCTTAAGCCAGTATTGGGCGAATTTTCATTTACAAATTGTTAAGTTTTCAAGCAAGACCCTAACTTCGCGCAAGCTTGGGACTTTAGACTTACAAATTGAGCTTGGCGTACATTAGGTGCTGCCATCTCAAATTGATAACTAGAACCAACTAGCGTTTTTCCTAAAACGTCAATGAATAGACGGTATTAAAAATGGCTCAGCCCGAAGTCGCAGTCTCCCCCATTAAGCTCACATTTGGTAAGGATATGGGCTTTGCGCTCGGCATCATTACCATTCTGTCGATCTTATTCTTGCCGATACCGGCCTTCCTCATCGATATTGGTTTGGCCTTCTCGATTGCGTTTTCTGTGCTTATTTTGATGGTTGCCTTGTGGATCCAAAAGCCGCTTGATTTCTCATCATTCCCGACAATTTTGCTGATCGCGACTATGACGCGATTATCGCTCAATATCGCGACAACACGCGTTATTTTATCCGATGGTAATTCAGGAACTGAGGCCGCAGGAAATGTTATTGGTGGATTTTCGCGGCTCGTGATGGGTGGTGATTTTGTTATCGGCGTGATTGTGTTTCTGATCCTGGTTGTCGTGAATTTTATCGTGATCACCAAAGGTGCGACACGCATCGCTGAGGTAGGCGCGAGATTTACTCTAGACGCTATCCCCGGCAAGCAGATGGCGATTGACGCGGATTTATCAGCAGGATTAATCAGCGAGCAGGATGCGCAGGCGCGACGCAAAGAACTTGAGCAAGAGAGCTCGTTTTTCGGTTCAATGGATGGTGCATCGAAATTTGTACGCGGTGATGCGATTGCTGGCCTGATCATTACCGGGATCAATATCTTTGGCGGTGTCATTATTGGTTACGCTCGACATGGCATGGAAATCGGTCAAGCGGCCGACGTATTTGTGCGCTTGTCAGTGGGAGATGGTCTTGTCTCTCAAATTCCGGCGTTGATCGTGTCTTTAGCGGCTGGCCTTCTGGTCTCACGTGGTGGTCAGATCGGTACCACAGACCACGCTGTTATCACGCAGCTTAGCTTTTATCCCCGTGCGTTGTTTGCTGCATCTGGATTATTGTTCCTTTTGGCACTTATGCCGGGATTGCCATTTATTCCCTTTATGTTGCTGGGTGGCGTTTTGGCTTTTGGTAGCTGGATCATTCCGCGCCAACGCATGGTTATCGAACAACAAGAGCTAGCTGAAAAGCAACGTCTTCTGGCACAAAAAACAGAAACTGAGCGGGATTCAGTCAAGCAAGTTTTGAAAACGGCGGAAGTCGAATTGCTTCTTGGCAAACAATTGTCCGGTGAATTGCTAAATTCTCATGAGGAACTGGCATTCCGCGTGAGCAAAATGCGCAAGAAATTTGCAACACAATTTGGATTTGTGGTGCCGGAGATCAAAGTCTCAGACGATATATCTATTGATGAAAAATCATATCATATCCGAATTCACGGCACCACGATTGCCGCCAATAGTTTGCGTGTGGGAGAACTAATGGTCGTCGTTGGCAATGGTCGTAAACCTTCTGTCCCAGGAGATGAATTGCGTGAACCTGCCTTTGGCATGCCAGCGATTTCAGTCCCAGAAGCTTTCGCTGACGATCTGCGTCGAGAAGGTTTCCAGCCCATTGATAACGTATCGGTTGTCCTCACCCATTTAAGCGAAGTTATTCGTAATAACTTACCGCAACTGCTTTCCTATAAAGATATGAAAGTGCTCATCGATCGTCTTGATCCAGAATATCGCAAATTGGCAGATGAAATTTGTTCAAACCACATGTCATATTCTGGCCTGCAAGCGGTCTTGAAGTTGCTTCTAGCGGAGCGCATGTCTATTCGAAATCTTCATTTGGTTTTGGAGGCTGTGGCAGAACTTGCACCGCATATGCGCAAAACCGAGCAAATTGTTGAGCATGTTCGCATCCGGATGGCGCAGCAGCTTTGTGGTGATTTAGCACAAAATGGTACGCTCAATATCTTGCGTTTAGGCAGCCATTGGGATTCGGTTTTCCATCAGGCTCTTAAACGAGATACCAAAGGTGAGGTTGTTGAATTCGACATCGATCCAAAACTTTTGGAAGAGTTTACTGAAAAAGCCACAGATATCATCAGAACCCATATGGACAAAGGCATTCCATTTGTGCTCGTGTCATCTCCAGACGCTCGCCCATACGTGAGGATGATTGTGGAACGCATATTTGCAACATTACCGGTGCTATCACATGTTGAAATAGCAAAAGGTATCGAGATTAATATTCTAGGTTCCTTGTCGTGATTACCGATCCAGAGGGCACATTACTAGCCCTCTTTGCTACCTTCTGTCGGATTGGTGGCTGCTTTATGGTGCTGCCAGGGATCAGCACGGCGCGCGTATCTTTAAGGATCAGATTGTTTTTATCAATTGCCATTTCGATCGCTATTATCCCACTTATGTGGGAGCCGATTTATGCAGCAACACGCGTGAGCAACAGCGCCTATATTGTCCTAATAGCCGGTGAAACCTTTATCGGAGTAACACTTGGTCTGATCGCACGATTTATCACCCTAGGTTTGCAATTTTCAGGCGCAGCATTGTCAGCCTCTATCGGATTTAACGCAGCGCCAACTGCAGCGATCTTACAAAATGAAGCTCAAGGCGCGATCACAAACCTAATCACGGTCACCGCCATTGTTCTGCTGTTCATTTCAGATTTTCATCACTTAGTGATCCAAACAATCGTCAATTCCTATGAATTCATGCCAATCGGTACAGGCTTTGAAGTGCGTATGGCGTTGGTAACCCTGACCGATACGTTAAGCGAAACATTTTTACTCATGCTGCGTCTGGCCAGCCCGTTCATCGTTTATGGTCTTATTTTTAACTTAGCCATTGGTATGGTCAACAAACTCGCGCCGCAAATTCCGATCTACTTTATCTCGATCCCGTTTATCTTAGCGGGTGGATTGTTGTTGTTATATTTCGGAATAGCCAATTACCTGACGCTGTTTATGGATGGCTTCATCCAGATTTTCCAAGGTTAGGGAGAACACGATGGCAGAAAAGAAATCCCAACGTTTGCAGCGCCTTGTGAATATCCAACGGCAAAAAGAAAAGATGGCCGAGATCGAATTAGCTGATGTTGTAAACGCGCAAAGATATAATCAGGATTCCATGGAATCCGTACTCGATGCGCTCAGCACATTTGACCCCATCCATATGGTGTGTTCAGGGCATTATTCAAAACGATTATCAAGTCTGGATGTTAAGAAACGTCAGCTTCAATTGCATCGTGAGATGCAGGAGAAAAATATGATGAAGGAACGTGTTAAAGCTGACCGGCTTGAGGAAAAGGTTGATGCGTTCAAAATGGATGAAGCGCGCGATGCAGAGGACGAAGGTCTTCAAGATCTAATTGACACAATTGGTGGTGCGAAGAAATCCAGCCTCTGGTAAGCCTGGCGTGAGATAATTTTAAAGATAATTATTTCAGTCAGGTAGTTAAATGGCAGTTTCCGCAAATACCGATTTGATCATGGGTGTTCTCAATGCCGCCCAACCCGCAAGTATTGCTGCAGCAGATGCAAAATTAAATGCAAAATCTGTGTCCAAAATAGAAATTGCAGCCGCTGGCGAAGAATTTGCCAAAGAACTGTTAAACTCTCAAACGCAGTCAGCATTGGCCAAAGATCTATCAGATTTAAGAAGCGCCTTTAATCAGCCGAGCCAAACGGATGCACACAAAAAATTTGAAGCCATGGTGCTTCACCAATTTGTCCAACACATGTTGCCCAGTGATACGAGCGTGATTTTTGGTGAGGGCATGTCAGGGGATGTTTGGAAGGGAATGATGGCGCAACAAATTGGCGATGCCATTGCCAAAGGTGGTGGGATCGGCATTGCCGAACAAATGTTGGCCGATAGAAATACCGTTAATGCAAATCCGCTTGGAACGGCAGCGAACATCATCAATGCAAGGCAGCGCGATTTGCTTGACAGCTTAAACGATAATTAGTCCTGATAAGAATAGGAAACCAAAATGACACAACAGGCACATTCAACACAGCCAAATGAAGTTCGATTTGGAAATGTATTGGGGCGCTTGGAAGCTCTGTTGGATCTGGAAAACGCAAAAATTGGCAAAGATACAAGCTTTGATATTGCAGCCTCCAGCACACATAAAAGTCGCTGTCTTTATGAAATGACAACGCTTTTAAAGGCTTTTAGAACAGATCAAATCCGCCCTGAACATCAAAAGCTATTAGCCACTGTGCAGCAAAAACTTGCCATTAATAAGCGCAAGCTTGAAACGCATATGGAGGCCGTTCGCGGCATCGCAGAACTGTTAAAGGATGCGCATAAGGATGCCGAAGATGATGGCACATATTCAATGAACCAATTTGGTGGATACGGCGCTTACGAACTCTCATGATAAAAACACTGATTATTGGCGTTTGGGTCGCAGCTGTTGCACTCGGTTCTGTTTACGGGGCAATAACACTGGCCAAGCCATCTCCACCACAGGAAGAATTGGATCGAGCTGCATTTTATGCAAAGCTTGAGCGCGTAGACAGCGATGTGATTTCTGTGCCAGTGATTAGTGGCGGCCAAGTGCATGGGTATTTTCTAACACAAATCAGTTTTTTAATTGAACCCAAAGATATGGAAGTTTTTCCGGTCAAAGCCCAGGAAATGCTCAATGATATTTTGATCACGCAGTTCATCGGAAACCGCATTATTGATTTCCCCAATATGACGAATTTTAATTTAGAAGAATTTCGCCAATTGGTGGGCAATGCGCTAAATGAGCGTGTGGGTCGCGAAGTTTATCATGATATCTTGATCGGCCGTCTCGATTATCTGGGCAAAGCAGATATCAGATCTAATATCCGTCAGAAACGTTACTCTATGAGTGAGGGTGGCGAAGGTGTCGGAGATGAGTAAGTAATTACTTACTTTATTCCGTCCGCATACTAGTTCGCTTCAGGATTTCGGTATTGTTCGTTGATAATACCGAATTCTGCCAGCAAACGACCAAAAGCAATTTGCATGTGATAGAGCCCGATGATCAAAGATTTTTGCTCAATGGCAGATTTTAAAGATCGAAAAGGGGAGGCCGCAAGCAACAGGAATGATTTGAAAATCGTTTTAGCTCTGTTGTTGTGAATGCGGGTTTCAATAATCGCCGAGATCGCACCATTTCGATAGCTTCGTGCATTGACCCAACGGAAAGTGGCGCGGCGCTCCGGCACATCTTCAAAAACCGGCGCCTCATTGCACCAGGCAAAGCGGAAGCCTTTGACAGCACATCGTCTATAAAAATCGCTGTCCCCACCGCCGATAAAATTAAACTGCGGATCTAAGAAAGGTCTCGGCATGGCGTCGATCACCTCTCTTTTGATGACGACATTGCCCGATGAATATAAAATCGGCACAGTCCCTGTCGTATCATAGTGAGGTTTAAAAACCGGATGACGTTTCCACACGTCAGCGGTGCCTTCATGAAATTGTTGAAGCTGCGGTCCACCTACAATGTCAGACTTGGTGTTTTCCAGAGTTTTTAGATGATTGTGCAGCCAATTCTCATCAGCGATTTCATCATCATCGATGACAGCAAGCCACTTGAAATTCTTAAATTCTTTAAGCGCGGTGGCCCAGCCAGCATTATAAGCGTGGCAATTGCCACGATCATGCGCAATGATCACGAGACCATTTACGTTATGTTCAGCCATAAAGTTTGCTGCAGATTCTGCGCCTTCACCATCCTCATGGTTGTCCATGACGATAACAGCATAGGGCTTGGTCACAGTTTGCGATGCCAATGATTGAAGTGTGAGCAAAACTTGTTCGGGTCGTTTAAACGTCGGCAACGTGACGACAATCTCAATCTCGTCAGCGTTTAACTCTTCTGTTCGATAAAAATCTGAAATGTTCATATATTGCGACCCATATGTCCGTGAGCGCATAGAATATATTGATCATCTAAAGATATTATTGATGATTATCTTCGATTTTAATCATCTCGTTTAACTCTGATTTGACCTTTTAGCGCTATATAAGTGCCAAAGGACGATTTATGAAACTTGTATTTCTGACATCATTGGTGCCGGTTCAAAACCCAAAATCAGGCTACGATATCGCCAATCGCGTGGTCGTTGATGGACTAAGAGCGCTTGGCATCCAGCTAAAAATCATTGGTTATCTCACACCCGGGGAAGTGCCAGCATATCCAGATGATACAATTGTGTTGGATGAGCTGGAAGTCACAAATTCTAAAGTCGGAAAGTTTCAGAAATTAAAATGGTTATCACGCGCGCTTTCAACAGGCACGCCTGTGTCAGTTGCCAAAATGCTTCAAACATCGTCGGACGATCTCAGTTCTGCGCTTGATACATGTCGTCCCTTTGACGGTCTATTTTTAAATTCTGTTCAATTGCCGGGTGCGTTTTTGAACGAGCTCCGAAAAGAAAAATTTGTCTTCTTAGCGCATAATGTTGAATCTAAATCCGCCTACAAGAATGCACTCAATGCCGCAAACATCGTTTCGTCCATATTGTTCAAGCGTGAAGCAAAATTGCTGAAAAATCTTGAGAACCAGCTTTGCAGCGGCGCAGAACATGTGTTTACATTGGCCGATAGTGATCGAAAAGGCTTAAATGTTGAAAATAAATCAACCCATTTACCTTTGGTGACAACCTTTGATCCAATGCCGCAATTATCATCTGTAAAACCAAGCTATGACCTTGGTATGATCGGTTCATGGAGCTGGGCCGCCAACCGATCCGGACTGGATTGGTTCTTATCTGAAGTAGCACCAAAACTATCAGATATGAAAATTGCAGTTGCCGGTAATATTTCAAATATTCCATCTGATGCCCCCGAAAATGTTGAGTTTTTAGGTCGTGTCGAGGACGCACATGAATTTGTAAATTCTTGTCAAATCATTCCGCTCATCAGTCGTGAAGGTACAGGTGTTCAGCTTAAGACCATCGAAACTTTTGAGATGGGTTTGCCAACAGTTGCGACGAGAAGCTCGTTGCGTGGTTTAGATCAATTGCCAGAAAATTGTGTTGTCGCTGATGAGCCAATTGAGTTTGCTAATGCGCTTATGGATATGATGAAACGAGTTCAGGCTGGAGAAACATTAAAGATCGATGGCAAGGACTTTCATAAACAACAGCGTAAGCAATTGCTTACATCTTTGGAGCTTGGTTTGAATTCATTTCAGCAAGTTCAGAAGGAGCTTCAAGCGTCGTGATCGAGGAACAAATTGTAAATAATCCTCAGCTGGACGTCCTAGGTATCAAGGTGGAAAATTGGAGCTGGGACGAAGGTTTTGCCAATATCAATGGGCGTTATCAAAACGATGATGAGCAATCGATTTTTGCGTTTATCAATGCGCATAATGCAAATATCTCCATGCGCGATCCTGAATATCGGAACTGCATAGAACAGGCTATTGTCCTTCCTGATGGTGTGGGCGTTGATCTGGCGACAAAAATTTCCAGCGGTCAAACGTTTAAAGCAAACCTCAATGGCACCGACCTTATTCCCGCGCTCATGGTGTATTTTCAAAAACCCTTGACGGTCGCAATGATTGGCGCAGAAGAACAAATCGCCAAGCGGGCAGCAGAAAAATTCAAAGCGGCAACCCCATGGCACAGTTTTGTTGTAGTGTCAGATGGCTATTTTGACGGAGAAGATATTCCCGACATTCTAGCCAAGCTGAAAGATGTAAAACCTGATATTTTGCTGGTGGCGATGGGCAGCCCCATGCAGGAAAAGTGGGTTGAAGAATATGTCACTATCGAACATGCCAAACTTGTTTTCACAGTTGGTGCTTTGTTTGATTTTGTGTCTCAACGCGTTCCCCGTGCACCCGCGTCATGGCGCAAGTTACGCATGGAATGGATGTATCGATTGTCCTTAGAGCCGAGACGACTTTGGCGCCGATATATTCTTGGCAATCCGCTATTTCTCTGGCATGTCGTTCGCGGACGTTTTTTTCAATGACGGTTAAACCATGACGACAGCAATAATTACAGCAACATACAGCGCCGATTTCGAACGCTGCGCGTTTTTGTGTGAAACCATGGAGCAAAGGCTTCGCGGCGACTGGACTCATTATCTTCTCGTTGCGGATGTGGACCGGCAAAAGTTTAGTGTTTTGGAAGGAAAAAACCGCAAGGTCATTATCGAAAGCGAAATATTCCCGTTTTGGTGTCGATCCTTTCCAGACCCGATCAGCAAGCGTCATGCGCGCGTTTGGCTAACACCTTTTTCACGACCTTTACGAGGGTGGCACGCGCAACAATTACGCAGAATGGCGATCGCTCGACATATTAACGAAGACATTTTGCTCACACTGGATTCAGACGTGGTGATCGTCCGAAATTTTGATCTTGATGATTTAGGTGATGCAGATGCGATGCGGTTTTATCGCAAGGAAGAAGCCTTCACCGATCAAATGCAGGAGCATCTTTTATGGTCCAAAAATGCAGGTCAATTGCTTGGAATTACAGAACCTTTAATATCTCGAACGGATTACATCACCACATTCATTGCTTGGCGTCGTGATACTGTTTGCGATCTGCTTGACCATATTGAAGAACAAAATAAATGCCATTGGATGCGCGCTGTCGTTCAACATGCACCTATGTCAGAATGCATGATTTATGGACGTTATGTGGATGAAGTGCATTTGGGCAAAAACCATCTCCCAACTGAGCATTCATTGTGTCACGTGTTATGGGATGAAAACACGGCTGAGCCCAATCAAGACGGATTGCGCAGCTTCCTTAGAAAAATGACCAATGAACAAGTTTCTGTCGGCATCCAATCTTTCGTTGGGATCCCGATGGATGATATCCGCAATGTGATAAAAGAAACTTACCCCACTTGAGCTGTAATTTATTCAGCCGCTGGTGCAGTTTTTTTCAATATAGGTGCAACACGACGCATTGCCGGATATGTCAATAAAAGTGATGTGACATATAAAAATCCGAACACAACATTAAGCATAATGAACCAATTATCATTATCGCCAAACATCGTTAAAACCCACAACAATAAGCATGCTTTCATGAAGCCGATAATGGCAGCATTTGTTGTGCGCAATAATGTTCTATTGACTGCATAGAGCAGTTCAGAATGATACTCAGTTAGATTTCTAAAGCAGGGTACCAGCGCTACCAAGAATAAAAACGGTGCGATTTCCGCAACATTGTCACCAAGGATATTCGGGAAAAGCCAGGTGAAAATCGCAAGTGCGACGATGCCGCCAAATGAAATAAATGCGATTGCAGCTTCAAAGATAACGCGATTTTTTAACGACTGAATGGTCGCTTTGGCTTTCATGATCTCTTGAATAATCAACATGAATAATGAGCGCACCGGCAGCGCAGTGATATCAACGAGACGCATTAAGATTGCGTAGACACCTGCAATCTGAGGTCCTCCAATCGCAAGGACCAAGATTTTATCAAGTTCCGCTTGCGCATAATATACAATTTCTGCTGCCGCGACCGCCAATGAATCCACCCATCGGGCCAAATAAAGTTCAGGGCTCCATTGAAGTTGAACACGCGGGTAATAAAACATAAGTGCGATCAGTGCCGAAGCGGCATTGGCAAATAGGTAATATAGGCCCCATTGTTCAATGGAACCGTCAGATGTGAAGGTAAATGCCAAAGCGCCAAGCATTTTCATAATTGTTGCGATAATGACAAGAATGGAACCTGCGGCAAATCGGTAAAGTCCATTGAGAATAATGGTTGTGATTTCCATAATTCGCCAGAAAATCACTTCCGCAAATACAATGCAGAAAAATGCCATCATCGACATTTCAGCGTCAAAAATGAGCAAATAAACTCCATAAGCGATCAAACTGATAATCGGCAGAGATAAAATACCACCTGCTATGAGGCCAGGCGTGTAGACACCAAGTAGTCGTTTTTTGGATGTTGCGATCCGGTACATCGGGGAGGCAAATCCAAAAGCAACAAGACGTGATAAAATAATTCCGGTCGCAGAAGCTGTCGCAAAAAGGCCGAAATCGTTGACAGCCAAAGAATTGGCTATGGCGATGAAATAAACGAGTGAAATGACCAATCGACCAACGGATCCACTGACCAAAGTCGCGTAATCTTTTATGCGTCCGATATGTTGTCGAACTAATATATTTAGATTTCCGAACATTGCGGTTTTAAAGGCCTTTTAAGTGGTTCACGCCATTCCAGCTATAGCGTGAATTAGGAAACTTATTACTAAGATACGGGTACTTAGACGCAGAAATTGGAGAAATGATGAAGAAAATATTTCAAAAATGCACGGCAACTGTCTGTTGTTAATATTTTGTTACCCATAACTGCTTACTGTGCGTTAACACATGCAGTTTTGCTGTACAGTCTCGCTCTGTACAGTGGTCGATTTATCAATTTGGAATGTTATGCGTCAAAAAAGGCAATCTCTGTTGGATCTAGCGCCTGGTTCACCTCAGCCTGTGGGCCGTGAACCCTTGCGCAATGAAACTCAAAACAGAGGCAAAATTCGATCAAAAGTGCCGCCCAAGCGCATAAGAGCGTCTCAACCGATTGCTGACAATTCGGTAAATGATCAGGTAGATCCTGCAGAAGATCGTAAAGATGCTGGACGGCTTGGATTATTTGGTCGCAAAGCCGAAACAAGATCGCAGGAAAATCCATCGCAATCGCGTCCAGTTGACAATACACCAGAATATGCAAATTCATACGAGATTGATCCAGATAAGCCACTTTTAGATCTATTCATCATCGTTAAATATATCTGGGCCAAGAAATGGATGATTGTCGCCTTTGGCTTTTTGGGCGCTGTCTTGGGTGTGTTGGTCGCATTATCAACACCACATAAATATTATGCAGATAGCAGATTGATCCTCGATCCACGCGATGTTCAGGTCACAGACACGGTCAACAGCAACAATCAGGCAAGTTCACAGGTGCTACTCGCCGTTGTCGATAGTCAGATGCAAGTGGCGCGTTCGACAAGTGTTTTAGAACGCGTGGTCGAAAAGCTCAGATTGGATCAAGATCCTGAATTTAATGGTGATGATGAGGCGGGCATATTCTCACGCGTAAAACGCATATTCTCATCCAATTCGACATCCAATGACCCATTTGAGAATGCCGTAACATATCTCCGCAAAAATATGGGGCTGGCGCGGGACCCGGAAACCTTCCTCGTATATATCGGTGCGACGACAAATAACGCCGAAAAATCTGCGCTTGTGGCAAACACCATCGTTGAAGAATATCTGGTTGAATATAAAAACCAGCAATCTGGCATTTTTGCCAAGACATCAACCTCCATTGAAGCGCGTTTGGAAGAGTTGCGTTTGAAATTGGATGCGGCTGAAAAAGCGATTGTCGATTACCGCGCAGAAAACGACATTATCGATGTCGGCGGCGGTGTCATCAATGAAAAAGAAATGCTGGCGCTGAGTAACGAATTGGCCAAGGTTCGTGCCGATCAGGTCGCAAAAACCGTTCTCGCAAATGAGTTAAAAAACGCTGACGTCAACGGCGTGATTTCCGGATCATTCCCGCAAGCTGCGCTCACCACAACGCTTACGGAACTTCGTAAACAATATACGGAAGCAAAATCAAAAAGTGATTCTTTAGCCGTTGGATTGGGGCCTCGACATCCTCAATATATCGCTGCAAAAGCATCAGCTGATGCGGTCGCGGTTGAGATCAGTAATGAGCTAACACGAATTGTTGCATCAACCCAAAAAGAAGTACAGCGCGCACGTAATTCAGAGACACAGCTTGCAGACAAACTTGCGGTACTAAAAACCCGAGCTTCAAACCAATCAACAGAAAATGTTGGCCTGCGTGAATTGGAGCGAAAAGCTGAGGCCATCCGCCAAATTTATGAAAGCCTGCTGCGTCGCGCACGTGAGACAACAGAACGCGGAAATCTTGAAACATCTGTTATCCAAGTGATCGCAAAGGCCGATCCGCCACAACAACCATCCACGACGTCCCGCAAGACAACCGTCATCTTGTTTGGTATTTTGGGTGGCATGTTAGGCTTAGGGATCGCGTTTATATTCGGCTCCATTGAAAGCCTTAAGCAGCACGCCAAGGGTAACAAATCGCCAACT
>JAHDFS010000052.1:17560-18840 GCA_020628035.1 Rhizobiaceae bacterium
GTGGTGATGGCACCTCAATATCCTGTGGCTCAGCCGACAATTCCACATCCTGTCATGCCGCAACCTGTTATGCCAAATGCATATCCGGTCCAACAAGCGCCATGGCCGCCACAAGATCCGAGCTTTGGTTATCCGCCACAAATGCAGCCACACTACGCAACACCAACGGCTGCTCAGAATGTCGAGCAAAACAATATGGCCGCTCAAGAACAAGCTGAGCGCAATGAAGATCGCGAGAAAGTCATGCGTTTAAAAAGTGATGTTCAACGTCTTCGCGCTGAGCTTGAAGACTGGGCACAGCAGCGCAACCGCTAATCCTAATTTAGCGCAAGGGCAAATCCCAAAAACTAATTGTGAATTAAGGAGCTGGCTTAAAAGACGCCAGCACCTTCATCTGCAGTTCCTGCCAATTGACGGAACGCGCCGAATAGCTCACGGCCCATACCAAAGTGATTTGCCGAGAAATCAATTGTTTGTGCTTCACGTGCTGCAAACTCGTCGGCATCCATCAGAACATTCAATGTGCCTTCAATGGCATCGAGGCGGATCATATCACCATCGCGCAGACGAGATATATTGCCAGCATCTTTGGCTTCCGGTGTCATGTGGATTGCAGCAGGAACTTTACCAGATGCACCAGACATCCGGCCATCGGTTAACAGTGCAACTTTCTGACCACGATCGAGCAAAACACCGAGCGGCGGCGTGAGTTTATGAAGTTCAGGCATGCCATTGGCTTTTGGTCCTTGGAAACGCACCACAGCGACAAAATCGCCAGTGAGCTCGCCAGCTTTGAACGCAGCCTGCAGCTCAGCCTGATCGTTAAAGATTTTAGCTGGCGCTTCAACCACCATGTTTTCCGCTTTCACCGCAGACACTTTGATCACGGATTTACCGATATTGCCTTCAAGAACTTTTAAGCCACCATCTTTGCGGAATGGCTCTGCCAATGTAGCAATCACTTTCGGATCCGCGCTTTGTTTTGGTGCTGCAACATGATGGATATTACCGGTTTCACCCAATTTCGCCTCTACGCGATAAGCGGATAAACCATCACCCCAGACGGTGCGCACATCATCATGGAGCATACCATTGTCGAGGAGTTCACCAATGAGGTAACCCAAGCCACCAGCTGCTGCGAAGTGATTAACATCCGCTGGACCATTTGGATAAACGCGAGCAAGCAATGGGATTGTGTCTGACAGATCAGAAATGTCCTGCCATGTTAGCTGAATACCTGCAGCTTTTGCCATTGCAACAAGGTGCATGGTGTGGTTGGT
>JAHDFS010000052.1:18940-21806 GCA_020628035.1 Rhizobiaceae bacterium
TAGAAGGTACATGTACCTGGTCCATGATAGGATTGAGATTCAGATTCCAAGAGCTCAGCACGACCAACTTTGCCTTCTGCATAAAGCTGACGTGTACGTGCTTTATCCTTGTTGGACAATCCGCTGGTCATCGGGCCTGCCGGCACAAAGACGGCTGGCAAGTGACCAAAAGTCAGCGCCGCAATTGTCAAACCCGGTACAATTTTGTCACAAACACCTAGGTAAAGCGCAGCATCGAACATGTCATGCGATAAGCCAACTGCGGTTGCCATAGCAATCACATCACGTGAAAAGAGCGACAATTCCATGCCCGGCTCACCTTGCGTTACCCCATCGCACATGGCTGGTACACCGCTGGCAACTTGTGCCGTGCCGCCTGCTTCACGTGCGGCATTTCGGATGATATCGGGGAACTTTTCAAATGGTTGGTGTGCTGACAACATGTCGTTATAAGCATTGATGATCGCTAAATTTGGCGTATCACTGCCTGCTAAGTTAGCTTTGTCTTCAGGCGTGCTTGCGGCAAAGGCGTGCGCTAAGTTTGTGCAGCCAAGTTTTGAACGATGCGGGCCTTTGGAACTCGCAGCTTTAACACGGTCAAGATAGGGTTCACGAGTTGGTTTTGAGCGTTCAATAAGTCGATGTGTTACATCCAAAATACGCTTATCAGCGGACATGGTTCTCTTCTTTCCGATCGGCAAATTGCCAGGTTAGACTATGGTGCCCAATATAAATTTATTGAGCCATTCAATGCTTCGATAACAGTGCGAATTGGAGGAGCGTCCGCCAATTCCGCATTTAGCGCTTCATCAAGAACAGAGCGCTTTCCGTCTCCCTCGATATGCAGCACCAGGTAGGATGAATTTACGATAACTGGTAATGTCAGCGTCAAACGTGGTTCACCAGCACCCTCAGCTTCCATTTGGATAATAGCACGTTCGCATGACATCATTGTGGCGGCTTCTAAATTGTTGCCGCCGGGGAAAAAGGATGCTGTGTGTCCATCCATACCCATGCCGAGAACGGTGATATCAATATATGGCGCGGCCTTTAAAACACCATCAAGCGTCGCTTCTGCTTGTGTGATGTCCTGACCTTCCTGCCAAAAACTAATAAGCGTTGCCTTTGCAGCATCACCTTGTAACAAGTTTTCGCGAATGAGCTTTTCATTCGAACGATCATCACCGGGATGGACATAACGCTCATCCACCATAATGACAGTTACCTTTTCCCAATCAATCTCTTTCTGAGAGAGTTGCTGAAAGAAAGCTTTTGGCGTTGAGCCACCGGATACAGCAATGCTGGCAGCGCCATTTGCATCAATTTTGCCCTGCAAACGTTTTGCAACATCATCGGCAAGGCCGGACGCGAGTTCGTCTTTGCCATCAAAAATATGCGGTACTACTTTACTAGTCATTGTCATACCAAGTACGTCCATCGCGTTCGATCAAACCAATCGCTTGGCTTGGACCGGAAGTGCCGGCTGTATAAGTTTGCGCAAGCTGACCGGTTTGCTCCCAAGCCGTGAGGATCGGATCTATCCATTCCCAAGCCGCTTCCACCTCATCACCACGCATAAAGAGCGTCTGATTGTTACGAATGACATCAAGCAGAAGTCTCTCATAAGCATCAGGATGGCGTACATCAAAATTCTCGGCAAAGCTCATATCAAGCGGCACATGACGCAGACGCATTCCGCCCGGGCCTGGATCTTTAATCATGATCCATTGCTGCACGGCTTCATCAGGCTGCAAGCGAATAACCAATTGGTTGGCATGTACAACTTGATCAGCATCGCCAAAGATTGAGTGCGGTACGGCTTTGAAATTGATAACAATTTCAGACACGCGGTTTGGCATGCGTTTGCCAGTGCGCAGATAAAATGGAACACCATTCCAACGCCAGTTCGAAATCTCAGCCTTAATCGCAACATATGTTTCAATGTTGGATGGTTTACCAAGCTCTTCAAGATAACCGGCAACCGGGCCACCATCAGATGCGCCAGCTTTGTACTGGCCGCGAACAGTCAGCTTATCGGTATTGCCAGCATCAATGCGTTTAAGTGAACGAAGAACTTTAAGCTTCTCATCGCGGACATTTTCAGCATCCATGGATGCTGGTGGTTCCATCGCAACAAGACACATAAGCTGCACAAGGTGATTTTGCACCATGTCGCGCAATGCGCCAGCATTGTCATAATAACCTGCACGTCCTTCCAGCCCGACAGATTCAGACACATTAATCTGAACATGGTCGATATGGGCCGAATTCCACAATGGCTCATAAAGCACATTGGCAAAACGCAGAGCCATAAGGTTCTGTACTGTTTCTTTACCCAGATAGTGGTCAATACGGAAAACTTGTTCCTCTTTGAACACTTTGGCGATCGTAGCGTTCAATTCACGTGCTGAGGCCAGATCACGTCCGAGCGGCTTTTCAACAACAACCCGCGTTTTATCGGTAATCAAACCATGCTGGCGGATATTTTCAGAGATATCGCCAAATAAAGACGGTCCAACAGCCATGTAAAATGCGCGAACACGGTCTTCATTACCCTTGAGGCGTTCTACAAGGCCATCCCAGCCTTTATCCGACTTCGCATCGAGCGCAACATAATCAAGGCGAGCAACAAATTTCTCCGCTTCCGCTTGATCAAATTCTTTTGCCTTCACATGCTCTTTAAGCGCTGCCATGGCAAAAGCTTGATATTCTTCCTGCGATTTCTCCGACCGCGACGCACCTATGATGCGGGTTGGCTCAGAAAACTGTCCGGCGGCTTGACGGTGATAAAGTGCGGGAAGAAGTTTACGCTCGGCGAGGTCGCCGGTTCCACCAAAGACAATATAGTCAAAGGGATCTACGGGTA
>JAHDFS010000053.1 GCA_020628035.1 Rhizobiaceae bacterium
ATCACTGGTATGTTTTTGGGGATACAGCCTATCATGTTCAAACTGGGTCAACCGGCGCTTACTCTCGGATCGCAAATCGCCATTCGGGTGACATCAAAATTCGGTACATTTGTTGCCGTCAGCTTACTTGTATTATTAGCAATTGGTTTGGATGCAGTTTCATCTCCAGCACATGCCGATCCCGATCTGGATGTACAGACCCCAGACGCCAATGCCATTGGTAACGGCGATCTAATTGGCGATATCAGTGTTGCCAACGGGACTGATTTTGGCAATGTGATTATCACTAAAGGGGCAACCAATACTTTCGTTGTGGTCAATCGAGGGACCTCTGATCTCACATTCCACAACCCTGCGGTCACAGTGGGCGATCCGACAAATTTTTCGGCCATCAGCACCTCACTAAATGGATCGCCCACGGCTCCAGATAATTCGAGAACGTTCACTTTAACGTTTCACCCGAATGTCACCGGAACATTGTCCACCACCGTAACAATACGCAGTGATGATCTAAATGATGATCCTTATACATTCGTCATCTCAGGCACAGGCCTAGACGAACCAGACATCAACATTTCATCTTCTGAAACCAACTCGATTACTGATGGTGGTACCGATACTCATCTTTCTGCAAATGCAGGAAATTCAAAGACGGTTACATACACAATCCAAAATACAGGCTCACAAGCACTTAATCTCACAAACTCTGCGCCAACCCTTACCAACGCGGTTAATGTTGGAACTCCTGTGGTTTCAAATTATTCAGTCACTACGCTTCCTAATTCTGCCACCACAACAACATTCACCGTGACCTATACGCCGCAGCTTGCTGGCGCCTTCAGTTTTGATCTGGATATCATTTCAGATGATCCAGATGAGGCAACTTTCGACATTGCAGCGAGCGGAACGGCGACCGGTGTTCCTGAGATCAATATCCAAGGCAATGGTCAAAACATTTCGCTTGGCGATACTACTCCATCGACAAGTGACCATACTGATTTTGGCGATGTGTCCGTTGGATCTGCTGAACAACGAACATTTACGATACAAAACACTGGTACAGCAGCTTTAAACATCTCTGAGATCACAACAGATGGTGGCGATTTTAGCATATCCGGCGCACCAAGCAGCATCGCTGCGGGCTCTAGTGGAACATTTAAAGTGGATTTGACGGCAAGTGTAGCTGGATCAAGGTTCGGCATTATCACAGTTAAAAGCGATGATTCTGATGAATCCAATTATAGCTTTGACGTCATTGCAAATGCGATCACCCCTGAGATTAGTCTCTCTTCTACGGAGAACATCAGTATTACCGATGGTGGAACTGAAAGTTACGGAACGGAAGGTATTGGTGTTGCAAATACAGTTACTTACACGATTAGCAACACAGGCTCAGCACCTCTTACTTTGACCGGTTCTGCACCAACTTTGAGCAATCCATCAAATGTTGGAACGCCAACCGTTGGCAATTATTCAACTACGACCGTCGCAGCTAATGGTGGACAGGCATCATTTACTGTGACCTACACGCCTGATGCGGCGGGTGCCTTCTCATTCGATCTGCTGATTGTTTCAGATGACTTAGATGAATCAAATTTCGACTTTACGGCATCTGGAACGGCTGCGGATCTAACCCGACCTTTCCTCCTTTCAGTTGCACGTCATTCACCAACAACTGAGACAACCAGTGCCGACAGATTAACTTGGCGTATTACCTTTAACGAAGATATCGTCGGGCTTGATGCTACCGATGTCGATATTGATGGTACAACGGCGAGTGTTGAATCACTAACCGCTGTCTCAGGTTCCGTTTATGATCTGACGATATCTGGCGGCGATCTAGGTACAGTCAACGGCGAAGTTGAATCATCCTTTGGTGCCAGCGCTGCAACAATTACTGACTTGGCCGGCAACTTGCTCCAACTTTCAGACCCGACGGGTGTCGACGAAAACACCTACCAACTTGTCAATGAAACTATTCCTCCCAGACTTGTCTCTATTGATCGCGCAAACCCAACAACCCAAACAACAGGAGAAGACACGCTAACTTGGCGGGTTATATTCAACGAAGATGTGACGGGCGTTGACACAAGTGATTTTACTGTTGGAGGCACAACTGCGACAGTAACAAATGTGTCAGCAGCATCTGCGACAACATATGATGTTACGGTTTCAGGTGGTGACTTAGCTAATCTTGTGGGGACAGTTTCACTTAGCCCCATTGCAGGCGTTACCAATATTGAAGATATCTCCGGCAACGGTTTTGTCGACGCGACGCCAACAGGCACCAATAACAATTCCTACAATGTTTTCAATGATGTTGTCGGCCCTGCCTTAACATCGATCGCCCGGCAATCGCCAATCTTTGATACGACCGATGCCGACAGTTTAACCTGGCGCTTTACGTTTGATGAAGACGCTGTGAATTTTGATACAGCGGACGTCACGGTTTCAGGCACGACAGCAACCGTGAGCAACATAAGCGCCGTCTCCTCATCAGTGTATGATGTAACGATTACAGGCGGTGATTTGGCGAATTTGAATGCCATTGTACAAATTTCGTTGAGCAGTAGCCTTACGATCCAAGACACACTTGGCAACAATGCAATTGCCACTGTGCCGACCACAAACCAAAACTTCTATACCCTGGTCAATGATGTGGCTCCGCCGCGTGTCGCATCGATTACGCGCCATAACCCCTTAACTGAAACAACCCAAGAAGACACGTTGATTTGGCAGTTTACATTTGATGAAGCGGTGACAGGTGTGGATGCAAGTGATTTTACAGTTTCGGGTACCACAGGTGCGGTGGCTGACGTCGAGACGGTTTCAACAACGGTATATAACGTAAAAGTGGCTGGGGGCGACTTAGCGACCGTTGCAGCGACCGTCTCGATCGATGTCAACGATAAGGGCACCAATATAGCCGATGCAAAAGGCAATGTTTTGAACAATGCAACGCCCACCGGTACGAATGAAAACTCTTACAATGTAGAACTTCCGATTTCTTCGACTACCGTTGAAGTGGTTTCCGATGAAGGTAAAAGCGTTGCGGATGGCGGTTCAGATGAAAAACCGGATGAACCAGCTGGGACCCCTATTACCAATACATATACTTTCACCAATACCAGCTCGTCGCCGATCACGATCTCAGGTGCACCCGTTATTTCCGGGTCTAATAATGCTGGAAGCCCCACTGTAAGTAACTTTTCAGCACCAACGACCAAGCCAGTTAAAAAAGTAAACCTGACAATTCCGCAGCGTACATTCGCATATGCTGGAGCCGTTACAATGGACGTTCTGGAAGCCATTTCGAACTCGATTATCACGCCGGCACATGCCAGTTCTATTACCTTGGATCCTGGTGAATCAACATCATTTGACGTGACATTTACACCAGAAAGTGAAGGCGAATTTTCCGTTGAGGTTGATATCGTAAGCTCGGTCGGTACCTTTGATATTGAAGTGAGTGGTTCAGCGGTTGATACAACCAAACCAAGCGTGTCAATTAATGGTGCACCATCGGCTCATGATGGTTCTACCCCATTTAGCGTTACCTTTGAATTCTCCGAGAATGTTGGCGGTTTTGACATCGGCGATATCACTGTTGGTAACGGGACAGCATCGAACTTTGTTGCAGTGGATCGAAATACTTATACAGCAAATATTACACCCGGTAGCGCCGCGAATACCACAATTGATGTGGCAAGTGCGGTCGCAACCGATGGTGCAGGTAATACCAATACAGCAGCCACGCAAGTTCTTGTTAGCGGCGGCACAGCTGTTAAAGAGACCCTCACCGCGATTTCAAACTTTATGATGAACCGCGCAAATCACATGCTTAGCAATCAACCGGATATGATTGGGTTTGTGAGCGGTTCGAACAATAGTGGCGGTGGACCATTGGGGAATTTACAGCTTGAAAGCGATCTTGATAGCGAAACCACGATGTCGTTTTTCACATCTCGCAGTAAAATATTACAAGCGCGCGAAGGTGGTTTTGGCAAAGGCAACCGTCCGACCGTGGAAAAAGAAGTTCCTTTATTTGCCTCTGCGGAACGCTTTAGTGATGATCCTCAAACAACGTCGAATTTATTGGTCAAAAAGGAAGAAGATCACGAGCCAGAGCCTCAAGGCTTTAATACCAATGACCGTACCGGTTTTTGGGATGTCTGGACGCAGATAAAAGGATCAAAGTCGACGCAGACAAATTTAAAAAGCGAATTCTGGTCAGCCTATTTTGGAACCCATTATTTTATCTCAAATGATGTGCTTTTCGGCGTGCTGACACAAATTGATTGGGCTGAAGAAATAAACAGCGCAACTGGCTCCACTGTTTCGGGCAACGGCTTCATGATCGGTCCATATATTGCGGGAAAATTAAAGGACCAGAACCTGTATTTTGAAGCGCGTACGCTTTGGGGACAATCATCCAATGATGTTACGCCTATTGGAACCTATACGGATAGTTTTGAAACAGAGCGATGGCTGGCAAGCCTTAAGATTCAGGGATCTTATGATCTAAATGACGAGGTTAGTATCAAGCCGGAATTTTCGATTTCATATTTTAAAGAAACGCAAGAGGCTTATACCGATTCAAATTCAGACCTTATTCCTGAGCAAACGATTTCACTGGGTGAGTTTAAATTTGGCCCAACGATTACTCGGAAATTTGATATGGGTAATGGCTATACCATGCGCGCGACAACTGGCTTATCGGGCATAACCAATTTTTCAGTGAAAAATGCAAATTCATCCACGTCAAATGCATTTGCAGATGAAAACTTACGTGCGCGCGTGGACGCCAAAATAGAACTTGAAAATGAATATGGGGTTCGTTTCACAGCGGCGGGTTATTACGATGGGATTGGCGCATCGGACTTCCAATCTTATGGCGGTACGCTTGGTTTAACCATCCCGATTTATTGATCTGCTTATGGTCGATAAGTGAAAACGGCGTTGGTGCACCATGCAACAACGCCGTTATTTTATGATCATAGACGATAGATATTTAATTGGCTTTGATAAAGCCTACCCTATTTCGATCATTCCTTTTAAGAATTCAGATGCTCAAACAAACGCGCGACCGCTTCAGCGCCCGGGTCGACATGGCCCTCAAGTTGTTGTGCATTAATATATGCGGCTCGGCCAGCTTTAGCCTGCAAAATACTAGCCGTATGATCGGCTCCTGCTCTCGCGGCATCTGCTGCCTGGGCAATGCCCTGCTCCAAAGCGTCCAATGCGGGCGCCAATGCATCAACCATGGTGCGATCACCAATTTGAGCACCGCCAATTTCTTGCATGCGTGCAAGCCCAGCTTTAAACGCGTCACGCATTGGAAGTCCGCTGGATGCGCCATCACCTGTGGCCGCGAAGAAGATCGCAAGCAACACACCCGACGAGCCTCCCATTGTTTGGCTGAGCTCTAAGCCAATGGCGCGGTATAATTGCGTGTGATCAGCGAGCGGCAAACGATCCATAGCATCAATGAGCGCACGTGACGCGCCCGCAAGCGTGGACCCTGTATCACCATCGCCAGATTTTGCATCAAGCGCATTTAAATCATCCTCAGCTGCGATAAGCACTTCGCAGCAATTGCGTAAGAACTCTTCAGTTTGTTTATGAGCTGACGGAATGGGTTTAATTGCAGTCAGACCATCATTGAGCGGCTTAATTTCAATCGGGTCGATCTTAGATACGCCCGGCCATGCAGCTAAAGGTGTGGCCACTTTTAGGAGTTCTAATTCTTCGCTACTGGCCGGAAAGATCGACACGGAAAATCCGCGCATGTCGAGTGAGGTCATCATCGATGCTGGACCTACAACATGCGTAATGTTTTTACCCAATGAAGAGTTCACCAGCTCCTTCAAAACAATAGACATCTCAAGCACTGATGCGCCACCAAGATTGTTTAAAAGTGCCACATGCGGTCCATCTTTCATCGCAGCTTCTAATTTTGCAGACATGGCTGCAAAACCATCTTTTGCACTGCTAAAGGCAATTTGTTCAAACCCAGCCTCACCGTGAATGCCAAGACCCAATTCGGCCATGCCATCGGGAATACGATCTTCCTTGGGAGAGCCTGGTACGGTGCAGGTATCAAGCGACATGCCGATACTTTGAACACTACCGATGACTTTCTTCGCTGCCGCGGCCACGGTATCCAAATCAGCTCCATTTTGCGCAAGAGCTCCTGCAACTTTATGCACGAAGAGGGTCCCGGCCACACCACGTGCCTGAGGCAATTCAGGCAATGCGATATCATCATCAACCACTACCATGCGAACATTCAAGCCAAAAGCGCGTGCGCGTTCAGCAGCAAGGCCAAAGTTCAAGCGGTCGCCTGTATAGTTTTTGACAATCAAAAGACATCCTGCAGGCCCCGTAACGGCCAAAATGCCAGCAAGGACAGCATCAACACTAGGTGAAGCAAAGACGTCACCACAAACAGCGGCGGTTAACATGCCCTCCCCGACAAATCCTGCATGGGCGGGTTCATGCCCGGAGCCACCACCCGAGACGAGCGCGACTTTCGATTTATCCCAATCATTTCGGACCACAACACGGATATGCGGATATCCATCAAGTCGTGCAAGTTTTCCGCCAGAAGCTGCAACAATGCCATCGATTGCATCAGTAACAATGTCTTCCTTCTTATTGATAAATTGCGTCATAGCTTCCTCCCTTACACAATACGTGCACCGTCTTCATCGAAGAAAAACGGTTCTTTTGGTTGAATTTTAACGACCTCTCCATACTGCAGCGGCGTATGTGCGTCCGTAACAGTGATAAGGTCATGTTCTTTGAATTTCAGATGTAATCGCGTTTGATCACCTAAATGCTCAACACGCGTCACATAGGCATCCTCACCTTTGCCCTGGTTGATTTGCTCAGGGCGCAGGCCAATTGATTTGGCATGTTTGGGGCAATCGCCTTCAAACAGATCAGCTGGCAAAATATTGATGCGCGGTTGGCCCAGACGACTCGCGGAATAAATACTGACCGGGTTTTCATACACCTCACGTGGTGAGCCAAACTGAACCAATTTGCCATTGTCCAACACGCCGATATGCGTCGCCATCGTCATCGCTTCAATCTGATCGTGCGTTACATATAAGAGTGTTTGACCAGAATTGGCTTGAATGCGCTTAAGCTCGATACGCAAATCAGCGCGCAATTTAGCATCTAACGAGCTCAGCGGCTCATCCATCAAATAGATATTGGGAGAACGAACAAGCGCGCGGCCAATGGATACCCGCTGCATCTCACCACCGGATAATGCGGTTGCCTTATTATCAAGTTTATGCGCGATCTGAAGCACTTCAGAAACGGCTTTGACTTTTTCGTCGATCTCGGCTTGCGGCGTTTGCAACAAAGGCGATTTTAATGGAAATTCCAAATTCTGCCGCACTGTGAGATGCGGATAGAGCGAATATTGCTGGAACACCATTGCCACATTGCGTTGCGCGGGTGTTTGACCCAATATCGAATGCCCATCAATGAACACATTGCCGCTATCAGGTTCATCCAAACCAGAAATCATGCGCAGAGTTGTTGTTTTACCTGCACCTGTTGGTCCAAGCAGCACGACAAATGATCCATCAGGTATGGTGAGTGATACATTGTCGAGCGCGACGTCATCACCAAAACGCTTTGTGACATTTTCTAAAACTATCTCAGCCATGATTAAGCGCCCCCTCATTTGCTTCGGACACCAAAGCTTGGCCATTGGTATTGTCAAACAAGGTCAATGTACGGGCATCAAATGTCAGCCCAATCATTTCACCATTATTGACCTGAATGTCCGATGCGATCCGCGATTTGATCGTTCCATTTGGCGTAAGCAGCGTGATGATTTGGGTGGTTCCCAAATATTCAACGGCTGTGACTTCGCCTTTATAGTTTGAACTATCATCGAATTTGATGTGCTCTGGCCTAACGCCAAGCGATAAATCTCCAACTGCACCGTCTCTGGATGTTGGAATATCGATCTGATGCCCATCAATCATGACTTTATCAGCATTGGGTTCAACATTGCCATGAAAATCGAGAAAGTTCATCGATGGTGAACCAATAAATTGCGCAACGAATTTGGTTGCTGGCCAATCATAGATCTCTTGCGGCTTACCAAACTGTTCGACAACGCCATGGTTCATGACAACAATCTTGTCACCCATTTGCATCGCTTCGAGCTGATCATGGGTTACATAAACGGTTGTGGCGCCCATTCGATCATGTAAGGCACGCAATTCTTCGGCCATATGTTCACGGAATTCTGCGTCAAGTGCACCCAAAGGTTCATCCATGAAGAAGGCTTTGGGTTCACGTACAATGGCGCGACCCAGTGCAACACGTTGACGGTCGCCACCAGATAGACCACCCACGGGCCTGTTGAGCATATCTTCAATGCCGAGGATTTTTGCGACTTCCAAAACGCGCTTTTGCGCATCCGCCCGTGACATACCCTGACTGATTAGAGGATAGGACATATTTTTACCGACATTCATATGCGGATAGAGCGCAAACATTTGGAATACGAAAGCGATATCTCGCTCAGATGCGCGCTTCATACCCACCTCTTCACCGTCGATATAGATCTCACCGCTGGTGGGCAATTCAAGCCCAGCCATCATACGCAAAGTTGTTGTTTTTCCGCAGCCTGATGGGCCCAGGAGCATAAAGAATTCACCGTCTTCAATGGTAAAGCTAGACGATTGGACCGCAGTAAAAGATCCAAATTCTTTACGCACATTTTCTATTCTTATTTGTGCCATGGGTTACTCCGGAAAATGGCTAACAATGATAAACATCACTGTTCCGACTAGTGTTACAATGAAGGAGTAGGTGAAGAGCGTTAAGACAAATGGCTGCATAAGCATGATCACTCCAAGCGCGATTAAAATCGATGCGACCATTTCCCAAGCCCCGCGCCGTAAGCGCAGTAAATCGTTGAAAAAATTACTCATTTGCGAACTGCTCCAAATGTGATGCCACGTAGCAAGTGTTTACGAAGCAGAATTGTGAACACCATGACTGGTACTAGGAATATGGTTGCGCCTGCCGCCACCGCTGGCCAATCTTGCCCACCAACCCCAATAATGGTTGGGATAAAGGGCGGTGCTGTTTGCGCGGTGCCTGAGGTGAGCAATACGGCAAAGGCATATTCATTCCAGGCGAAGATCAGACAGAAGATTGCCGTTGATGCGATACCTGTGGCTGCTTGCGGCAGAACCACTTTGTAAAATGCTTGAAAGCGGGTGTAGCCATCAATGAGTGCTGCTTCTTCGTATTCGATCGGAATCTCATCAATAAAGCCATTAATCAACCAGACAGAAAGCGATAAGTTCACCGCAGTATAAAGTAAGATCATCCCTGCATGTGTGTCACTTAACCCCAAATTTCTGAACATTAAAAAGATCGGAATTGCGACTGCAATCGGCGGCATCATACGAGTTGAAAGTATGAAAAACAGCAGATCATCTTTCAGCGGCACTCTAAATCGAGAGAAGGCATAGGCCGCGGCTGTCCCCAGAACAATGGCAAAGAACGTTGAGCCAAAGCCAATGATAATGGAATTGAAAAAACGCTCTGAATATCGCGAGGTTCCCACAATTGTATTACCGCGTTCGCGCACCAATTGCTCATACCAAGGAAGATCATCAACTGCTTCTAACTTAGCTTCATTGCTCAAACGCGTTTGCGTTGTAAACAAGTTCACATAGCCTTCAACTGTCGGCTCAAACGCAATCTTTGGCGGATAAGCAATGGAATCGGGGCCAGATTTAAAGCCTGTTGCGACAATCCATAGCAATGGCAACAAGGTAATTAATGCGTAGCCAACCACCAGAATTCCGGCGAACCACTTTTGTCCGTGAGACGGTTCTGTAACTGAAAAACTCATCGTTGTTTTACCCTGTTTAGTGCTTTTACGTAGATTGAGGCGAGGCCAAAGACTGTGACGAAAAGGATGACCGCATAGGCGGAGGCAAAGCCGGTGCGCCACTTTTCAAAAGCCTCTCGTTTAAGGTCAATTGACGTAAGTGTTGTTAGATTACCCGGGCCGCCGCCTGTGAGTTGGACCACAAGGTCGAACATTTTGAAGTTTTCAATGCCGCGGAATAGAACCGCCAACATCAGGAATGGCAAGACCATGGGAATGGTGATTGTCCAGAATTGTCGCCATTTGGAAGCACGGTCACATTCTGCAGCTTCATAGATGCTATCGGGAATCGAGCGCAGGCCCGCCAGACATATGAGCATCACAAAGGGGGTCCACATCCAGGTATCCACAATCACAATGGCCCAAGGTGCCAATGCAATATCACCGATCATTGAGAAACTGGATGGGTCAGCGCCCGTTACAAAACTAATAACATAGTTGAACAAACCAATTTGCGGCTGATAAAGGAAGGTCCAGAAATTACCCACCACCGCAGGCGATAACATCATTGGGAACACGATGATTGTGGTCCAAAGGTCATTGCCTTTAAATTTCTTATTGATCAGATATGCGAGTGTAAAACCGATCAAAACCTGCAGGACGATTGTCCAAATGAGGAAATGCGCAGTCGCCTGCATGGTCGCCCATGTGTCGGCATCACCTAAAATTCGCTCATAATTGCGCAAGCCAATGAATTTTACTTCTCGGTTTGGTCGGTTCACAGCATAATTTGTAAAGCTGAGATATACGGTCCAGATCAGCGGGAAGATATTGATTGCCAGCAATATGAAGATTGTCGGCGCAACAAATATCCATGCTATTGCACGATCTGATAGCCCTTTTACTCTATGCGCAATAGAAGGCGGTGTGGCGGAAGCCACTTTGTCTGCAACATTGTCCATTGTGTTCTCTTAAAATTCTATCATAAAGGTGGAGCCGGAAAAACCCCCGGCTCCAAGGGTCCGCTTGGGAGAAAGCGAACGGGGGCTTACTTTTTGCCCTCATCTTCAAAGACCTCGTCCCAGTCTTTCACAAGACCGTCGAGTGCTTCTTTTGCCGAACCTTGTCCAGCAACAACATAGTTGTGAATGCGTTCCTGCATTGGCAACAATAGAGATGCATAAGCAGGTTCTGCCCAGAAGTCTTTCACGATTGCCATTGAATCAAGGAATGTTTTGGCAAATGGCTGGCTGTCGTTAAAGCCTGGGGCTTCAAGGACTGCTTTCATCGCTGGTGCACCACCAACATCCCACCATTTTTGCTGAACTTCTTGTTGGGCGAACCACTTGATATATTCAAGTGCTGCATCTTTGTTGTCTGAATTGGCAACAACCGAGATGCCCTGACCACCAAGCTGAGCAAATTGACCAGCAGGACCTGCAGGATTTGCAAAATAGCCTGATTTGCCACCACCTGTATTTGGATCTGCTTCCACACCTGGCCAGATAAATGCAAAGTTCATCTGCATGGCCACCTGCCCTGATTTATAGGCATCAATATTGGCTGACATATAAGCATCAGACGCACCTGGTGGTGTCGATGTTTCATAAAGCTTTTTGTAGAATTCAAGCCCAGCAACTGCGCCATCCGAATTTACAAAACCTTCAAGCTCATATGGGTTTTCTGGGTCTTCATAAAGGAAGCCATAATTATATAAAGCGTTGGTCACGCCCATGGTGATGCCTTCAGATCCGCGCTCTGTATAAATCGCGGCACCATAAACGGTTTTGCCATCGATTTCGCGACCTTGGAAAAACTCACCAATTTGCTGCAGCTCTTCCAATGTTGCAGGCACACCCAAATCACGACCATATTTTTCCTTAAATTCGGCTTGAATTTCAGGACGCTCGAACCAGTCTTTGCGATAAGTCCAACCCACAACATCTGCGTAAGCTGGAAGCGCATAATAGTTTGGTGTATTTTTTGGCCATTCAGCATAACCAGTCACAGTTGCTGGTAGGAAATCATCCATTGAGATGCCTTCTTTATCGAAGAAATCATTCAATTTCACATATTGGCCATTTTCTGCAGCGCCACCAATCCACTGGCTGTCGCCGATAAGTAGATCACAAAGCTCACCACCTGAGTTCAACTCATTGAGCATACGGTCAGCAAAATTTGGCCATGGCACAAATTCAAAGCTCATACTATGACCTGATTGCGCTTCAAACTCTTTGCTCAATTCAACAAGCGCATTAGCCGGATCCCATGCAGCCCAGCATAGAGTTAGATCTGCGGATTGCGCGGCTGAAACACCACCCAACATGGATGCTGAGGCCAATAGACCCGTCGCAGCAACTGAATTTAAAAACTTAGATTTCATTTTTATTCCTCCCTTATGCTCTGAGATGAAGCACAGGCACGTTTGGTTTAAAGTCCAAGGGCAAAAAGGCCTCCACCCTTCTGCTTTCGGTTCAATTTTTAACTTGAATAATTCCCGCCAAGACGAGCGCAGCGTTTGATCAAGTTACCAGTCATATAATTGAGGTTCGTACCTCAATGCAAGCAAAAAATGATGTACGTACCTCATTTTTCTTGATTTTTGCGCAAAAATGTTGGAGAAAGCCTTGGAAAACAAGGTTTAAGGAAGGCAAATTTTTTGATTGTCCCAACCACAAAAGACTTGGCGGAAGCGGCTGGTGTGAGCTTAGCAACGGTTGATCGCGTCTTAAATGACAGACCAAATGTGAGCCAAAAGACTCGCGATAAAGTGCAGGCTGCAATCGAACAAATTGGTTTTGTGCGCAATCTCGCTGCCGTCAATTTGCTGCGCAATAAGCCTTATAGGTTCCGCTTTATCCTTCCAAAACGTGGCGATCTTTACCTTAAGGAACTTATTCAGCAGGTCGAACACGCCAATAAATCGTTGCGCTCGGATATGACATTTGCCGATGTAGAGCAGCTCGATATGGGTGACCCTCACCTTGTGGCGAATTATATCTCATCGATTGATCCTTCTGATCTTGATGGTTTGGCAATCATGGCGCCCGAATCGCCGCCCGTTCGAGATGCGATTTCGCGCTTAAATGAGCGCGGCGTGCATATTGTGCAATTTTTATCAGCGCAGGAAAATTTGGAGCAACTGGATTTTGTTGGCGTGAACAACTATGCAGCTGGCGCGACAGCGGCGAAGATTGTTGGAAAATTTAGCGGATCAAAATCCGGCTCGATCATGATCATCTCTGAAACCATGCTATCATCTGATAGCATTGAGCGTCGTCATGGATTTGATGCAGTGATCAATGCGCGGTTTGAAAATCTACGCCCGCTCCCTTCCCTTGAAACCTATGGCGAAGTTTCACGCGCCAAACGCATTATCGGAAACCAGCTCGAACACTGCGATGATATCGTTGGCGTTTACATTATGAGTTCAGAAGCACGTATTCCGATTGAGGTTATATGTGAAAAGCTCAATCTGAACGATATCACAGTTGTCGTGCACGAACGCACACCCTTTAGCGAAGCCGCTTTAAAAAATGATCAGATTGATGCGATTATTGCGCAAAATCCTGGACATGCCGTTCGCAGTGCCTTGCGGATATTGCGCGCGCGCAGTGAAGCCCGCGAACCCAATTCGGCGCAAGAGAGCATTCGCATCGAGATCCTGCTGGATGAAAATCTATAAATCTATTTAGTAAATACCAGCAAAATCAAATATTTACTTACCCCTCCAAACAGGATCGCGCTTTTCTGCAAAGGCAATGGCGCCTTCTTTATTGTCTTCAGACCCATAAAGCACATCAACGGTTTTAAGCTGACGTTGGGTAATTCTGTTCATTGCATCTTGGAATTTTGAATCTTCTGCATCACGGATGATCTCTTTAATACAGGCATAAACAAGTGGCGGCCCAGACGCGAGTGTGCGCGCAAGTTTCCAGGCTTCAGCGTTCAATTGATCCCGCTCATACACATGATTGACAATCCCCCATTGATTGGCTTCTTTGGCGTCAAACCAACGACCTGTTAGCAGCAATTCCATTGCGATGTGGTAAGGAATGCGCTTCGGCAATTTCACAGAAGCAGCGTCGGCAACTGTCCCCGAGCGTATTTCGGGCAATGCAAATGTTGCATCATCGGATGCTAAAATCATGTCAGCAGAAAGTGCATATTCAAAACCGCCGCCGCAACAAATGCCATGGATGGCAGCAATGACAGGCTTGTTGAGATCACGCAATTCTTGAAGCCCAGCAAAACCGCCAACGCCATAATCGCCGTCAACTTCATCGCCAGCTGCTGCTGCTTTTAAATCCCAGCCGGGGCAGAAGAATTTCTCATGTGCAGAGCTGATAATGGCGACGCGTAAATCTGGATCATCGCGGAACTTAGCAAAGACATCACCCATGATACGGCTGGTTGCCAAATCGATGGCATTGGCTTTTGGTCTATCTAACACCACTTCTAAAATGGGGCCTTCGATAATACATTTGATAGGGCTTGTGGTTGGATATTCGTTCATTTAGACCTCACAATCAGCGTATCAACGGCAATGGCTGTATCTTTGGAAAGCAAAAGTGGATTGATTTCCACCTCCATGATTTTCCCTGCATTTTCAATTATATAAGACTGCAACTTATCAATGACAGCAAGTAGCTCATTAAAATTGATTTCCGCTTTGCCCCGATAACCCTTGAGCAATTTATATATTTTAGTTCTCTCAAGCGCGCTTAAAACTTGTTCGCGATTGACAGGAACCAATAGCGAAACTTGATCAGATAATAGTTCCGTGAGCATGCCCCCTGCTCCGATTGTTAAAACATAGCCATGCGCTTCGTCCAAAACAATGCCGATGAGCAATTCGATATTTTCGCCTGTGACCATCTCTTCGACAATAAAGCTTGAGGCTGACATCGCATCAACCGCTTGATTGAGCTCTTCCTTCGACGCCAAATTGAGCGCGACCAATCCTGCTTCCGTCTTATGCGCTTCGCCCTCACCTTTTAACACCAATGGGAATTGTAATTGTGTGGTCTTAGCTGCAAGTTCAGCGATATTTGTGACATGAACAGATTTCGGCACCGATATCCCTAATTTGGATAATTCTAACTTCGCGTCAAATTCGCTGATTGTTTCTGGATTTTCTGGCGGCGCTCCAAGACAAACAGGCATCGTCACCGGCGCTTGCCATTCTTGCGTTTTCGCCAAGGTTGAAATGGCATCATCAGCTGAGAAAAACGGCATAATGCCGTTCATAATTGCAAATTCAGCCACCTCTTCAGGTAAATTCTCCGGCAGGGTTGATACCAAAGCAAATTTCGAAGGTGTTGAACTATTGGCCTGTTGAAGCGCCTCAAAGGCAATATCATGACCTGTCGGTTCGCACCGGTCACTGCGGGGAAAATCTAATATCAGGCAGTTAAGATCAGCGTCCCCAGAAGCCATTTGTTCAAACACGAAACGCATCGCATCAACATCGCGCCAAATCTGGGTGTGATAATCGAGTGGATTTTCGATTGTCACCAATTCACTCAGACAAGATTTCAAGTTTGTTTTTTGATCTTCCGTTAAAGTGCACAGTTCAACAGGATGTTTTTCAACAATATCGCTGATTAAAACCGCTTCGCCGCCCGAACAACTCGATGACGTGATGGATTTTATATTCGCAGAGCCAAATAAATGCCCCATGGTGAGGAGCGATAAAAATTCAGATAATCCATCGGCACGCGCGATACCGCATCGCTTGAGCAAAGCATCCGCACCTGCATCAGAACCCGCGAGTGATGCAGTATGCGACAAGGTTGCGCATTGCGCTGCATCGGACACGCCAACTTTAAGAACAACAACCGGCTTTCCGAGCAAATAGGCGCGCATGGCAAGGTTTTGAAATTTATGAATATCGCCAAAACCTTCAATATGAATACCAAGCGCAGTCACACGGTCATCTTCTAAAAGATAGGTTCCAATATCAGCAAAGCTGCTTTGAACCTGATTGCCACATGCAACCACATGTGAGATTGGCAATCCTCGCTTTTGCATGCCCAGATTGATCAACATATTCGAAGACTGCCCAAGGATCGCTACGCCTTTGTCGACGGGTTTCATGCCATGCTCATCCGGCCAGAGCGCAACGCCATCGAGCATATTTAATAGCCCATAGCAATTGGGGCCGAGAATGGTCATATTGCCCGCTGCTTTGAGCAACTCATCACTCAACCCCTTGCCATCACTGGTCTCAGCATAACCACTTGCAAAGCAAACCGCGCCCTTGGCTCCGATTGCGTTAAGCTCTTCAAGCGCCTTGATCGAGGCTTTGCGATTAACACCAATGAAGCTCACATCCGGTACTGCCGGAAGATCAGATATGGATTTATAGGGTTTTAACCCGGCGAATTTGGTTTTTGTTGGATGAACAGACCAAATATTGCCAGGAAAATTTAATTTCCGGCATTGCTTGATAACATGCGCGTTCCATTCGCCACCACCGATTACGGCAATGTTTTGTGGCCGGAATATGTGATCGAGCCCGTGCATTTATGAGCCTAAGGGACGGAGCAATTCGCGCCCAATAATATGGCGCTGGATTTCAGACGTTCCATCCCAAATGCGTTCAACGCGTGCATCACGCCAAAAACGTTCGATGGGGAAATCATCCATTAATCCCATGCCGCCAAAGACCTGCAGCGATGCATCCGTTACCCGGTGCAGCATTTCAGAGGCATATAGTTTAGCGCTGGCAATCTCGCGGTTGCTGGGCAGCCCCTCATCCAAACGCCAGGCGGCGGATAAAGTGAGCATGTCCGCTGCATCGATCTCGGTGATCATATCTGCGATCTGAAAACTAACGCCCTGAAACCGTCCGATAGGTTGGCCAAATTGTTTGCGGTCTGCAGCATAATTTAACGCTAGATCAAAGCATCGTCTGGCGCGCCCCACACACATGGCCGCCACCGTAATTCGCGTGGCATAAAGCCATTCATTCATGATCGCAAAACCGCCATCGACTTCACCCAAAACCTGTTCTTGCGGCAAGCGGCAATCATCAAACTCCAAAATCATGTTTTTATAACCGCGATGGGACACCGATTTATAGCCTTCGCGAATGGTAAAACCAGGTGTGCCGCGATCGACTAAGAAGGTTGTGATCCGCTTCTTCGGGCCGTGGGGCGTATCATCTTCACCCGTTGCAATAAACACGATGATGAAATCAGCATGTTCAGCGCCTGAAATGAAATGTTTCGTGCCATTAATGACCCAATCGCTACCATCGCGTTTAGCCGCACATTTCATCCCGCGCACATCAGAACCTGCATCAGGTTCTGTCATGGCAAGCGCATCCATTTTTTCGCCCCGCACAGCGGGCAAAAGATAACGTTCGATCTGATCGTCTTTACACGCCATAAGGATGTTTTGCGGTCTGCCAAAGAAATGCGTCAGCGCCATTGAGCCGCGACCAAGCTCACGTTCGACAAGTGCGAAGTCAACATGCGATAGCCCTGCACCGCCGACATTTTCAGGGAAATTTGACGCATAAAAGCCCAGATCGATACATTTCTGTTTGATCTCATGAGCAATCTCATCCGGCACTTCACCCGTTTGCTCTACCAAATCTTCATGCGGATAAATTTCCTGCTCAACGAAATCTCGAACGGTGGAAACAATCATCTCTTGTGTTTGCGAAAGACCAAACTTCATCATCATGCCTCCCCTTGTTCGTCAGCCACCGCGTAGTTGGACCGCAGCGCTTCCAGATTTTTAAGAATATGTGCTTCGGGCGGACAGGATTTCCGAGTATTAAGATCGACATGAAGCAGAAACTGCGTGCAAGTGGCGAGGGTTTCACCGTCTGCAGATTTCATCTCATGCAAAAGCTTTAATTTCTTGCCTTCCGCTAAGAGAACACCAGTCTGAACATAAAACTCGTCCCCTGCATGGCATTCCTGCAAAAAATTCGTATTGGTTTCAGCGGTAAAATAGCTAAGACCCGATTTGATGTAATCTTCATCAGCGCCAATGAACTCGATGATGAAATCTGCTGCATCTGAAAAGACTTGGCCATACCGCCCCTCATTCATATGCCCATTATAATCGGTCCAATCGACCGGCACGACGCGGCGCACAGTTTCCAATTGTTCACCGGCATTAGAAGGAATTGCAGATTTGAGCTGTTTATCTGCATAATTGAGCAAAGCACCCGCACCCCAGTTTTGGGTTTTTAATGCCCGCATCATGGCGACCAAATTATTATCGCGAATTTGCTCTAATGCGCGGATTGAATGCTTGCCTGATTGCTTGTCTGATTGGCTGGCGATTTTATCGACCAATTCATCGGTTAAATCAGGTACATCCATGAGCTTGGTCCAAGGCCATTTAAGACACGGACCAAATTGCTCGATGAAATGCGCCATACCTGCTTCACCACCAGCGATGCGGTAGGTTTCAAATAGGCCCATTTGCGCCCAGCGCAGACCAAAACCATATCGGATAATGTCATCGATTTCTTCTGTCGTGGCGATATCATCATTAACCAGCCACAAAGCTTCACGCCACACAGCTTCCAGCAATCGATCGGCGACATGGGCATCGATTTCCTTTTTCACCTTGATGGGCTTCATCAGGATTTGATCGAGAATGTCACTTGCGCGATCGAGTGTATCAGCATCCCCCACCAATTCAACAACGGGAACGAGGTAAACCGGGTTAAATGGATGTGCGACAAAGATCGCGGACTTATTCTCACTCTCGCTTGAAAGTTCTGATGGCTTAAACCCTGATGTCGACGATCCAATCAGCGCATCTTGTGCGCAATGCGCTTGGATCTCGGCGAATGTCCAATGCTTGATATCCAATCGCTCGGGCACGCTTTCCTGGATCCAGGATGCATCTGAAACAGCTTCTTTGATCGAAGACGCAAATGTGAGCTGACCTTCGTCAGGCAGTTTTACATCATATAATGCCGGTAACGAACGGCGTGCATGGTCTAAGACTTCACCGACTTTGCGCGGCGCTTCAGGATCAGGATCAAAGAGGTTAACATCCCATCCGGCCAGCAAAAACCGTGCGACCCATCCACCACCGATCACACCGCCGCCTATGATCGCGGCTATTTTTGTTTGGTTACTCATGAGCGCGGTGCCTGTTTGGTGAGATTGAGTTTTTCGCGAACAGCCGCAGGTCCCATAATGTTGGACCCCATAGCTTCGATGATTGTCCTTGCGCGTTCGACGAGCGCTTCATTGGTTGCAAGCTCACCCTTGGCCAGCCAGAGATTATCTTCCAACCCGACGCGGACATTGCCTCCGGCGAGCACTGAGGCTGCGACAAAGGGCATTTCATTACGCCCAATGGAAAAGGCAGACCAATTCCAATCCTGCGGTACGTTATTGACCATGGCCATGAAGGTATTGAGATCATCAGGCGCACCCCATGGAATGCCCATGCACAATTGGACCAGAGCGGGCGAAGACAAAGTGCCCTCTTCGACCAATTGTTTGGCCAGCCATAAATGCCCTGTATCAAAGGCTTCAATTTCAGGTTTGACGTTTAATTCTTCCATCATCGCACCCATAGCCCTTAACATGCCGGGCGTATTGGTCATGACATAATCGGCTTCGGCAAAATTCATGGTGCCGCAATCAAGTGTACAAATTTCTGGCAGGCAATCTGCAATATGGGCGACACGCTCTTTGGCACCGGCCATATCTGTACCATTCGCCAAGGGTAATGGCGCTTCGGATGATCCAAACACCAAGTCACCACCCATGCCAGCAGTTAAATTGAGAATGACATCAACATCTGCATCTCGAATGCGCTCTGTGACTTCGCGATAGAGCTTTCCCTCACGGGATGGTGCGCCAGTTTCAGGATCGCGAACATGACAATGAACAATGGCAGCCCCCGCTTTTGCCGCTAATATCGCCGATTGCGCAATCTGCTCAGGGCTTCTTGGCACATGCGGGCTGCGATCTTGCGTTCCACCTGAACCCGTTACAGCGCAAGTGATGAATACGTCTTTGTTCGTTTGTAATGGCATGGCGGTCTCCAATTTCTCCCGCAGACAGGTTGGCAAAACTTGCCAAACATTTATATGCTATAATAGACATAATCATGCTCAAATGGACAAATACGCAGTCAAAATGCATTGATATTGCTGTTCTCATCTTTGATGAATTTTCCAACCATTGCCTTGCTAATTCGGTGGAACCCTTTCGCGCGCTCAATTTTATGGCGCAAAAACCGCTCTATAATTGGCAATTTTTAAGCCTCGATGGTGGAACAATCACGTCATCCAGTGGGTTAGAAATCACAACAAAGAAGGTTGAAGTGGAGAGTTTCCAATCCGATTATCTTTTTGTTGTGGCAAGCTATAATTATGATCGATTGGCAAATACAAAAATTTCCCGCAGTCTCAAGCAGCTCTCAACACAAACAAAAGCCATTGCGGGCCTTGATACGGGTGCATGGTTGCTCGCCTCAGCAGGATTATTGGATGGCAAGGAAGCCACAATACACCGGGAATTGCTCGATAGTTTTGCAGAGAAATTTCTCAAAACCAAAGTCGTCAATGCACGCTATGTGAAAGCTGACAATTGCATTACCTGCGGGGGCGCCATGGCAGCCTTTGATCTTGCGGCTGCATTAATTGCAGAACATTTTGGCGAATCGGCACGACAAGATGTTGAAAGCTTCTTCCTTCATCAATTGAAAGATGAACCGCAAGGTATTGAATTTGAGTCGAAAATCTCGCTCGTTCAAACATGTCTTCAGATTATGGATGAACATATCGAAGAGCCGCTTTCAGTTTCGCAGATCGCGATGAGACTTGATGTCGATCAGAAGAAATTGCAACGAAAATTCTTAAGCGAATTTGGTGCGACACCACATCAGGTTTATCGCCACAAAAGACTAAATTTCGCCCGGCTCCAAATCTTGGGATCCACCCTTGCGATCAGCGAAATTGCGGTGCGTTGCGGCTATGAAAATGCCAGCGCAATGACTCGCGCGTTTAAGGCCGAATTTGGGATTACACCGACATCATTGCGCAGGTGAAATATCCAAGCCAACTAAATCTGCACCAAACCGACATTTGTATTGAGGAAGAATTGCGCGAAGATCGGTCCGCTTGCAGCGCCGATGGCACGGGCGTCGCGGCCAATACTGCCGGCTTCAGTGAGCGGACGAATGAGGCCTCTCACATCTTGGTTGGCAAGATATCGCCGCGTCCGCTCAACCAATTCATCGCGCACATCCGCCGGGAAGGATCCATCAATCACAATGGCTTCAAAATCAATCACGGAGCATGTTGATAAAGCAGCTTTGGCAAGTTCCTGCGCGGTTTGACCAATCCATTGCTCAACATATCTTGAAATGCTCGACCAATCTTGCGGCGAATCCCACAAGATTTTCGGGTCAATATCCACCTGCTCAAGCCGTTTTTCCAAAAGATGTAGCGAAGCAATATCAATCAATTGGCGGCTTTCACCGTTGGGACCAATACTGCGCAGTGATCCCAATGCCCCGGCATTGCCCTGATGGCCTTCAAACACTGAATGATTTAAAACCACCCCGCCGCCGATATAAGCGGCAATAAAAAAATAAGCGTAATCGCGGAATTCTTTACCACGGCCATATACGTGTTCAGCTTTACAGGCAGCAGTTGCATCATTGGCCGGATGGATAGGCAAATTGGTGAGATTGGCGATTTCTTCCACAAGGTTCACGTCGC
>JAHDFS010000205.1 GCA_020628035.1 Rhizobiaceae bacterium
ACACGGTCGACGTGGTGCGCCCGCAGCCCGGACATGCAGCGACAACCGGCAAGAACTGGCGGAAGCCCATGACTTGCAGCAGCTCTTGCGCGACCTGCACTTCACGTGTCCGATCGCCACCTGGTTCAGGAGTAAGTGAAATACGAACCGTATCTCCAATGCCTTGCTGCAACACAATACCAAGTGCTGCGGATGACGAGACGATGCCTTTGGATCCCATACCGGCTTCCGTCAATCCCAAATGCAAGGCATAATCACCACGCGCGGCCAATTGCGAGTAAACCGCAATCAGATCCTGCACACGAGAAACTTTCGCCGATAGAATGATCTTATCACGCCCGAGGCCAACTTCTTCTGCCAACTGCGCCGATAAAAGCGCGGATTGAATAATCGCTTCATGCATCACCTGATCAGCGCTTAAGGGCGAGCCATTTTTCAAATTCTCATCCATCAAGCGCGTGAGCAATTCCTGATCAAGCGAACCCCAGTTTACGCCAATGCGCACGGGTTTATCATATTCAATCGCAGTTTCGATAATTTGTGAAAACTGCTTATCTTTCTTAGCTTTGAAACCAACATTGCCAGGATTAATGCGGTATTTCGCCAGTGCTTCCGCACATGCAGGATGATCAGCTAGCAATTTGTGGCCGATATAGTGAAAATCACCAATGAGTGGCACATCGAGCCCCAAACGCTCCAAGCGCTCGCGAATTTTAGGCACCGCTGCTGCACTCTCATCGCGGTCCACGGTAATGCGTACCAATTCAGAACCAGATTTTGCCAAAGCAGCGACCTGCGCGACCGTCGCATCAATATCCGCAGTATCTGTATTTGTCATGGATTGCACGACGATGGGTGCGTTGCCGCCTACTGTGACACCACCAACTTTAACCGCAACAGAATTTCTGCGTGGCTTTGGACCTAGATCTAAACATTCAGACATCGGAAACCTTTGTTCAATAAAGCTAAAACAAGCGTGGATTTGCTGCCCCAGAAGTGGGAAATTGCACTCCAATTGTCAACAGCTGCGCATATTATAGGAAAAGAAAACAGCCAATTCGTGACTATTTGTCACCGTCTGGAATTGCATTCTCAGTTTCTGCTAAGTCCTCATCGCTTCGTGTATCGGCATGTCGCACGGTCCAAACCAGGAAAAACACAATTAAAAGGCAAAATGGCATGATGCCATAGACCACAGTGTAGTTCCATGTTTGCGCAATAAACCCAAATAAAGGCGGTGCCAACAAAATCCCGCCATAGCCAACTGTTGTGACCATGGACACGGCAATGCCACCGGGGATGTTCGGCACATTCCCCGCGGCAGAAATCGCAATTGGAAACAAATTTGCTAAACCAATACCTGACACGAAAAATCCAAATACAGCAACATAAGGCGATGATGAGAGCGTGATGAGCGAGAACCCGATAATCGCTGTCACCACAGAAAATCGCAAAGTTTGCTCGGCACCAAATCGCTTGCGCAAGTGATCGCCTGAAAACCGCATAATCGCCATTGCCGTTGAAGTTGCAGCAAATCCGGTTCCTGCCCAGGCTATGGAAACACCACGCTCAGTGTTTAAAAAAAGCGCGCTCCAATCAATGATCATGCCCTCGGGCACAACAGAAAATAATGCCACGACGCCGAGCAAATAGGGCAAGACAACTCTGGGGAATTGAAGCTTCGGCTTTTCCTCTTCTTCGGATAATCCGACGCGTTTTTGCAATCTTGGGATGGCATAGAAAAACAAACTGAGAAACACCACTTGCCAGAAGAGACCATGACCCACTTCGCCGAAAAGCGACAATGTAAAGCCGCCGATTAAAGCACTGACCAAAGCACCAATACTCCAAAAACCATGGCACGACGACATGATGGGAAATCGATGCTGTTTTTCAACTTCAATCACATTGGAATTCATGGCGACATCCATGCCAGCCCATGTGGCACCAAATAAAAACATCACAACAACGGCTGACCAAAATTCCGGCACAATCGTTAACAGCGGAATCCCAAAGGAACAGATAAAGGCCAGATATTTGATCGGCAGTCGTGTCCCATTTCGGGCAACAAAAGCACCCACAAATGGCATACTGATTAACGAGCCAAATCCAAGCGCAAGGATAATCAAACCAATCTGACTTTCTGTTAGATCAAGCCGTGCTTTAAAGGTTGGTATCATCGGCGCCCAAGCACCAATCAACATACCATTGATAAAAAACAGGATCGAAACTGCGATACGCGCAGGCGGCATCGGGCCAAGAATTTTTTTCATTTGAGGTGACCAAGAAATCGAAGTTGGCTGTCAGCTAAACACCATTATTGGAGACTTGGCAAACGTTCTTTTTTGTTACGAGAATTATGTGACTGGTGCGAAGATGATGAAATCGTGCGCTAGCAGGAAGGTAAAATGCGGGGGAGGCATTATTGAGTTTGGACCTCTCTGAGAACTCCAATAAGGTTAGATTGGAAATCTATATTATTTGCTCTATCGTAAGAGTAATCTGGTCTTGTTGGAACATTTAAACATGTCAAAAAAATTCTTACGTTCAGGTGACAGCAACTATGAAGGACCTGAACCATTTGCCTATCGTCTGCATGCCTATGCATTTTTAGAATGCGCAGAGTTAGCAATATTGGGTATTCGTCAAAACGGAAATTCAAAACCAAATATGTTGCAGAATGCGCCTCTTACACATCTAATTGCCCATTCAGTTGAGATGTTTCTTAAACTCGCTCTGTATAAAACTGGGAGTAATGAACAGGACTTAAAGGCGTTTCAACTTCGACATAATCTAATCAACTTAAAAGAAAAATGTGAAAATCACGGAGTTATTTTTTCTGAGGATGTCAAATTGATGATCGATTCACTTTCACCGATCCATGAGCATCACAAACTGAGATATACCGCATTTGTTGAAGAGCCAATCTGCTTGCCGTACAATCCGTCTGAAATGGTCGAATTAACAAAGAAACTGATCGGCGCATCGCACCCCGACCAGAAAGCATAAGGACACAAAAAAGCGCCAGACCATTAAGTCCAGCGCTTCTTTATCAAACCATATCTGGCGTTAAAGACTAGTCCTTAAAGCTCACCAACAAGTCTTTCGCATCGATCTGATCACCGACTTTGACGGACACTTCATCGATAACGCCATCTTTTTCGGCGTGGATAGCTGTTTCCATTTTCATCGCTTCAATAGATAGCAATACATCGCCAGATTTCACTTCCTGACCTGATGATACCGCAACCGTGGAAATCACACCCGGCATTGGCGCGCCGACATGATTGTCATTGCCAACCTCTGCTTTGGAACGAACAGCAGAACCTGAGGCACCATGCGCGCGATCAATCACTTTGATCCGGCGAGGCTGACCGTTAAACTCGAAGAACACGGTGACCATGCCCTTCTCGTCAGTTTCGCCAACAGCCAAGTTGCGCACCACAAGTG
>JAHDFS010000054.1 GCA_020628035.1 Rhizobiaceae bacterium
GGCGACATCATGTCAGATGGCTGCACTCAAATCTCAACAAGCGAGATGGGTGATGCGATCTTGGAAGAATATGCCTCTTTGTTGGGTTAATCCTTCATTTAACGCAATCAGCTAGATTGACTCTTGTGAAAAATCGGGGCATTAACCGCCCCGATAGATTAAAGAACGGACATGCAATGACTTCAAGTGAGTTGCAAAATTTGAATTTGATGAATGTGGCAGGCGAAAGCATGTCCGCAGCTCAAATTGCGCGTTCAAATTTTATCGCCAAAACGGCAATCAAGACGACAAAAACAACGTAACACCTCTCGTCTGCCGCACTCTCCCCGGTAGTCGGGGATGAGGCCACGTTGAAAGTGGTCAAAAATGCGGAGAGAGACAGGACATTCAAAATGAGTTTTAAAATTGCAATCGCCGGTGCAACTGGCAATGTTGGGCGCGAAATGCTCAATATTCTTGATGAGCGTGGCTTCCCAGCTTCTGAAATTATCCCTCTAGCGTCTTCACGCTCTGTTGGTAAAGAAGTGTCTTATGGCGACAAAACGCTTGTCGTTAAAAATCTCGAAGCTCATGACTTTTCAAAAACAGACATTTGTCTCATGTCTGCGGGTGGTTCTGTGTCTAAAAAAATGTCACCGAAAATTGGTGCACAGGGCTGCGTGGTCATCGATAACTCTTCTGCCTGGCGCTATGATGCTGAAGTTCCTTTGATCGTGCCGGAAGTTAACCCCGATGCTATCGATGGCTTTACCAAAAAGAACATCATCGCCAATCCTAACTGTTCAACAGCGCAATTGGTTGTGGCGCTAAAACCGCTTCATGAGAAAGCCAATATCAAACGGATCGTGGTTTCAACTTACCAGTCCGTTTCAGGTGCGGGCAAAGACGGCATGGACGAATTGTTCAATCAAAGCCGAGCTGTTTTCGTCGCCGACCCGATCGAAAGCAATGTCTTTACAAAGCGCATCGCCTTTAACGCCATTCCACATATCGATGTGTTTATGGAAGATGGCTACACCAAAGAAGAATGGAAAGTTCTGGCTGAAACTAAAAAAATGCTAGACCCGAAAATCAAAGTCACTTGTACTGCGGTTCGCGTTCCTGTCTTTATCGGCCATGCGGAATCGGTCAATATCGAGTTTGAAAACGAGATCACAGCCGACGAAGCACGCGATATTCTTCGTGAAGCACCAGGTTGTTTGGTCGTTGATAAGCATGAAGACGGCGGCTATGTCACGCCTTATGAATGCGCAGGCGAAGATGCAACATATATTTCACGCATTCGCGAAGACGCGACCGTCGAAAATGGTCTAAATATCTGGGTTGTGTCAGATAATCTCCGCAAAGGCGCAGCCTTAAATACAGTTCAAATTGCAGAACTATTGGTCAATCGTGGTTTGATTAAAGCAAAATCATAAGTCCAATACATTCTTATTTCACATCAAAACGACACCTCTTATCAATCAGATGGAGGTGTCGTTTTTTTGTTTTCTAGGTTAGGTTATGTTCGTCCCAAATTGATTCGATAAGATTTAGACCTCGCGGGGAGCGTTCAATGATCAAAAAATCTACTATTGCTGTCACTCTTTTGGCTACACTGACATTTTCTACACCAGCATTTGCCCTAAGTTGTTCAAACACATCCGGAAACTTTTCAAAATGGGTTGGCGAATTTAAAAAAGAAGCTGTCAAAAAAGGGATTAAACAACGAACGCTCGATCGCGCATTTGCCAATGCGTCTTATGCAACCAAGACCATCAGTCTTGATCGCAATCAGCGCAGTTTTAAATTATCATTCAATCAGTTCATGCAAAAACGCGGCGCACCGGCGATTATTTCGCGCGGCAAAAAACTTAAAAAATCCAATGCAGCTTTGTTTAATCGCTTGGAAAAGAAATATGGTGTGCCTGCCGGCGTATTAATCGCAATTTGGGGTATGGAATCTGGTTTTGGTCGCTTTAGCGGCAATCAACACACAGTATCAGCCGTTGCAACGCTTGCTTATGACTGCAGACGATCAGAATTTTTCACAACCCAGCTTTATGCGTTGCTTCAATTGATTCAAAAAGGCTGGCTTGATCCAAACTTTAAAGGTGCTGCACATGGCGAAATTGGACAAACTCAATTTTTGCCGGCTAACGTATTAAAATATGGCGCCAATGGGGATGGCAATCGCCGGTTAAATTTGGGCCAGAAAGCAGATGCACTGGCGTCCACTGCAAACTTTCTTAAAGGCAAGGGATGGAAGCGTGGCGCAGGATATCAGGTTGGACAAACCAATTTCCGTGCTATTCAGGCCTGGAATGCAGCTGGCGTTTATCAAAAAGCCATCGCGGCAATTGGTGCTGAAATCGATAAATAAAAAAGAGCTCTGATCTTAAAAATCAGAGCAATCTTCTGAAACCGTTTCTTGAACGGATTTTTTGATCAAACCATCTTCAAACTCAAAAGTTTCGATGGTCATGAGTTCGTTCGACGGAAATTTATAGCAAACTTTGGTCGTGATAAGATCGTCGTTCGATATATCTTCTTCAATCTTATAGGCGATCGTACCATTTTCAATGGCATCTTCCCAAGCATCCAACGCATCAACAAACTCTTCTTTGTTTTGCGTCACATCATAATCTTTTAATTCAATGAGTGCATCTTCTGCTAATAATTGCGAGATTACTTCGCGATCAACAGGAGACAGTGCCTGAAACCAGGGTTTAATCATGGTTTTGTTGCTTTGAGCAACAGCAGAAAATGCAAAGCTACAAAACGCACCCAAGATAATAACTGACTTAATTGTTCGATACATTTGTTGCGACTCTTCAGTTTGTTATAAAACCACAGAATTGATCTTATGATTTTGAATCAGGCTTTAATAGGGCGCGCAAATCACCTGCGTTCAGCGCCATCACCCAAAATCTAAAAACATTTATGCATTCGGTTGCAATAATTCCATTCAATTCGAAGATCAATAAAAAACACGTTTTTTATCAAAGATTCTTCCGTTCTGAATTAGCCTTTATCGTGCAATGTTCGCATTTGAACCATAGCCTGGGGTTTCACAAGGCTCGAAATATCCTGCTCCAGCACCAACTCATTATGGCCAAGTCTATTTGTATGTCCTAAAATTTCAAACACACTTGATGTGACCCATTGCAATGATTTTTCATGATCAAACCCCAGTAGCGTCCGCGCCAAGAGAAGGGCAGCGGTTAGATCCCCAGCGCCATTAATGACAGAATTAAACAAACGATGTTCGGATAAAATATTGCTATTTTCACTATGAAGTAAATTCGCCATAGAATTGCGCATCATTGCAAATGCTGAAGTCGTCAAAACTGTTTTAGGTCCCAGCGCTTTAGAAGCATTGATGATATCTTGATTGCTTTGAATTTCATGTCCGCTCAACCAAGACAATTCATATTGGTTGGGCGTTGTGATGTCTGACAACGGCAACAGAACATCTTTTATAGCATTTGCCGTTGTTTCTGGCACATAAAGCCCACCCAAATCGCCAATCACCGGATCACATATATACAAAGCATCCGGTGTTTGCGCTTTAACCGCGTGAATGAGTTTGGCAATAGAATTGGCTTGCGAAGGATCTCCCAGATAACCGGTTAACACAGCGCCAACTTCAGGCAACCAGGGAGCCTTGCATAAATCTTCAATGATCGCATCAAATTGAGCAACCTCGGGCACCATCCTTGTTGAAGGCCCATGCCCAGGATGCCAGGGTAGTGTCACTGTTTGCAAAGCCCAAACCGGATATCCGAGCGCTTCAAGAGCAAAAACTGCAGCGCGATTGCCTACCGACCCACGAACAACATGGCTGGATATAACAATAACCGCTTTCTTCCCCTTGCTCTGCTGCATAACAGATGAGGAGTTACCTGGACGAGAAACCGACATGCGATGATCCTAATTTTGGAAATATTTAAGATAAAGCCAGATCGATAAGGCGATAAATGCAATAAGTGATAATCCCCGCGCGATCCTCGTACCCCACAATTCAACCGGATCATCGGCATCAACATCATCAGCACTAAAATGACCTCGAACTGTTTTCGACTTTTTCTTCAGTCGGGGTGCATTTAACAGCCCACCTTCTTCAGATAATTTATCAAGCTCGCGTTTGGCTTTTCTTGATACTTCATCATCTTCCATCATGTACTCCTGACGATCGTGGATGAACATTGGCTTATCTACGCTGAACAACATCAGAATTCCAACTAAAAAATTGATTCGATTTTTTGTAAATAGCTGCAGCAGGCGAAGATTTTTGCGCAAAAATTACCTCATTTTGCGCAAATTCGATCATTTCGCGTCTAAAAATCTTCAAGAAGTGAAAAAAACACAAAGTTCCTGCGCAATTTGCTCGCCATTTTCAATTCTTTTGTTAGGGTTCAAACTTGTCGAACGCAGATTGGGAGATTGCAAAAATGACAACCGGCACGAGCTTCAAACAGCTCATTCTTGAAACAGAAAAAGCGCTTAAATCTAATAAAGCCAAACGCCACTTACCAATTGAAATATTTTCTCCAACCAATAGCGATGATATTTCGCTGTTTTCACCCAAAATGCTTGCTGACATTGCCATATTTGGCGCAACAGAAATTGACAATTGGTCTGGCAAAGCCCCCAAAGTCAATATTCGACACAGCGAAGACATAAATGTCGACGGCAAACCAACATCCATCATCTCTGTAACATCGGTCAATAAACCGTTTTTATATGATTCAGTCATTTCTGAAGTCACCGCAGGTGGCCGCCAAATTTATATGTCGCTCCATCCAATCATTCTGTGGGATGAAAAAGGAAATCTGAAGCTACGAAACGCCAATAACAAAGAAGGCGATGAGCTTCAGGTCAGTCATATGCAAATTGTATTGCCGCAATTTACCAAAGAAGAGGCAGCCGACTTTAAATCCCGCGTTGCCAATGTTCTCAAACAAGTTGACAATGCAGTACGTGACTGGAGACCAATGTTAGCCAAAGTTGATAAAGCCATTGCCGACATTGAAAATATTCCAAGCAAAAAAGACTATAAGGGCCGCCAAGAAGCGATCGCTTATCTTGAATGGCTCAAAGACCGAAATTTCACCTTTCTGGGTATGCGCGAATATACATATTCCAGCACAGCCAAAGTTTCCAAATTAAAACATGACGGCAAAAAAGGTTTGGGTATTTTATCAGACCCAGATTTGGCTGTAATGCGCTTGGGCAAACAAGTGGTGACAACCACCCCCGAAATCATCGCATTTTTAGAAGGCAAAGACCACATCATCGTCACCAAAGCCAATATGCGCTCGGTTGTTCATCGCCGCACTTATATGGATTATATTGGGGTCAAACGCTATAATTCCAAAGGTGAAGTGACAGGGGAATTGCGGATTATCGGGCTGTTCACATCAAGCGCCTATTCGACATCCGTCACCAAAATTCCAATGCTGCGAACCAAGATCAGCAAAGTCATCACCAAATTTGGTTATGACGAAGACAGCCATTCAGGCAAAAACCTGCTCAATACGCTTGAATCTTATCCACGTGATGATCTTTTCCAGATCGATGCAAAACTGCTTTATGAATTCTGTGTTCAGATCAATGATATGGAAGACCGACCTCGCGTCAGAGTATTGCCGCGTATTGATCGATTTGATCGTTATGTCTCTATTTTGGTCTATGTCCCACGCCATCAATATAATTCCATTGTTCGTGAAAAGATCGGCCATTATTTGAAGTCTGTCTATGGCGACCGGGTATCGGCATTCTATCCAGCATTTCCAAATGAAAGCATCACACGGGTTCACTTCATTATTGGACGCTCGGGCGGTAAAACGCCAAAATTCGATCAAAAACAACTCGAACATGATGTCCAAATTATTGTGACGCGTTGGGAAGACCAGTTTAATGATCTTGCCGGCGTGGACGCAGCGCGCCTTAAGGTCAATCAATCCTATAAAGAGCACTTCTCCGCAGATGAGAGTTTTAAAGATCTGCCAAATCTAATTGCCTGTACACAAGCCAATGAAATGCGCATCACCTTCTTAAAGCGTGATGAAAATCTGGATAATCATATATCTATGAAGATTTTCCACGCACGGGAAGCGCTCAGCTTATCTCGACGCGTGCCATTATTAGAAAATCTTGGTTTCGGCGTGATCAGCGAACAGACCTATGAGGTGGATGTTACGGATGATGAGGGCAATCCAAAACCCGTCATTATCCATGATATGGAGCTAAATCTTCCTGCCAACACAGATCTCGACCTTGATCGTGATCACGAACGTTTGGAAGCAGCATTTAAAAATATATGGCGCGGTTTGAGCGATAATGATCGTTACAACCAGTTGATCGTGGCAAGCGGCTTAACGGTTCGAGAGGCCAAAGTGATGCGCGCTTATGCACGCTATTTGCGCCAGGCCGGTATTACCTTTTCTCAAGCCTATATGGCTCGTACTCTGGTTAAATACCCCGATATTTCCAAAGATCTATTCAAATTATTTGAGAACCGGTTTGATCCAAATGTCTCAGATGATGATAGAAAAAATAATCAAATCAATATCTTATCAAAAATTAGTTCCGCTTTGGATAATGTACCAAGTTTGGATGATGATCGAATCATCTCCCGTATGTCCAATGCGATCTTGGGCACGCTTCGCTGTAACTACTACCAGATCATGGAAAACGGCCGACCAAATCCAATCATGGCCTTTAAGTTCAATCCGCGTGAATTAGATGGGTTACCAGAACCCGTGCCATTTAGAGAAATTTTCGTTTATGGCGCCGATGTTGAAGGTGTGCATTTAAGATTTGGTCCCGTTGCGCGTGGCGGTTTGCGTTGGTCCGATCGCGCGGAGGACTATCGCACGGAAGTTTTAGGGCTTGTTAAAGCGCAACAGGTTAAAAATGCCGTGATCGTTCCTGTTGGTTCAAAGGGTGGGTTTTATCCCAAACAATTGCCGACAGGCGGGGATCGCGACGCATTTATTCATGCTGGCCGGGAAGCTTATAAACTCTTTATTTCCACAATGCTGTCCATCACAGATAACTTAAGTGGTGACAAAGTGATACCGCCGCAAAACACAGTGCGCCATGATGGCGATGACCCTTATTTCGTTGTTGCTGCGGATAAAGGAACAGCAACATTTTCTGACACCGCCAATGCGATTAGCCAGGAACATGGCTTCTGGCTTGATGATGCCTTTGCATCCGGTGGTTCCGCCGGTTACGACCACAAGAAGATGGGCATTACCGCCAAAGGTGGCTGGGAAGCTGTAAAACGTCACTTCCGCGAAATGAATATTGATATCCAAAATGAAGCCTTCACCGTTGCAGGCGTTGGCGATATGTCGGGTGACGTATTTGGTAATGGCATGTTGCTATCTGAAAAGATCAAACTTGTTGCAGCCTTTGATCATCGAGATATCTTTATTGATCCAGATCCGGATTGCGCCATTAGCTTTGCAGAGCGCAAACGTTTATTCGAGCTCGATCGCTCCTCATGGCAATCTTATAATCCTGAATTGATGTCAAAAGGCGGGATGGTGATATCTCGTCAGGAAAAATCAGTGACACTGACCAAAGAAGTTGCGCAATTGCTTGATATGGACGCAAATAATGCGACACCGCATCAAATCCTAACAGCGATCTTAAAAGCAAAGGTAGATCTCTTATGGTTCGGTGGAATAGGCACTTATATTCGTGATGAAAGTGAAAGTGACGCTGATGTTGGCGACCGCGCCAATGACCCAATCCGCGTGACCGCCAAACAGGTGGGCGCCAAAGTCATTGGCGAAGGTGCTAATTTGGGGATCACACAAAGCGCTCGTATTTCTTACGCGCAGCATGGCGGACGATGTAATTCAGATGCGATCGATAATTCCGCTGGGGTGAATTCATCAGACGTGGAAGTGAATATTAAGATCGCGCTCGCCAATGCGATCCGTGAAGACAGATTGGATCTGCCAAAACGCAATCGTCTTTTATCATCCATGACCAATGACGTATCTAAGCTGGTCCTTCGCAATAACTACTTGCAGACTTTGGCCATCTCACTGGTTCAACAACAAGGTGTCACAGCAGGGGGTGAATTGGCACGGCTGATGACAATTCTAGAAGCAAATGGTCAGCTTAATCGTCAGGTAGAAACCCTGCCAGATGATGTGACATTGCAGGAAATGTTGGCAAGCGGTAACTCGCTCACCCGACCAGAAATTGGTGTCTTGTTATCTTATGCCAAGATCGTTCTGTTTGATGATGTGATCGCGAGTAAATTGCCGGATGAAGACTATTTCAAAGACACTTTGATAAGTTACTTCCCTGGCAAAATGCTCAAAGCACATGATCAGGATATTGCAACTCATCGTCTGCGCCGTGAAATTATCTCAACATTGATTGTCAATGACACGATCAACCGTGGTGGCCCGGCAACGATCGTGCAAATGCAGGACAAAACGGGCGCGTCACCTGATGACATCGTCAAGGCTTACATCTTGGCCCGTGATGGATTGTTCTTTGATACAATTTTCGATGCTCTTGATAATTTGGACAATAAGATTGATGGCACTTTGCAAAATACGCTTTACGGCAAAACTTGCGATGCTCTTATCAAAACAACTGGCTGGGCATTAAAAACCAATGCTATCCATAACGAACTCGCAACATCGGTGCCTCGTTTACAAGGCGCGTGTGAAGAGCTTGGTCCAAAACTTGGTCAATATCTTCCGCAATTCATGCAAAACCAGATCAATCTTGCTCAAGAGCAATTAGTGGAACAGTCTGTCCCTAAAAAACTGGCAAAAGATATTGCTGAGCTGCATATCCGAACTTTAATTCCAGAAATAAATCAGATTTCGGCGCTGACACAAACAACGCTTGATGAAGCATCATCTGCATTCTTTAAAGTAACAGAAGCACTGATTATTGGGCGCCTGTTAAGCGCTGCAGATCATGTCATCGTTTCTGATTTCTACGATAAACTTGCACTCTCGCGCGCCCTAGATGAGATATCACAAGCGCGACGGGTCCTATCAACTTCAGCCTTGGTAAAATATAGAGAGAGTGAAAACCCAGTTGATGCTTGGGAAGCTGAAAATAACCATCGAATTGACCAGGTGAAAAGCCAGGTCAATGACCTCATCAGCTCAAGCGACGCGAGCGTTGCAAAATTGACAATCGCAGCTGGATTGATCACCGATTTATCACGCGGATAAACAAAAAAGGTGAGGCTCCTATAGAAGCCTCACCTTTTATAGCTAAATTATTTAGACGGCTAATGACGGAAGTGGCGCATTCCGGTGAAGACCATTGCAATGCCTGCTTTATCAGCGGCTTCAATTACTTCATCATCACGCATTGAACCGCCTGGCTGGATGACGGCCGTTGCGCCAGCTTCAACAGCTGACAATAGTCCATCCGCAAATGGGAAAAATGCATCAGAAGCAACAACACTGCCTTTGGTCAATACATTATCTGATCCGATAGCATCAGCAGCATCTTGCGCTTTTCGAGCCGCAATACGTGATGAATCAACCCGGCTCATTTGACCCGCACCAACTCCAACAGTTGCGCCATCTTTAACATAAACAATCGCGTTGGATTTCACATGTTTGGCCACACGAAACGCAAATTTAAGATCATTAAGCTCTGCCTCACTTGGAGCGCGTTTCGTCACAACTTTAAGATCTAAATCATCAACACAGCCATTGTCTCGGTTTTGAACCAACATACCGCCGGCAACCGTTTTTGCTGTCATGCCATCCGCACGTGGATCAGGTAACCCACCTGTCACCAGCAATCTAAGATTTTTCTTGGCTGAAATAATCTCACGCGCTTCATCACTCACAGATGGCGCAATAATCACTTCTGTGAAGATTTTGATCACTGCTTGTGCTGTTTCGGCATCAAGTTCTCGGTTAAAGGCCACAATGCCGCCAAAAGCAGATGTGGAATCGCAGGCAAATGCTTTTTCATAGGCGTCTTTAAGGTTATCGCCTTCAGCAACACCACAAGGATTTGCATGTTTAATGATCGCGCATGCCGCCACACGTTCTGGGTCAAACTCACCAACAAGCTCAAAAGCAGCGTCAGTATCATTGATGTTATTATAAGAAAGCTGCTTTCCCTGAAGCAATTCTGCAGTCGCTACGCCAGGGCGTTTCTCGCCAGTGACATAAAATCCTGCGGACTGATGCGGATTTTCACCATAGCGCATCACATCTTTCAATGTCCCGCCAACAGCGCGGTAACGTGGATTATCAAGCCCAAGCTCAGAGGCAAACCATGTGGCTATCGCCGCATCATAAGAAGCGGTGCGCGCATAAGCTAGTGCTGCAAGTTCCTGACGTAGTTTATAAGGCGTCTGGCCATCATTTTCTGAAATTGCTTCTGCCACTCGATTATAATCGTCAGGATGGGTGACAATCGTCACATAAGCATGGTTTTTGGACGCAGCGCGGATCATAGCCGGACCACCAATATCAATATTCTCAACAATGGATGGATAATCACCACCAGAAAAACGCACTTCCTCGAAAGGATAAAGATTGATCACAGCCAGATCGATATCCGGGATATTATGTTCAGCCTGCGCAGATTGATGATCTTCATCATCGCGAATGGACAAAAGGCCGCCATGAACACTTGGATGCAAAGTTTTAACGCGACCATCCATCACTTCGGGAAAATGAGTGATATCTGATACATCGAGACATTCTAGCCCTGCATCCTTGAGGGCTTTTGCAGTTCCGCCAGTTGAGACCAATTCCACGCCTTGATCAGCAAGCTTTTTCGCAAAATCTATGAGACCTGTTTTATCAAACACAGAGAGTAAAGCGCGCTTGATTTTAACATGATCAGGTGCAGGATATTTTTTGGATTGAATGCTCATCGCTATTCCAGACTAGTAGATTTTTCGTTCGCTACCGTCCGCAAAGAAACAATATATTCTGCGGAACCAGTAAAATATGAAGGTGATGGCGATCCGTTAACACGAAAACACGGAAAAAGAAAACAGCTGACCGGATAAAAGAGGTAAAAACTAAGTCGCTTCAACAGCCTTTAAGATCCAAGCGATACGATGATGCTCGCTCGAATTAAAGGAAACACAAATCTGCTCGCTTCTGCGCGTGCCTAAAACATCGGCAAAGAAGATATCTTGTTCAATTTTTGGTTTAACCGTGGCATTAAATATCCAGCGATCTCCGTCATGAGAATTAAGCAATATGGATCCATCGGAGAGCTGTTCAAGTTGAACAGAAGGATGAATATGAAAGCGTATATCTGCATCTAACCCGTTTGAAGACTTTTTTACCGTACCAGCTGGCGTCTCAAGAATATCAAGACCCGATAACGACTTTCCATCTCGGTCAAGTCTGATTTGGCGTTGATGAATAAGCCCATATGTTTTGAGATAGCCATCATGTGCGGCGCGAATGCCCATATGCTCTTCACTGCTGAGATCTTCCAACAAAATCTCTTGTGGCCCATGCACAAATATTGACCCCAAAAAATCCGATTCCGAAACCCGTGATGAAGACGTGTTTTCTATCACGAGAGTTGAATGAGCTGCTGTAAGTCGCGCAAATTCGCCAAACCGACTGATCTGAAAGCGGGGTGAACCCGAATTGACGATCAACCGATTTGCGCCGTTTGAAAATTCAAACGACAAGCAGCCTGCATGCGCTTTGCGGGACACCGTTCCTCTTGGACTGTAACCATTATCCATGAGTACAATGCTTTTCCCGGCCTCTAGTCGCGAAAAACCACTTTGCGGAAGATTGACCGGTGTTTGCACGCCAGTTTCATCATTTTGCAGAATCTGCATCAAAAAGTTGGCGGACGCATGGGTTGCACCATTAAACAGACCGATTTCCCCACTTGAATGCCTAAAAAACCGCAGCGCAACAAACATGCGATCAATTGTTGGCAATAGTGATAGAGGAAGTGCTGAGCCTAAATTTATATAGGTTTGGCGCAAAGGCAGAAGATCCGCTAAAATATTAAGAACGGTTTGCGGGTTGCGCGATATATGGCCCCCATCGGCAAAAATCTGCTTCTCTAATTCTTCATCCAACGCATTAGACGCTGATTTAAGCGCAGCATTTGATGACGGCAGGCATAGACTTGCCATGGCAACTGCAATACGCGCTTGCAATCGCCAGGTTGGGTTTCGGTGCGATGGTGCGGATCGACGCAGATATCTCACATGAAGCGCGATATTGCCCATAAACCGCTTGTAAAAATCATGGTCCGCATCCGCGAGAATTACGGGCGAATGTGACAACCAGGAAATAAGTCGCTTGGAGGCGATATCCAATTCCCAAACAGGGCCTTTAATTCGCTTTGCATGGCGGGTCATCCAACTTGCGACTAGGTTTTGGGCTAGATATCGGGTTTCATCTTCATCCCCTGCCCGCAAATGGCGCAGCCATCTAAACCCATGCAATTCGCCGAAGAATTCATCCTGTGGCAAGGCCATTTCAAAGGGTGATGCCCCTTCCGTTTCCAATACTTTGTCCGCAAGCGGAAAACGACCAGAGGCCATTTCTTTGGCAATAAAAGCATCGGATGTTCGAAGATCAACAGGCGCAAGCATCAACCTGTCAGGTGATGCACCACTAAACCTTAATGGCGACATCCAGCCCAACATCATCCGTCTGTGAAGCCGTTTCCACGTTTCAGTTAGATACAGCTTAAACGGTGCCCGAACTTTTGGCGTACTCGCGACCAATCCTATCTCATCCCCTATCGGTTAATTCCGACATCTCCCAAATTGCTGCTTCCGCCTTAAAAAGCAGCAACCTTTTCCAAAGGATAAACTTAACGAATTACCAAATGTTTTAAAATAGTCATTTTGGGCGACTAAGGCCTAAAAATCTGATGATTTATTGCTTTTTTCGTAACCTGGCAGCGAAAAACCCATCAGCGCCCTGTAATTGATCATCCTCATTGAGGCTAAAGTCAGGCGTTGTACGGATAAATCCATCCTCAGTGATTGCCGATTGAAATCCTGGACACAGCGATGAATCAATCGGTTCAATCTCAACTTTATCCTGATTATCCACGACATATTGTGTGATCATGTCTTCACCTTCCTCAGGCTCCAAGGAACAATTGGAAAAGATGATGATACCACCAGGTTTGATCAATGTTATGGCATGATCAAGCAAACCCTTTTGAACATCTGCAAGATAAGAAATATCACCTTCATCTTTGGTCCAAACAACATCAGGATGACGCCGGATCGTTCCTGTCGACGAACAAGGTGCATCTAACAACGCCATATCAAACAGATCTTCCGTTTGATATTTCTCCATCCGAGATATTTCGGTTTGGGCTGTTAATTTGAGGCGATCCAAATTCTCATTTAGTCGATCTAGTCGACTTTTGGATCGATCTAAAGCTGTTACCTCCGCACCCGCCAAGATCAATTGTGCAGTCTTACCACCAGGCGCTGCGCATAAATCAATCACACGCTTTCCATTCAAATCACCAAACAAACGAGCCGGCAAGGAGGCAGCTAAATCCTGCACCCACCAATCGCCATCCTCAAATCCTAAAAGGGATTGCAAAGGTCCATCAAGCTTATCAAGTCGCACAGACCAATCGGTCAGTTTTGTACCACCAAGCTTGTCAGCCCAAAGATCTGCATCCGACTTAACCGTAATATCAACAGGCGCCGGTTGTGACATGAGCTGCATCATTTTACGTGCTCTGTTGAACCCATATGATTTCGATAATTTCTTGGCATACCAATCCGGCAACATGGCAGTTTTTTCGCCAAGTTTGGGGAGCATCTTTTCTTTCTCGCGTGCCATTCGGCGTAAAATTGCATTGACAAGATTAGCAAATCGCCGATTACGCGGATCAATATTTGCCTGCTCTACGGCCAAATCAACGGCTGAATGGTCCGGCACATCAAGATATAATATTTGAGCCGCGCCAATACGCAAGATGTGACGAAGCGAGACCGCCCCTGTCGGCAAAGGCTTTTCCAACAGATGGTCTAAGAATTTCTCGATAATTTGATAATTGCGCAAGGTGCTGAGCAAAATGGCTTTTACCAAAAGCCGATCCTGATCAGATAAGTCGAGATAAGCGGGATTGCCTCCCTTTAGATCGAGCAAACCATCCATGGATGTTTTCTTATCAATGATTGCAGATAGCAGTTTGCTGGCAGCCTGGCGCGAAGACAAGCCAGGCTTATCATAGTGTTTCTGACGATTTTTCAAAAAATCCGTACCTTACTTTTTAGCGCCCTTTCGGCCCCATGGTCCGGGTAGATCAGTTGATTTTGGCGCAGAAGCTGGCTTTGCCTCATCTTCTGGACGCTTATTTTCATACTGATCACGCTGATGTTCCCAAGGTGTCGATCTTTTCGGCGATGTTTCAGATCGCATATGCGCGTCTCGATCATATTTGTCAAATCGGTCGTCTTCATAAGGTGCATCATCATATTGATTATGGCGGCTCGAAAATTCATCTTCCATCTGACGTAATGCTTTTATTCTGTTCTCTGTCGCTGGGTGGGTTGAGAAGAGATTATCAGCGCGCTGGCCATTAAGCGGATTGATAATGAACATATGTGCGGTTGCTGGATTTCGTTCTGCGTCCTCATTGATCGTACGACCGCTGGCCGCAGCAATTTTCTCAAGCGCTGATGCAAGCCACATCGGGTTATCACATATTTCTGCGCCACGTCGGTCAGCTGAATATTCACGCGTACGGCTAATTGCCATCTGCACAATCATCGCAGCAAATGGCGCAACGATCATTGCAAGCAAGACCCCGATAAATCCAAGCGGGTTGTTTCGATTGCCGCCAAAGAACAGCGCAAAGTTACCCAGCATAGAAATGGCACCAGCAAGTGTTGCTGTAATAGTCATCGTCAATGTATCGCGGTTTTGAATATGAGCCAATTCATGCGCCATCACACCCGCAACCTCTTCGCGGGTTAAAGCATTTAAAAGCCCTGTTGTTGCGGCAACGGCTGAGTTTTCAGGATTGCGTCCGGTGGCAAATGCATTGGGTTGCGGATTATCAATGATATAAACTTTTGGCATGGGCAAATCGGCGCGCTTGGCCAATTGCTCAACAATGCCATAATATTCAGGCGCGTTTTGGCGATTAACTTCCTTCGCACGATGCATGGAAAGTACCATCTTGTCGGACTTCCAGTAGGAAAACAGATTCATACAAGCTGCAATTACCAAAGCGATCATCATACCGCCTGTACCGCCGATCATAAATCCAACCCCCATAAAGAGCGCTGTCATGAAAGCGATTAGCATTGCAGTTTTCACCATATTCATTTCTGTTTTACTCCATTGATCGATCTGAACCATGATATATATACGTAAACATGGTAGTAAATGATGTCAGTTTCAACATTATCTGCTTGAGAAGTAAAAACGAAAGACCATATTCATGAGTAACAATCATCAAGATCACGATAATCCAAAGAGCCTGGATTCAGAACAAAAAGATGTTGTTGTGAAGAAGAAAGAGTTGCCAGAAGCTGCGAAACGAGCTTTAGCTGAAGCAGAGGAACGTCGCAAAATTGCTGACGCAGAACGCCAAGAAGCCGCAAAAGAATATGGTGGCCGCGGTGGCGCAGACCCTTCTCGTTTTGGTGATTGGGAAATAGACGGTCGAGCGATTGATTTTTAGCCTCAACTTTTCTTTATTTTCGCCCAATTGCATTTTGTTAAAAATCTAGCTATAAGCTCAGGCAATTCTCCGGAAATTGTGGTAAACTACCCCACGGCTCGCGTAACCGGCGCGACGCTTAAGAAAAGGATTCGTCTATGGCACAGCAGCTACTCATGCCAAAAGCAACAGCGATTTGGCTCGTTGACAATACAGCACTGACATTTGATCAGATTGCGCTTTTCTGTAAGCTTCATCCGCTTGAAGTCAAAGCCATTGCGGATGGTGAAGCCTCGCAAGGTATTAAAGGCCTGGATCCTATTTCAACCGGTCAATTGACTCGCGAAGAGATTAAAAAGGGTGAAGAAACACCAACACATAAATTAGTGCTCTCAACTTCGAAGGTTCACTTGCCCGAGAAAAAGCGCAAAGGCCCTCGCTATACTCCATTGTCCAAGCGCCAGGATCGCCCAAATGCTATTTTATGGTTGGTGCGCAATCACCCTGAACTTAAAGACGCGCAAATCTCTCGTCTTGCAGGCACAACAAAAAACACCATCGCTCAAATCCGCGATCGCACACATTGGAACTCTGCAAATCTAACACCAATGGATCCGGTATCACTTGGCCTGTGCTCGCAGATCGATCTCGACATGGAAGTTGAAAAAGCCGCTAAGAATCGCCCTGCTATGGAGCCTGTTGCGCAAGGTGAAACGTTAATGCCTGCCGAACAGACACAGACATTTGCTGGCGATTTAAATGCACCTGCTGAGCCTGTCGAAAATGAAGCGGACAAAGAATATGACGCTGATTCGGTTTTCGCCAGCTTGTCATCTCTAAAAGGCGATGATGATAGTTCAAGCGAAGAAAACAGCTAATCCGATTTTTGGATTCACGTGAAACATTAAAGGCTGGCGCTCAATTTGAGTACCAGCCTTTTTCTTATCTATGATCTAATCGTCATCTTCCAATTGCATCGAATAGCCAAGTGGCATCCGCCCACCATCGGTATAGATAATTTCGCCCGTAATATAGCTTGCATCTTTTGAAGCAAGAAATGCAGCAACAGACGCGACCTCAGATGGTTCGCCAATACGCCCCAGTGGCGTGCGTTCCAAGATACGCTGTTCAGCCGACTTATCAGCAAGAACAGTTGCAAGCATTTCAGTTTTAATCGAGCCCGGCCCAATACCATTGACACGAATTCCGTATGGTGCGAGCGAAACAGCCATGACGCGGGTCAATTGTTTCACCGCACCTTTTGAAACTGTGTAAGTCAGTTGCGATGGCAAAACCAAACTGTCATTGACCGATGAGATGTTGATAATCGATCCAGCAGGTTTTCCATCTTCAACCCGGGCGACCATATGCTTTGCCACCGCTTGGCTTGCTAAAAACATGCCTTTGATATTCACATCCATGACCTGATCAAAGTCTTCTTCTGTGATATCAAGAAATTCACCAGCTTTCACGATACCTGCATTATTGACCAAAATATCAATCTTACCGAAAGCACTTAATGTCTCAGCAACTAGATTGTGCACATCAATACGATCACCAATATTGCCGACAAAAACTTCAACTTCACCAAGGGGTGAAAGTTTGGTCTGCGCTTCTAAAACTTTTGCTTCATTAATGTCGCTGATCATTACCTGCGCGCCATCTTTGATAAATCGCTCGGCAATAGCAAAACCGATGCCTTGCGCGGCACCGGTGACAATAACTGACTTGACCAAGGTATTCTCCCTTTGGTGTGTTTCACAATGATGTGGATCTGAATTGGACTTAACTTAGACCCTAGCTGCGATAAACATCAATGGCTGATTTGATCTCGTCCAAGATCGCCGGGTCATCAATTGTTGCCGGCATCTTATATTCTTGACCATCGTAAATCTTCTGCATGGTACCACGCAAAATTTTACCAGATCGCGTTTTTGGAAGACGCGGCACCATAATGGCAGATTTAAATGCAGCGACAGGACCGATCAAAGAGCGGACTTGCGCAACGATCTCAGCTTCAATTTCATCGGCTGATTTTTCAACCGATGAGTTGACCACCACAAATCCAATTGGCAGCTGCCCTTTAAGCTTATCGGTCACGCCAACGACCGCACATTCTGCCACACTTTCATGCGAAGCAATGGCTTCTTCAATACCGCCCGTAGACAATCTGTGACCAGCAACATTGATAATATCATCGGTGCGCGCCATGATATAAAGATAACCGTCATCATCGATATAACCCGCATCCGCTGTTTTATAATAACCTGGGAATTCGGCCATATAAGCATCAATGAAGCGCTCTTCAGCATTCCACAATGTTGGCATGGATCCTGGGGGCAGCGGAAGCTTAACCACAATATTGCCGAGCTCATTGGCTTTGATCTGCTCGCCTTCATCATTAACGATCTGAACATCATAACCTGGCATAGGCACTGCAGGCGATCCGTATTTAACCGGCAAGAAGCCAAGCCCCATCGGATTACCAGCAATTGTCCAACCGGTTTCTGTTTGCCACCAATGATCTATCACTGGAACTTTCAAAACATCTTCGGCCCATTTGATCGTATCAGGATCCGCGCGTTCACCAGCTAAGAATAAAGCCTCAAATTTTGAGAGGTCATATTTCTTGATAAATTCTGCATCTGGATCTTCTTTACGAATGGCACGAAATGCTGTTGGTGCAGTGAAGAGAGATTTCACACCATGCTCTGAAATAATGCGCCAGAATGTTCCAGCGTCCGGCGTCCCGATGGGTTTGCCTTCAAATAGGATACCTGGGTTACCCGTCAAAAGCGGACCATAAATAATATAAGAGTGTCCTACCACCCAACCCACATCCGATGCTGCCCAGAATACTTCACCTGGCTTCACACCATAAATGTTATGCATGGTCCAACTCAGCGCCACAAGGTGCCCGCCATTATCTCGCACCACACCTTTGGGCTGACCAGTCGTGCCAGACGTATAAAGAATATATAATGGATCTGTGGCTTTCATCGGTTCGCAAGGAACATCAGCGCCTTTATTATCGGCGAGCGCCTGATCAAAATCAAAGTCACGGCCTTCCACCATATCTGCGGTTAGTTGCTCACGTTGATAAATAATTGTCGCTTCTGGCTTATGCTCTGAAAGTTCAAGTGCTTCATCTAGCAACGGCTTATAGGCAATCGTGCGTGCACCTTCGATGCCACAAGACGCAGAAACAACGAGTTTTGCCCCGCAATCATCAATACGCGTCGCCAGCTCATTGGCAGCAAACCCGCCAAAGACAACAGAATGAATTGCACCGATCCGCGCACAGGCCAACACTGCCACAACAGTTTGCGGGATCATTGGCATATAGATGATCACACGATCACCTTTGGCAACGCCCTTTGCTTTGAGCGCAGCAGCAAACGCCTGAACATCTGCAAGCAGATCGTTATAGGTAAACTTCTTTACCGTGTTGGTAACAGGGCTATCATAGATAAGCGCAACATTATCGCCCTTGTCATTTTTTATGTGTCGGTCGAGACAATTGTAACACGTATTCACCACGCCGTCGGTATACCAACGTCCATAGACACCCATGCTCTCATCAAAGATTTTCGTTGGCTCTTTAAACCAATCGATGGCTTTGCTTTCTTCCGCCCAGAAACCTTCTGGGTCATTTTTCCACGCCTCGTAAACTGAGTGATACAAACTAGTCAAATGCTCTCTCCCGCATAAAATGCTCATTTAATCTTATGTTGCACCACACAATTGACTGAAAATGAGACCGGTTTCAAGCTTTGATATGTAATTTAAGTATAGTCGCGGGCACCGAAAATAGCCGAACCCACCCGCACATGCGTTGCGCCTAAGGCAATTGCAGTTTCATAATCCCCGCTCATTCCCATGGAGATGCCCTTTAAACCAGCCTGTTGCGCTAGTTTTTGCAACAGCGCAAAATGCGGTCCGGGATTTTCATCTGCAGGCGGAATGCACATGAGCCCTATGATAGGCAGCGACAATTCGTCTTGGCAAAAGCGAACAAATTCGACTGCCTCATCCGGAGAGATACCCGCCTTTTGCGGTTCAAGACCAGTATTCACCTGCACAAAAAGATCGGGACATTTGCCAATCTTTGCAGATTCTTTTGCAATCGTACGGGCGATCTTTTCACGATCTACGCTTTCAATCACGTCAAACAAGGCCAATGCATCCGCTGTTTTATTAGACTGCAATGGACCAATCAAATGCAGCTCAATATCAGCATTTTTTGATTTAAGTTCCGGCCATTTCCCTTGCGCCTCTTGCACACGGTTTTCTCCAAAAATTCGCTGACCTTCATCAATGACCTCTTGAATGACATCCGCGCCATAGGTCTTTGACACAGCAACAAGCTCTAACTCTTTTGATGGCTTAAGCGCGTTTGATTTTGCCTTTTCGATGTTCTGGCGAACTGTTTGCAGATTTTGTTGAACAGACATTTAAGACCTTTAAAGCGATTCACGTGAAACATTTAACAAATCAACACGTGGGGCATGACAATAGATATTCGTCTATTTAGATCATCTTTTATCAAATATGAACCGCTTAACTGTTGACGATGGGAAAGTTTCGCGGCTATTGCTCGACAAAATATTTTCAGCACATGCGCTGGAACAATATCTAAGTTGAAAAGATCAAAGATCACAGGACAAATGAATGGCCGTTGAACGTTATAATCCGCGACAGTCTGAACCACATTGGCAAAAGGTTTGGGACGAGCATAAAATCTATGAAACAGATAATGCTGATAAACGCGAGAAATATTATGTCCTGGAAATGTTCCCCTATCCTTCGGGGCGCATTCACATGGGCCATGTGCGCAATTATGCCATGGGTGATGTGGTCGCGCGTTATCGCAGAGCCAAGGGCTACAATGTTCTTCACCCAATGGGATGGGATGCTTTTGGTATGCCGGCAGAAAATGCGGCCATGCAAAACAAAACCCATCCGAAATCTTGGACTTATGAAAATATCGACACCATGCGTCGTCAGCTTAAATCTATGGGTTTGTCCTTGGATTGGTCACGCGAATTTGCAACATGCGATGTTGAATATTATCACAAGCAACAACAACTCTTTGTCGACTTTCTAGACAAAGGCTTGGTCTACCGTAAAAACGCCAAGGTGAACTGGGACCCTGA
>JAHDFS010000206.1 GCA_020628035.1 Rhizobiaceae bacterium
AGGCGTTACCAGCCCTTGGCGACGCATTTGCGCTTATACTTCAACCCATCGTGCTTGGATATCTCGTCCTTGGCGTGGTGATGGGTTTATGTATTGGCGTGTTCCCCGGTTTGGGCGGAATTGCAGGACTATCTCTTCTGTTGCCTTTCATGTTCGGCATGGACCCGATTTTGGGTCTTGCATTGATGATCGGCATGGTCGCTGTTGTCCCGACGTCAGATACATTTGCCTCCGTACTGATGGGTATTCCCGGATCATCGGCCTCGCAAGCAACGGTTCTGGACGGGTTTCCGATGGCAAAAAATGGTGAAGCAGCGCGCGCATTGTCTGCGGCCTTTGCATCATCTTTGTTTGGCGGGTTGATCGGCGCGTCATTCCTAACAATCTTTATTCTGGTCGCACGACCGATCGTATTGTCATTTGGCCTACCTGAAATGTTGATGATTACCATTTTGGGCCTCTCCATGGTGGCTATCCTTGCAGGACGTGTCGCGATTAAAGGAATCGCTGCAGCGGGTCTTGGCCTTGCTGTTGGCACAATTGGCGAAGCTGATGCGGGCGGAAGTCTGCGTATGGCAAGTTATGATATTCCCTATCTAACTGATGGTCTAAAATTGGTTATCGTGGGCTTGGGAATTTTTGCAATTCCCGAAATTATTTCGCTTTTAAGACAAGACCGCGCCATCTCGAAATCAGCCACTCTTGGCGCGGGTTGGTTTGAAGGCGTTAAAGATTGGTGGGCCAATATCTGGCTGTCAGTCCGTTGCTCAATCATCGGTGTTGTTGTGGGCATTATTCCAGGGCTGGGGGGCTCGGTGGTTGATTGGATTGCCTATGGCCATTCTGTACAAACCACCAAAGACAAATCCAATTTTGGTAACGGCGAAGTCCGAGGTGTGATCGGGCCTGAAAGCTCAAACAATGCTAAGGAAGGTGGTGGTCTTGTCCCAACGCTTTTATTCGGTATTCCAGGTTCTGGCTCCATGGCGATCTTCATCGGCGCTGTTGCGCTGTTAGGTTCAGGTTCCATCGAAGTTGGTCCGTCTATGCTGAAAGACAATCTCAACTTTACCTACTCTATTGTTTGGTTATTGGCACTCGCTAATGTGGTTGGTACCGTGATGTGCATTGCCTCGTCTGGCATGATCGCAAAACTGACCACAATTCGATTTACCCTGCTGGCGCCATTTTTGTTCATGCTCATCTCGTTTGCAGCATTTCAATCAGGGCAAAATTTCGCCGATCTCGTTGCATTGTTTGGCATAGGATTGCTGGGCATTTTCCTCCGCCGGTTTGACTGGTCACGCCCAGCTTTCCTTATCGGGTTTGTTTTGTCTAACCCAGTTGAGAAGTTTACCAATCAGGCGTTTCAGATCGCGCGTTTCCGTTTCCGCGAAAGCATGGAAGCAGGGCTTGAATATATCTTCAGCCCAATTGTGTTGATCCTATTGGTCATCACGGTTGTCTCAGTTGCGGTCGGCATTCGCCAAGCCAAATCGATCCTGGCCGAAGGTGATGTTAAATCCGGTTCTAAACGTGCACCATTTATTTTCCTAAGCCTCATCACGGGCTATTTCATCGTGACTTACTGGAATGCATCGCAAATCAGTGACCGCTTGATGGGTGATAAAATCATCCCGATGGTTGTTTCAATCGTCGCGATCCTATGCTGTCTCGTTTTGCTTGTGCGCATGATCAGGCAACCTGAGGCAGATATGGTCTTTGCGGATCGTGAAGCCGATGGAGATGATGCAGAAGCAGCCCATGGTTTGTGGCCAACACTTGCATGGTTTGCCGGCTTACTTATTCTAAGCGGATTGTTTGGCTTCATCATTGCGCTGGCAATCTTCCTCATCAGCTTCTTTAGAATTCGAGCTGGCGAAAGCTGGAGTAAGTCCGCAATTTTGACCGCCATTGGCATTGCCTTCATTTGCTTTATGGCTTGGACTTTAAATCGTGATTTTCCTCCGGGTCTTTTGCAAGACTTTGTTGAATTGCCATGGCCATTGGGGGGTGCTTAATCATGAAGCAACGTGAAATCCCCTGTGTCCTTATGCGTGGCGGCACATCCAAAGGACCATATTTTAATCGCAAAGATCTGCCTGAAGATTTAGATGAATTGTCAGAAGTTTTAATTGCAGCCGTAGGTGCCGGCCATTCGCTTAATATTGATGGCATAGGTGGCGGTAATGCGGTGACGACCAAAGTTGCCATGCTATCTCCATCCGATGACGAATGGGCAGACATCGATTACTTTTTTGCGCAAGTGTCTGTTGAAGAAAAGCTTGTCGATTACGCACCGACTTGCGGCAATATTTTAGCGGGCGTTGGCCCCGCTGCGATTGAGCTTGGTCTCATGCCCATTCAAGGTGAGACAACAGCGGTCAAGATTTTAAGCACCAATACAGGCGCGCGCGTTGAAGCCATTGTTGAAACACCATCGAACAATGAAGTTGCGCATGTGAACTACCAGGGCGAGGCGAGCGTTAATGGCGTGCCTGGCACCGCAGCTCCCATTGTGTTGAACTTTAAAGATGTGGTGGGTTCAAAAACTGGGCAATTATTCCCAACAGGCAATTCGATAGATGTGATCGATGGTATTGAGCTTACCTGTATTGATGTTGCCATGCCCATGGTGATTGGCCGTGCCGCTGATTTTGGCATTACCGGTTATGAAAGCCGCGAAGAGCTCGATGCAAATAAGAAATTATTTGAGATGATTGAACCGCTTCGCATCAAGGCAGGTGAACAAATGGGTTTGGGCGATGTGTCAAAATCCGTGGTCCCCAAATTTGGTCTATTGGCTGAGCCGCGGGATGGCGGTGCGGTTGCTGCGCGATATTTTATGCCTTGGACAGCACATCCCGCTTTTGCAGTGACGGGTTCAATATGCACAGGTTCTTGTCTATTGGCGGATGGTACGGTGGCGCAAGGATTAGCACAAATCCCAGAAGGCAATCCGGTTAAGATCAATATCGAACATCCCACAGGATCAATAGATGTGATCTTTGATTATGATGTTAGCCAGCAAGGGTTTGTTTTGCGTTCAGCTGGATTATTACGCACATCGCGAAAGCTATTTGACGGCAAAGTTTGTGTTCCAGCTTATTTGTAACGAATACGAAATAATCTGAGATATTGAAAGAGGATCTAATGATTGCACCCGTTTGGGCGCAATGTTTTTTATCTGATCACTTGCTCGTCAGAGCCGAAGAAATAAAGCCGATCCGGATCAAAATGCAAATGCACTTCCTGTCCTTTGATCTCAGCGCCCACATCATTGGTGCGCACAACAATGGTGCCAAGCTC
>JAHDFS010000207.1:0-1500 GCA_020628035.1 Rhizobiaceae bacterium
GAAGAAAAACCGGTTGAAGAGAAAGTTGAAAAGGCAAGTCTTGCTACACCTTCTGCGGAGGTTGCAGGGTCTGCTGATTTGATCAAAGCTGGTAAGAAGGTCTTCAAAAAATGTTCCGCTTGTCACCAAGTGGGCGATAAGGCGAAAAACCGATCCGGTCCCATTCTCAACGGCATTGTTGGGCGCACCTTTGGCACCGTTGATGGCTTTAAATATTCCAAAGTCTTTAAAGCGGCCGCCGAGGAGGGGCGCGTTTGGGATGAAGCGAATTTGGCAGAGTTTTTGAAAAAACCAAAAGCCTATATGAAGCAAACCAAGATGAGCTTTTCAGGTCTTAAAAAGGATGAGGATTTGACGGCAATCATCGAATATTTAAAGTCGACGGGTCAGTAAAAGATGAAGAAGCTCCCATTTCTCCTATTACTGACAAGTAGCTCGCTGATCTCGAGCGCGACGATTGCCAATGAACTTGGTGATCCTGAGCGAGGTAAGCAAGTTTATAAAAAATGCGCTAGCTGCCATATGGTCGGTGTGAAGGCCAAAAAACGTGTCGGTCCGCCGCTTAACAACATCATCAATGCCAAAGCAGGTGGCGTTGCCAATTTCAAATATTCCAAAGCTTTGAAAAAGGCTGCAGCTGATGGATTGCATTGGGATGTTAAGGCGCTCGACGCCTTTATCGAAAATCCTAAAGGTTTCATACCAAAAACGAAGATGAGTTTTCGCGGTTTGAAAGATCAATCAGATCGCACCGATCTGATTGCCTATGTGGCAACATTTTCGGGTGGTCAATTGGCAGCAAAAGTTGATGAGGGTTTTACCGTCTCGCAAGACATTCTCGCCCTTGAAGGCGATATTGAATATGGCGAATATTTATCAAGCGAATGCACAACCTGCCATCAATCGAGTGGCGACAATGATGGCATACCCGGCATTGTTGGTTGGGAGACTGCAGATTTTGTGACAGCCATGCATGCCTATCGCGAGAAACAGCGCGAAAACCCGGTCATGCAGCTGGTCACCGGGCGATTATCCAATGAGGAAATTGCAGCTTTAGCGGTTTATTTTAAAGAGTTAACTGAGGACAATTAGGGAGAGGAAAATGGCCTTAAAAAGAAGAACGTTTTTAGGAGCTGCGGGGGCTGCTTCAGTCACCTTGGCTTCACCGATCGTGCTGGCCGATGGCCACGCAAAACCACGTGTCGTCGTTGTTGGTGGCGGTGCAGGAGGTGCAACCGCGGCAAGATATATTGCCAAAGATAGCAAGGGTGCCATCGATGTGACCCTCATTGAGCCAACACGCATGTATTATACCTGCTTCTTCTCCAACCTTTATCTGGGCGGATTTAAAGAAATCAGTGATATTGGACATTCGTACGGAACGCTGGCAGCTGGCGGCGTTAATGTCGTCCATGATTGGGCAACAGGTGTTGATCGTGACGCCAAAACCGTTGCGCTCGCAGGCGGTGGTTCTGTGCCTTATGATAAATTGATCTTGTC
>JAHDFS010000207.1:1600-3300 GCA_020628035.1 Rhizobiaceae bacterium
GGGCGCATTGCCGAACTTGCAGGTGTGACCGATGGCAATTGGGCGCCAGTGAATGCTGCGGATATGTCAACAAAAGCCGATAGCGATGTCTATGTGCTGGGTGATGCATCCCAGCAAGGCGATATGCCAAAATCTGGCTTCTCAGCCAATAGTCAGGCGAAAGTCTGTGCCAATGCTGTTCGTGGCGCATTAACAGGTTCAAAAGTGTTCCCAGCCAAGTTCTCCAACACATGCTGGTCGCTTATTACGACCAATGACGGCGTGAAAGTTGGCGCAACCTATGAAGCGACACCTGAAAAGATCGCAAAAGTTGATGGATTTATCTCCAAAACAGGTGAAAGCGACGATGTTCGCAAAGCCACTTATGAAGAGTCCGAAGGTTGGTATTCAGGCATCACCGCTGATATGTTTGGATAACTAACACATTCCCCGGCTTATCGATCAGTCGGGGAATTTTCATTGTTTTGAATGGTGAAAGCCCATCAAAAGAGCAGAGATTATTGATCCCAAGAGGATTGAAGCTTTTCATAATTTGCAAGCGCTTCGCTCGCCGATACAACCGGCAAACCATGTTTAAGCCACCCCGGGCCATTGCGATTGCCAAACATGCCTTCAGAAATATCTGCAACACCTGTTAAGCCATTTTGCTCTAAGAAATAGGTCACTTCTGCAGACCGCCCGCCAGTTGCGCAAATCATTGCGATTTTTTCCGGTTCATATTCTAGCAACACATTTTGAAATCGCTCTAAGAAGTCTTTTTCATGCATGGATATGGGCAAAGCACCTTGCGCTACACCGGAATCCTGCCATTCCTCGCGTGAACGGATATCCAGCACGACGAGGTCACCCTTAGATAGCTTCTCATAAGCTTGCGGCGCACTCATTAATGGCGTGTCAGCATGTGCTGGCCAAGCGATGAATATGAGTGACAATAATATTGCCAGAGACGCAATATAAATTCGTGAATTAAAAGAGTTTCGATCGAGCGCTAATGCCTGCAATTATTCAAATTCCATTTGTTCATAGACCCGTCCGGCATTGCGTGTTGCAAGTTCGTCAAACGTGTGCAAATGCGCATAGGGTGATTGATCCACATAATAAGCATCTGCTAAATCACCGCCTTCTTCAAGATGTTCGCCAATTTTTCCGCGCAAATAAACCAAATAATCGCGGGTATAACGCCGCACTTGGTCCATATTGGTTGGATGTCCGTGACCAGGGATGACATAAGTTGCATTGAGCGCTTCAAACTCTGTCTCCCATGTTTCCACCCATTCGCCCGTCATGGTGTCTTCGAAAATCGGCAATAACCGCTCATGAAAAGCCATATCGCCAGCAATCACCAGACTTTGTTTTGGTAACCACACTTGTGTATCACCCGGGCTATGCGCAGGGCCTAGATGTAAGATCTCGATGGTAAAATCGCCGAGTTCGATGACCTTTTTATCTTCAAAAAGTTCAGTCGGCAGCGCAATTGTCGTGCCTTCCGATTTGTCACGGTTATAGCGTTGCATATTGGTGAGGATCTGATGCCCGCGTTCCTCCAATTCATGAGCTGCATCGACATGGGCGATAATTGGAACACCCAGTTCAGCCCAATAGGAATTGCCCAGTGCTGCATGTCCCTGGCCATTTTCATTGATGACAAATTTCACGTCTTGATCAGTGATCTTTTGAATTTCCTCATGCAAGGCTTTTGC
>JAHDFS010000055.1 GCA_020628035.1 Rhizobiaceae bacterium
ACGCTGTCAATTGCAACGCCGGCTTTACCCACATCACCGACAACGCGCGGGTGATCTGAATCATAGCCTCTGTGTGTTGCAAGATCGAAGGCGACAGACAAACCCTTTTGTCCAGCAGCTAAATTTTTGCGATAAAATGCATTGCTTTCTTCTGCGGTTGAAAACCCTGCATACTGGCGAATGGTCCAAGGACGACCAGCATACATGGTGGCCTTGATCCCGCGGGTAAAGGGCGCAAATCCCGGCATATCATTTTTGGCAGATTCTGGTATATCTTCTGCCGTATAAACCGGTTTTACCAGAATATTTTCAGGCGTATGCCAATCCAATGTTTGAGGGTCTTTGCCCTTCAACTCCTTGCTGGCAAGATCAAGCCAATCGCGCTTTTTGGTATCAGGGTTAGACATTATTCAAACTCCATGATCACAGCGTCCACAGCAAGACTGTCACCGGTTTTAACTGGAATTTCCTTCACCTTGCCGGACTTTTCAGCTTTGAGAACATTTTCCATTTTCATCGCTTCAACGATGGCGAGCGGCTGACCCTCTTCAATGCTATCGCCAACAGCTACTTTCAGATCAATTACCAGACCCGGCATTGGGCATAGAAGATATTTCGATGTATCTGCGGCTTCTTTTACTGGCATGAGCGCCAAAAGCTCCGCCACGCGCGGCGTTAAAACCTTCACATCTAAATCAGCGCCTCTGGTGCGGATACGAAATCCGTCTGCGGTGCGATTTGTCTTCAAATAATAATTCACACCTTGCGCGCTTTTATCCTCAGATGAACTGAATACGGTGAGCGTATCGCCCGGTGTATAGGTGCAGAAAATCTGCTGCTCAGGCCCATCATCGATAGAGATATCAAATGTGCCCTCAACCTTATCATCGCTGCGTGATACAAGGATGGGGATCTGTGTCTCACCGATTTGAACCACATAATCATATTCGCCGTGATTTATCGTGCCAAGATCAATGCTTTGCAGTGCTTCACGACGTTCAGCTTCAACCACCATCATCGCAGCTGCGCCCGATGCAATGGAATGCAATTCACCTTCGGTTAAATCAACACCTTGGAAACCTTCAGGATATTCCTCAGCAATAAAGGCGGTTGTGATATTGCCCGAGCGGAAGCGATCATGCCCCATCACGGCTGATAGGAACGGCAGGTTATGGCCAATACCTTCAAGCTCAAACATGTCGAGCGCTTCGCACATGGTTTGGATCGCATCATCGCGCGTTTCACCCCATGTACATAATTTGGCGATCATCGGATCGTAATACATTGAGATCTCGCCACCTTCATAAACGCCAGTGTCATTGCGGATGATGTTCCCGTCGCCAATGTCACCTTCAGCAGGCGGGCGATAGCGCGTTAAACGCCCAATCGATGGCAGGAATTTACGATAAGGATCTTCCGCATAAAGACGGCTTTCCATCGCCCAGCCATTTAGTTGGATATCATCTTGCGCAAGCGATAGTTTTTCACCTGCTGCGACATTGATCATTTGCTCGACAAGATCAACGCCTGTGATCAGTTCTGTCACAGGATGCTCCACCTGCAAGCGCGTGTTCATTTCCAGAAAATAAAAGTTTCTGTTTTTATCAACGATAAATTCAACCGTACCAGCGCTCGTATATCCCACAGCTTGCGCGAGCGCACAGGCTTGCTCACCCATGGCCTTACGCGTCGCTTCATCCAAAAACGGGCTTGGTGCTTCTTCGATAACTTTTTGATTGCGGCGCTGGATCGAACATTCCCGCTCGCCCAAATAAATGCAATTGCCATGCGTATCTGCGAGCACCTGAATTTCAATATGGCGCGGTTCTTCGACAAATTTTTCAATGAAAATTCGATCATCGCCAAATGAGCTTGCTGCTTCAGATTTAGAGCGTTCAAAGCCTTCGCGTGCTTCATCATCATTCCAGGCAATGCGCATGCCTTTACCACCACCACCGGCTGAGGCTTTGATCATCACAGGATAACCGATTTCGCTTGAAATCGTTACCGCATGTTCTGCATCATCAATCAGCCCCATATAACCAGGAACTGTCGATACACCTGCATCATCAGCGATCTTTTTTGAGGTGATCTTATCGCCCATCTTTTCAATTGCACCCTGCGGCGGGCCAATAAAGACGATGCCTTCCTGTTTCAAACGCTCGGCAAATTCAGCCCGCTCGGATAAAAAACCGTAACCGGGATGCACAGCATTAGCGCCGGTTTCTTTACAAGCCGCGATAATTTTATCGATGATCAAATAGCTTTCAGCCGCTGGTGCTGCGCCAATATGGACAGCTTCATCTGCCATGGAAATATGGAGCGCGTTTTTATCCGCATCTGAATAAACCGCAACGGTCGCAATGCCCATTTTCTTAGCTGATTTAAATACACGGCAAGCGATCTCACCGCGATTGGCAACGAGGATTTTTGTAATCATCTGTAATTGTCCTCTTCAAAACTTTCTGGAAAACTGGCACGGGCGACAGGCTCGTTAATCACCAACATGGCTTCATAATCTTGTGGGTCGAAATCATCATCGGCGGGGATCACCTCGCGCATAAACAAGGTTCCCAATCGGCCGGCATCCAAATTGCCGCGCTCAAAGGGTTCATTGCCAAAGGCTTTCCATAAACAGGCAAGAAAATTGGTATCGGCTTCGTTCAAAATCTTCTTGCGATCAGGGTGACGTTCGCGCTTTTCGATCTTCGTTGCAACGGGAGCCGCGCGGCGAATGGTGAACTGAAAATCGGTCCCCGGCAGACGAGAGGGGAACCCGCGATGTTTAAGCATATAAGGTAGTTTAGGCATCAAAGTCCCCTAAAGCGGCATGTTGTCATGCTTTTTATAAGGCTCATTGGCGTCCTTATTTTTCAGCATTTCAAATGCGCGGGCGACGCGACGGCGTGTGTTGCGCGGCATGATCACTTCATCCACAAAGCCGCGCTGTGCAGCGATGAACGGATTGGCAAAGCGATCCTCATATTCTTTCGTGCGCGCTGCGATTTTATCTGGATCATCAAGCTCGGAGCGATATAATATTTCTGTTGCACCTTTGGCACCCATCACGGCAATCTCAGCTGTCGGCCAAGCATAATTCACATCAGCACGAATATGTTTGGATGCCATCACGTCATACGCGCCGCCATAGGCTTTACGGGTAATGACAGTCACCATTGGAACGGTCGCTTGCGCATAGGCAAATAATAGCTTCGCGCCATGTTTGATAATGCCGCCATATTCCTGACTGACACCGGGCAAGAAGCCCGGCACGTCAACAAAGGTGAGAAGCGGAATGTTAAAGGCATTACAAAACCGAATGAAGCGCGCTGCTTTTTTCGATGAATCAATATCCAAACAGCCCGCGAGCACCATGGGTTGATTGGCGATCACGCCAATGCTTTCGCCATTAATGCGGACAAAGCCCGTGAGAATATTGCCGGCAAAATCCTTCTGCAGCTCATAGAAATTACCTTCATCAGCAACTTTTTCGATCACCTCACGCATGTCATAGGGCATGTTTGGATTTTCAGGCACCAAAGTATCAAGTGATTCTTCAGCGCGCTCAATCTCATCCGGGGTTGGAAGTGTTGGCGCATTCGTCCGGTTCGATAGGGGTAGAAAATCGTAAAACTCGCGAATTTGCAGCAGCGCTTCGACATCATTGTCGAAAGCGCCATCTGCGACGGAGGATTTCTTTGTGTGCGTCGACGCGCCACCTAATTCTTCAGCCGTGACAATTTCATTCGTCACGGTTTTTACCACATCAGGGCCGGTCACGAACATATAGCTTGTGTCTTTGACCATGAAGATGAAGTCGGTCATGGCGGGGGAATAAACCGCGCCACCTGCACAAGGACCCATAATGACGGAAATCTGTGGCACAACACCTGAAGCCTGCGCATTGCGCCAAAAGACTTCGGCATAGCCGCCAAGGGAGGCCACACCCTCTTGAATGCGTGCACCGCCTGAATCGCAAAGGCCGATCACCGGCACACCATTTTGCATGGCAAGATCCATGATCTTACAAATCTTTTCAGCATGAGTTTCAGATAAAGAACCACCGAAAACTGTGAAATCCTGCGCATATAAATAAACAGGGCGGCCATTGATCGTGCCCCAACCCGTGACAACACCATCACCGGGCGGTTGGCTTTCACCCATGCCGAAATCGGTGCAGCGATGGGTCTTATACATGTCATATTCTTCAAATGTGCCGTCATCCAACAGGACGTCAATCCGCTCACGGGCAGTCAATTTGCCCTTTTTATGTTGCGCATCAATACGGCGCTGGCCACCGCCGAGCCTTGCTTCGTCACGGCGTTTTTCAAGTTCATCAAGTATATGCTGCATATCAACCCCTTTGTTAGCCTATGCTTATAAAGCACTTTCAGCGAAAAATAAGACTTGAAAATGCAACATAGTCAGTTTAGCAAATATTGCATATTCATTTTAGCAAAGTTGCAAACATGCGCGGACGAAAACTATTTGTTGGTCGAAACATCAAGGCCATACGCGAAGAGAATAAGCTGACACAGGCGCATTTCGCCGATCAGCTAGGCATTTCAACAAGCTATCTCAATCAGATTGAAAACAATCAACGCCATCTCACAGCGACGGTTTTGCTGGCGCTGGCAGAAAAATTTGCGGTTGATATCACCACATTATCAGAAGACGACAGTGATCGCTTGTTGGCGGATATGGCCGAAGCGCTGGCCGATCCACTATTTGGTGGCGAAGCTCCAAGCGTTCAGGATCTCAAGCTCGTCTCACAAAATGTACCGGCGGTGGCCAAAGCGTTTCTATCCATGCATCAGGCGCTTAGGCATGCAGGCGAACAATTGGCAGAATTAGATGACACGCTTGAACGCAGTGGCGCACTCACCGACCCAACGCCTTATGAAGAAGTACGCGATTTCTTCCATTACTTGGATAATTACGTGCACGAACTGGATATGCTTGCAGAAAAACTTTCCGGCAGTTTTGATCATCGTGGTCAAAAGAGCCTGCGCGCCTTTGCGGATCATATTGAGCGCAAGCATCGTGTGCATGTGTCATTGTCTAATAGCGAGAATAATGATCGTGTGATTAGGTCTTATGATGAAAGCGCGCGGATACTCCGCCTGAATAGCCAGGCCAATCACGCAACAAACACGTTCCAGATCGCTCACCAAATCGCGCTTTTAGAACATAAGGGTGTAATGGATGATATCATTGCTCAGGCTGATTTTAGATCAGAAGATGCGCAAGATATTTGCCGCATTGGATTGGCGAATTATTTTGCTGGCGCTGCCACATTGCCATATTCCGCATTTTTAGAGACTGCACGCGAATATCGCCATGATCTTGAAATGCTGGCTGATTATTTTGGTGCCAGTCTTGAACAGGTTGCTCATCGTTTAAGTACATTGCAGAGACCTGGCGCTAAGGGCATCCCGTTCTTCTTTGCACGGCTTGATCAAGCCGGTAATATCACCAAACGCCATAGCGCAACCAAGCTTCAATTTGCCAGATTTGGTTCAGCTTGCCCGCTTTGGAATGCCCATCGGGCCTTTGAAACGCCGGATCAAATATTGCGCCAGCTTGCTGAAACACCAGATGGTGTTCGCTATTTATGTTTATCAACGGCTGTGACCAAGCGGCGAGGCGGCTATCGCAAACCCGTTCAGCGTCACGCATTGGCTTTGGGGTGCGAGATTATCCATGCCGGTGATTTGGTTTATGCAGATGATTTGGATATCAATCGTGAAGCAGCTTTTGAACCGATTGGCATTTCTTGCCGGATATGTGACCGATCAGATTGTCATCAGCGTGCGGTACCGCCACTCAAGCGCAAACTTGAGATCGATCCAAATAAACGACACACAATTCCCTATGGATTTTAACCAACGGGCAAACCTAGGTGTCTTTAAGCTTTTTCCAGGAATTGTTCTGCGCGATCATACGTTTAAGATAAGCAACATTTGCTTCAGCTTGCTGGCCTGAAAGTTCATTGCGCGCAACGCGCTCTGCTTCTTCAAAGCGGCCCTGTAAACCAATAACTAGCGCAAGGTTTTGACGCACGCGACTGTCTGCGGTTGGTTGATTGGCAGCATTGCGCAAGTAAGTTTCCGCAGTTCGTAAATCGCCTGCAAGCAGATATGACATGCCGATATTGGATAAAATTGACGGCTCATTTGGTCGACGATCAAGTGCATCGCGATATTTGCGTCGTGCTTCCACAGTTTGGCCGAGCTGATCTAAGATAGCGCCTTCCGCTGACAATAGCTTCCAATCTGGCTGATCAGGCGTTTGCGCACGACGGATGGTGCTCAAGGCTTGCTCTAGATGTCCCGCACTGGCTAAAGATTTGCCATAGGCAGCAAGCACAGTGCGATCCTCAGGATTGTGGATAGCCGCTTGTTGCATAACCGCCAGCGATTGTTTGCTTTGCCCATTCATTTGCAGAATTGAAGCATATTGCATAGCAGTTGCAGCATCTTTTGGGTTTTTCGAATATCGTGCGCCGACAGTATTAGCCGCGCTTCCCAATTCGCTGGCATTCATTTGAGACAAGGGTTTGTTAAAACTAGAGACGGAACCTGTTGTAATGCTGCCCTTAGAGGCGCAGCCCGCAACACCGATCGCAATCACTGAAATTGCTAACAAACGGTTTAACTTACCATACATAGATCTTGTATTCGCAAGGTTTGTCATAACGGGCTCCAATGCGCCAATTTGCGCTAAACGTTTGGTTTGAAGAGGAAATGCAATAGGTTTGCCTGTCATCTTCGATAGGTTATAAATAATCTGTTAACCCTAACGGATGGTTAACAACTGATTCTTGATCAGCACCTGTTTGATTTTTAGTGAGGACCTTCATGACTGCATTTTTGCTCGAAAACCGCGTGTTACCTTTTTCAACGGATAATGAAGATGCAAAGCCTATTTGGGCGGTCACAATTGCGCAGTTTGAAGGGGATAACCTGCCGCAAGATGTAAAGAAATGGGCAATTTCTGCGGGGTTTGATGCAAAATCAGGTAGTTTCCTCCTGATCCCAGGTAAAGACGGTGAACTTGCAGGCGCATTGCTTGGCCTTGGTGAAAACCCGGACGACAATCCTTTTGTTAGCGGCAAATTGGCTAAATCTTTGCCGGAAGGCAATTGGCAGCTTGCGGGCCCTGCCACTGCAATGGAAAAATTGTTACTAGGTTTTGGCATGGGGGCCTACCAGTTCTCTTATTATAAGAAATCGAGCAAACAAAAGCCCAATTTGGTTCAGGATAATTCCGTTGATTCTGTTGATTTACAAAGACAGTTATCAGGAGTTTATCTCGCTCGAGACCTGATCAATATTCCTACCAATGATATGGGCCCAGAAGCTTTGGAGCGTGTGTTTCGCACGCTTGCCAATCATTATCATGCCGACGTTAATGTGGTACTCGGCGATGCGCTGCTCGAGCAAAATTTCCCGTTAATCCACACAGTAGGCCGCGCTTCAGCGGAAGAACCGCGCCTATTGGAAATGAAATGGGGTAAATCGACAGATCCAAAGGTAACTTTGGTTGGTAAAGGTGTTTGTTTTGACACCGGCGGCCTTAATATCAAACCTGGCTCTGCCATGAGCTTGATGAAAAAAGATATGGGGGGAGCCGCCAATGTATTGGCGCTGGCGCTTATGATCATGGACGCCAATTTATCGGTGAATTTACGTGTCTTGATCCCAGCCGTTGAAAATTCAATCTCGGCAAGTGCTTTCCGGCCCAGCGATATTCTTATAAGTCGGAAAGGATTGAGCATTCAGATCGATAATACCGATGCTGAGGGTCGCTTGGTGCTTGCCGATGCTTTGGCTTTAGCATCAGAAGAAAAACCAGAACTGATGATCGATATGGCAACGCTGACAGGCGCTGCGCGTGTTGCGCTTGGTCCTGATTTACCTCCTTTTTACACAGATGATGAAGCCTTAGCATCTGACATTTATGATGCGGGTCAAAAGGAAACAGATCACGTTTGGCGCATGCCGCTTTATAAAGGTTATGAGGCCGATGTGACGACCAAGATCACAGATTTAACCAATGCACCTTCGGGTGGATTTGCAGGTTCGATCACGGCAGCGCTTTTCCTCAAGCGCTTCGTAGATCCGGAAATTTCATGGGTGCATTTCGATATTTATGGCTGGAACCCAAAAGATCGGCCGCATGCGCCTGTTGGTGGCGAGGCGCAAGGCATTCGCTCGCTCTATCGTGTTTTAAAAGATCGATACCCTGCCATTTAACTGGTATTTGCAATGCATCTGCAACCATAGTATAGATAACGCATCCGAAACGAACAAAGGTTATCCTGATGTCAATTCAGATGCGTCCCTATCAAGCTCTTGCATTGTGGCACACAGTTGCACGCGAGCAAGTTCGCAAAGAGGGTCCGGATTTAACCTTACGTCAGATGGCAATTTTGCTGGAAATTTATCTGCAACCACCTCCGCACACGGTTCGTGGGTTAGCAAAGACGCTTAATGTGACAAAACCAGTGATCACGCGCGCGCTCGACACCATGGGATCGCTGGGATTTGTCCAAAGGGTCAGAGATGATCGAGATCGCAGAAATGTTATTATCAAGCGAACCGTTGATGGTGCGCTTTTTGTCGAAAAGCTAGGCGATTTGATCATTGAGCAAGGGCGCAATGTCGAGCGCTAAAGGACATTAAAATGAGCGATGAACTGGATAAGAGACTTCACGTCTATCGAGCGGATTTAGCTGATGAGCGGTTGCAAGGCAAAGTGCAAGCTGCGCGTTTTGTAAAAGGCGAACTTGGCACCATCTGTGTTCCATCCATTACCCTACGTTCCGCGCCAGACAGAGAGCTAGGTGTTGAAACGGAAGCGTTGTTTGGCGAAGAGATTAACATTTATGAAGTGGCAGACGGCTGGGCGTGGATCCAATTGCTCAAAGATAGTTATGTTGGCTATGTCCCAGTGGATGCGATTGCTTATGGATTTAAGAAAATCTCTCACATTGTCGATCATCCGCGCACATTTTTATATCCAGAAGCTGATATGAAAAAACGCCCATTGGCGTGTTTATCCATGGGCTCGCGGCTGGATATCGTGGATGAAACAGAAGGCAATGGCATACGATTTTTATTGACCCGCGATGGGCAGGCAATTGTCGAGCGTCATTGCCGCCATTTTAAAGCTTTCAGCGGACCGGATTTTGTCAATCATGCAGGTCGATTGCTGGAAACACCCTATCGCTGGGGCGGATGTTCAGCCTTTGGGATTGATTGCTCAGGTTTGGTGCAGCTCACCATGTTCATGGCTGGAAATTATGTGAAGCGCGATTCAGATATGCAAGCCGCATCCATTGGTGACGTAACTGATCCAGGCGAAGATTTTAGCGGGTTACAGCGCGGTGATCTCATCTTTTGGAAAGGCCATGTCGCGATTGCCGAAGATAATGAAACCATTATCCACGCAAACGGTTTTTCTATGAGCGTATCGCGAGAACCACTAAAACAGGCTGTTCAACGCATTGAGCCGCTTTACGGAAAACCTACTTCGTGTCGTCGACCTTAATAGCCGCGCTTTAAATCAACTAAATCAACCAATTCTTTGCCAGCTTCGAAGTTCTCGATCTGCTCAATGATTTTTAACAGCAAGGCATCAGGATCAGAATCCGCTGCGATATGCGGTGTCACGGTCACATTGGGCATCTGCCAAAACGGATGATCAGCTGCAAGAGGCTCTTCTTGAAATACATCTAAACTCGCGCCGGATAATATACTGGCATTAATCGCCTCAACAATATCATCTTCATTTTGCAGTGCGCCACGTCCCGCATTTATCAGATATGGCGCGCCTAAAGGACCAGATGTCTTAAGATGCGAAAAGAGCTCTTTATCCAGGATATTTTCTGTTTCAGGCGTATGCGGCAACAAGCAAACCACAATATCCAACTCACTTAGGAAGCTGGGTAGATTTTCGCGACCAGCATAACAAGTAACATGTTCAATGCGCTTCTGCGATTGCGACCAACCAGATACTTCAAAACCAATATTGTTAAGTTTTAAAGCCGCATCGCGCCCCAATTCACCCAAACCCAAAATGCCAACTTTGATTTGATGCGCAGCAGGTTGATAGCCAATATCTTTCCAGTGATTATCACGCTGATTTTGCCGATAAAACGCACCATGACGATGATGATCAAGCACGTGCCAGATCACAAATTCGCTCATACGCGCGGTCAAATTATCAGAGATCGCCCGAACGATGGGAAGATTAGGTATATCTTTGTCTGATAAGATATGATCAACACCCGCGCCAAGCGAAAATAGGACCTTCAAATTTGGCAGGTCTTTAAGTTGTCCGTGGGGGTGTTTCCACAAAAAGGCATATTCCACAGATGGATGCGGTTCGGTGAAAATCTCACGGTCCGGTGCGAGTGCTTTGATACGCGAGACCCATTCGTTTTCGGTAAAAGTGGTGCTCGAAAACAAAATGGCACCCTTGGAAGATTGGTTACTCATTTACGCTTAAATCACTTGTCGCTTTGATCTCAAAAGCCGCTGACATCAGCGTTTTTGTATAGTCGGTTTGTGGATTATCAAAAATTTGTTCAGACGGGCCTTGTTCCACCACTTTGCCCAGCTGCATCACCATCACATCATTGGCCAGCGCGCGAACAACTTTTAGATCGTGGCTGATGAACAAATAGGCCAAATCATAGCGCTTTTGCAAATCGCGCAAAAGGTCAACCACTTGCGCCTGCACGCTCATATCCAACGCAGAAGTGGGCTCGTCCAGCATGACAAATTTCGGTTTGAGCACCATGGCACGCGCGATTGCAATACGCTGTCTTTGCCCGCCGGAAAACTCGTGCGGATAACGCCATCTGAGTTCTGGACTAAGGCCAACCTCTTCGAGCGCTTTGACGACGCGTTTGTCGCGCTCGTCATGCGATAATTGCGGTTCGTGAATGGCCAAACCCTCACCAATGATCTGCGCAATCGACATACGGGGGCTCAGCGATCCATAGGGGTCTTGAAAGACGATCTGCATTTCATTTCGCAGGCCACGCATTTCTTTAAACGAATAGCTATCTATATTCTTGCCGATATAAGCAATTTTGCCTTCCGACGAGATCATCCGCGACAATGCAAGTCCGAGCGTGGTTTTACCGGATCCAGATTCGCCGACAATTCCAAGCGTTTGACCCGCACGCAGAACCAGATCAATACCATCAACGGCTTTTACGTGATCCGTAACGCGACGCAAAAATCCTGTTTTGATTGGGAACCACACTTTGACATCTTTGCCTTCCAACACAATTGGCGCACTCGGATAGCTTTTTGGTGGCGTACCTTTCGGCTCAGCCGCCAATAAATGCTTGGTATATTCGTGTTGTGGGTTCTCAAATATCTCCTCAACCGGACCGGTTTCAACTATCTCACCATTGGTCATCACACAAACACGGTCGGCAATTTTGCGCACGATGCCCAAATCATGTGTGATGAACAACATCGACATGCCATGTTGTTTTTTAAGATCCGCGAGGAGCTCAAGAATTTGTGCTTGCACTGTCACATCAAGTGCGGTTGTGGGTTCATCGGCAATCAGGAGCTCCGGCCTGTTGGCAAGCGCCATGGCGATCATTACACGTTGCCTTTGCCCACCCGATAATTCATGAGGATAAGCGCTTAAACGTTGCTCCGCATTGCGAATGCCAACTTGTTTTAAAAGCTCCAGAACACCTTTCTGCGCTTCTTTAGGGTCTAACACTTGATGCAGATGTAATATCTCAGCAATTTGCCGCTCAATGCTATGCAGCGGATTGAGTGATGTCATCGGCTCTTGGAAAATCATCGTGATGTCATTGCCGCGCACGCCGCGTAACTCGCGTTCGCTAGCCTGCATGAGATCTTGTCCCTTAAACAAAATCTCACCGTTGGGATGACTTGCTGCCGGGTAGGATAGAAGTTTTAGAACCGATAAGGCTGAGACGGATTTGCCAGAACCAGATTCGCCCACAAGCGCAATGGTTTCACCCCTATGAATGTCAAAGGAGACGTTTCTAACCGCATGGGTAACTTGCCCGCTTTGGGTAAAGTCGACCGATAAGTCGCGCACCTGCAAAAGTTTATCCAAGCCACTCATTTAAACGTCTTCCTTGGATCAAACGCATCGCGTGTTGCTTCACCAATGAAAATCAGCAGCGATAGCATTAAAGAGATCACGACAAAGGCGGTGATACCCAACCATGGCGCGCCTAAATTGCGTTTGCCTTGCGCAATGAGTTCTCCCAAAGACGGAGAACCCGGCGGCAAACCAAAGCCTAGAAAATCGAGCGATGTCAGCGTGGTGATTGAACCTGACAAAATAAATGGCAGGAATGTCAGTGTTGCGACCATAGCATTGGGCAACAAATGCCGGAACATGATGGTGGTATTGCCAACGCCAAGCGCGCGCGCTGCATTAACATATTCAAAATTCCGCGCCCGTAAAAACTCTGCTCGTACAATACCCACAAAGGATACCCAGGAAAATAACAGCATGATGAACAGCAATATCCAGAATCCAGGTGGCAGCACAGCCGCGATGATCAATAGAATGTAAAGCACCGGCATGGATGACCAGATCTCGATAAAGCGTTGCATGATCAGATCAGTCCAGCCGCCGAAATAGCCTTGCACCGCACCTGCTGCAATCCCGATTAAGGCGGAGAAAATGGTGAGAATTAAGCCAAACAATACCGAAATACGAAAGCCGTAAATCAGCCTCGCCATCACATCGCGGGCTTGATCATCAGTGCCAAGCCAATTGAGATTACCCGTATTACAATCAACATCTTCACCTTGATTTGGATAAGCTGAACACGCCAGACCATCTTCCATTGACCAAAATGGTGCGGTTGGCGCGGAATGCGGAATAAACGAATTGGCTGTATCAAAAGAATAACGAATAGGCGGCCAGATCATCCAGCCATTGGCGTTGATTTCCTCAGCGATAAATGGATCGCGATAATCAGTTTGCGCTAAGAAACCACCAAATTTTTCTTCAGGATAATCTACCAAAACCGGGGCGAGTAGTTCCCCCTTATAGGATGCAATGATCGGTTTATCATTGGCAACAAATTCAGCAAAGATACTGAGGATAAACAGAACTAGGAAAATCCAAAGTGACCAATATCCCCGTCGATTGGCTTTAAAATTCTGCCATCTGCGTTGATTAATGGGCGACAAGAAAGAACGCTTTGGATTTGTATAGTCTGCGCCTTGAGCTTGTGGCATATCCATTAGACATCCCTCCGCTCAAAATCAATCCGTGGATCAACCCAGGTGTAAACAAGATCAGATAGCAGGCCAATCAAAAGACCCATCAGCGAGAAAATATAAAGCGTTGCAAAAACCACAGGATAATCTCGTTTAACGATGCTCTCAAACCCAAGTCGACCCAAACCATCAAGTGAGAAAATGGTCTCAATCAATAGCGAACCGGAGAAAAACGCGGTGATAAACGCGCCCGGGAAGCCAGCAATGATGATCAGCATCGCATTGCGGAAAACATGCTTATAAAGCACCTGGCGCTCAGCAAGTCCTTTGGCGCGCGCTGTGACCACATATTGTTTGCCAATTTCATCGATAAAAGAGTTTTTAGTCAAAAGTGTTGTGGTCGCAAAAGCAGCGAGGGATAGTGCGATCAATGGCAGTGTTAGATGCCAGAAGTAGTCAATTATTTTTTCAAACCAATTAAGTTCATCAAAATTTTCCGATACCAATCCGCGTAAAGGGAACCAATCTAAAAATGAGCCACCAGCAAAAACCACGATTAACAAGATACCGAACAAGAAGCCGGGAACCGCATAGGCAACAATGATAATGCCCGATGTCCAAACATCAAAGCGCGAGCCATCGCTGACTGCTTTTTTGATCCCCAATGGAATTGAGATGATATAGGAAAGGATCAGAATCCAAAAACCGAGTGAGATTGATACGGGCATCTTTTCAACGATCAGATCAATGACAGTTATGTCCCGGAAATAGCTTTCCCCAAAATCAAACCTGACGTAATTCCATAGCATAATGCCAAAGCGTTGCAGTGCCGGCTTATCGAAACCAAACTGCTTTTCCAGCTGTGCAATAAATTCAGGATCAAGACCCTGCGCGCCGCGATATTTGGCCGAAAACTCGCCGTCTAATCCTTCATCAACCCCTAAATTATCACCGCCACCGGTGAGGCGTTCTGTGGTGGAATCCCCTTGCCCGGTGAGTTCAGCGATAACTTGTTCAACAGGGCCGCCCGGCGCAAATTGCACAACGGCAAAGGAAATCGCCATAATACCAAGAATGGTAGGGATGATGAGCAAAAGGCGCCTGAGGATATATGCTCCCATTAGCACATATTCCAAATTGGTTTAGACGAGCCTGTTTCCCCGTGACCTTTTGAGGTCTTATGTCGAATAATCACTGATTCGCTCATAAGCAATTTGGAATCCGAAACGACATTGAAAGCAAGCCTAATTCGCTGATTTTGACCACCAAACATCGGGAAAACCTATAGAATAGGTCGGTAATTCCTCAGGATGGGTAAATCTATCCCAATATGCGATACGCGATGCGCGCAATGTATAAGTCGGGACAATAAAGTGGTTTGCAAGCAAAACACGGTCCATCGCCTTGGTCACAGCGATTAATTCGTCGCGGTTTTCTGAGAAAATAATCTGATCGATCAGCTTGTCGATGGCCGGATCAGAAACGCCCATATAGTTCTGCGAGCCATTCTGATCGACAGAGCGTGAACCCCAATAGCTTAATTGTTCATTGCCTGGACGCAATGATTGACCCCAGCCGCTGTAAATCATGTCGTAATCGCGAGAACGAACGCGATTTGTATATTGTGATTGGTCAACAACACGCACACTTGCATCAATGCCGATTTTCTTCAGCGCCTGAGCGTAAGGAAGTGCCACTTTTTCGATAATGGGTGAACCCAATAAAATCTCGATCGCGAGTTGCTCGTTGGTCTCTTTGTTGATGAGTTTACCGGATTGGATCTCATAGCCTGCTTCTCTTAAAAGCTTAACCGCTTCACGCAAATTCCCGCGCGATTTCTGCGGTGTGCCGCCAACAGGATTGGTATATTCAGTTGTAAAGACGCTTTCAGGGATCTCACCACGCAATTCTTCCAAAATTTCCAATTCACGTCCGGTTGGCAAACCAGATGATGCCAATTCTGATCCGAAGAAGTAACTATTGATACGTTGATAGGCGCCAAAGAACAAAGTGCGATTTTGTTCTTCAAAATCATAGGCAAGATTAAGCGCTTTACGCACATTCATATCTTGAAACTTTTCGCGACGTTGATTGGGCATAAAGCCGATCATTACGCCAGAACTGCGATAGGCGTTTGAAAGGATTTCGCGTTTGACTTTACCATCGTTAAAGGCTGGGAAATCATAACCCGTTGCCCAACGTTTGGCTTCATTTTCAGACCAAAAGTCAATTTCATCCGCCTTAAAGGCCTCAAACATCACATTGCGATCGGCGAAATAGTTATATTTGATTTTATCAAAGTTATAACGCCCAACATTGACGTTTAAGTTTTCGCCCCAATAATTATCAACGCGCTCATAGGTAATGCTGGAACCTGGGTTTACGTCTGAAATGCGGTAGGGACCTGAGCCAAGCGGTGCTTCCAAGGTGGTGGCAGATATATCGCGCTGTTTTCCGTCTTTGTCTGTTCCTTCCCACCAATGCTTTGGCATGACCATGAGTTGACCGACAATTTGCGGCAATTCCTGATTGCCAACTTCATCAAAGGTAAATGTTACCTCGCGCGGACCGGTTTTTTCTGCCTTTTCGACATGTTTGTAATAGTTTTCGCGTTGAGGATCATGTTTGATGAAGCTTTCATAGGAGAAAATCACATCTTCGGGTGTGACCGGCATGCCATCATGCCATTTTGCCTCAGGGCGCAGTCTATAGGTCACCGAAGAATAATCCTCTGGATACCAAAATTCTTCTGCCAATAATCCATATTCAGACGAGATTTCATCTTCAGAGGTGGTCAAAAGTGTTTCAAACAACCATTGGCTACGCGCCACGGGATCTAACCCTGCACCTAAATCACCTTTTGCTAAGGCTGGATTTAGCGTGTCGAATGTAATGGATGCGGCCAGATTGAGCTCACCGCCTTTGGGCGCATCCGGATTAACGTAGTCAAAATGGGTGAAACCTTTGGGGTATTTTAATTCGCCTACTGCGGAAGCGCCATGTCGCCAAACTTTATCATCTGCAATTGTTATCTGTGTGCTTACAATTAAGCTGAGAGAAATAAGTGCCGTTTTTGTCAGGCGATTGATCATCTAAGTCTACCTTTTTATTGCGAATTTCCAAATACAGGATAAGCTGAAACCACCGTAAAAGTCACATGAATTTTTTGTCATATTGGAGGTGTCGCATGGATTGGGAAAACTGGCATAGCGAAGTTTTAAATTTCTGGTTCCAAGAACTCACACCCAAAGATTGGTTTATTTCAACGCCAGAAGGTGATGAATTAATCAAAACTCGATTTAAAGACTTGGTCCTATCACTCGCAGATGAATTGCCAGAAGGCACGAAATTATCTGCGGACAAGTCGCTGGCCGCGATCCTTTGTTTTGATCAGTTCACTCGTAATATTTTCCGAGGTCAGGCCCAGGCCTTTGCCTACGATCACTTGGCGCTCTCATTGTCGCAACACATCATCGAGCAGGGCTGGGATAAAGACATGGATGATCCGCACAAGCAATTTACCTATATGCCGCTTATGCATTCAGAAGACATAAAGGTTCAAAAACAATCGCTTGTGGTGTTCAGAGTTTTTAGTGATGAAATTTTCAAATACGCGCAGGACCACCATGACATTATTGAAACATATGGTCGTTACCCGCATCGTAACGCATGTCTTGGGCGTCAAAGCACACCTGAAGAGCTTGAATATCTCAAAGATGCGCAACGGTTTGGTCAATAACGGGTCTTAGTTGACAGTTTCAGGCAATGAAAAACCGGCGGACAATCAAGTCAGCCGGTTTTATAAAATGCGTTAAATCTGAAAATCAGATTTCAAGCCAACCTTACTCAGGTAGTGCAACAGGGCTTGGTGAGAATGTACGCATATAAGCGATCAGGTCCGCGCGATCTTTCTCTTTTTTCAAGCCCGCAAAGCCCATGGCTGTGCCTTTAATGTAAGCTTTTGGCTTTAGGAAGAACTTGTTGAGGTTCTCATAATCCCAAGTTGTGCCACCAGCGGCATATTCTGTCATAGCAGCTGAATAGCCGAAGCCATCTTTTGCGCCAACTGGGTGACCAATGATGTTCCAAAGACCTGGACCAACTTTGTTTGCGCCACCATCTTCAATTGTGTGACATGCAGCACATTTCTTGAAAACTTTTTCGCCGGCAGCAACATCAGCACTGGCCAAAAGGGGTCCAATATCAGGAATAGCTTCTTCGGCAGCATCGCCACCAGATGGAGCTGCGCTACCTTCAGCAACTTCGATCACAAAACCTTCTTGCTCAGGAGCTTCTGTGTGGTAGAGCGCCTCTGACAAAAAACTGATTGTTAACACTACGAACACTGTGCCCAAAAAGGCGCTAGAGATCATGTTAAATTGAGAGGAATTCATACGTTTTGCTCCGCTTCCTATTCTTGTGCCCTACGATTCGGGCGGACCAATTTTCGCGGAACCTATTTGTTTTACGCCCATCTTGCAATACTGATTCGACGCATAATGCTGAGACTTTTTGACACCTTTGGCTTTTTTTTCCGATTCTAGAGAATTCAGGCTTCTTTCCACTAAAGATTCACCCAAGAGAAATCGTTGACTTGCCATTTGACGGTGTTAAAACGACCCGAAACTTTAAATTTGGTATTCGTAACATGGCAAATCCAACAAATCGTATTTCTTTCCAAGGTGAATTTGGCGCAAATTCTGACATGGCGTGTCGGGATATGTTCCCCGATATGGAGCCATTGCCATGCCCAACCTTTGAAGATGCGTTTAATGCTCTGGTATCCGGTAAAGCCGATTTGGCCATGATCCCGATTGAAAATACCATTGCGGGTCGTGTTGCGGATATTCATCATTTATTGCCGGAATCAAATTTGCACATCATTGGCGAATATTTCATGCCAATTCGTTTTCAATTAATGGTGCTACCTGGCACGAAAAAAGAAGACATTAAAACAGTTCACTCCCACGTGCATGCAATCGGCCAATGTCGCAATATTGTGCGCGAGAATGGATGGCGTGCGATTGTGGCAGGCGATACGGCAGGTGCCGCCCGTCAAGTATCAGAAGCGAAAGATAAATCCATGGCGGCGCTGTCGCCAAGATTGGCAGCTGATCTTTATGGTCTTGAGATCATGGAAGAAGATGTCGAAGATCATGAGAATAACATCACACGCTTTGTGGTGCTATCGCGTGAGGCAACCTCGCCGAAACGCACATCCGATGATGAAATTTGGGTGACCACTTTTGTATTCCGCGTGCGCAACCTTCCGGCAGCGCTTTATAAATGCATGGGCGGATTTGCGACCAATGGCATTAACATGACGAAACTGGAATCCTATCAGATTGGTGGTACGTTTGTTGCCACACAGTTTTACGCGGATATTCAAGGTCATCCGGACGATATTTCAGTCAAGCGTGCGCTTTCAGAACTCGATTATTTCTCAGAATATGTGAATATTTTGGGCGTTTACAAAGGCCATCCATCTCGGACTTAAGCGTTAAGTCCAGTCGAGCCAATCTTGCAGCAACCGATGGGCAATCGCACCTTTAGGCGGGGATAATCGATCCTCGCCTTCGCTATGTTTAAGGCGTTCAGCCACTTCCTCGCGCGAGAACCATCGGCAATCCTCCAATTCCTCGCTGTCATAATCAATCTCTGTTGTTAAAGCTTCGGCGATACAGCCGATCATCAAAGTATGTGGCATGGGCCATGGCTGGCTGGCATGATAACGAACGCGCCCGACTTTAATTCCAGATTCTTCAAACGTTTCACGGCGCACCGCATCTTCAATTGTCTCACCAGGTTCAACAAAACCTGCAAGTGTTGAATACATCTGCGTGGCAAAATGCGGGCTGCGACCCATTAAACATCGATCATTTTTCTCATCGATAATCAGCATAATGACAACAGGATCCGTGCGGGGGAAATGCAGTTTTTCGCACCCCGTACATTGGCGATTATAACCACCTGCGCGCGGCTTTGTTTTATGTCCGCAAACCCCACAGAAAAGCGTCGAATTGATCCATGCATTGATACTGGCTGCTTGCGCGAGCTGACCAAGCAAATCACCTGTGAGCAAATTATTTGAATAAATACTGCGGGGGTTGAGCAATTGATCGCCTTCTTTTAATTGCTCTTCGTCCAGCTTTATCGAAACTGTGACCCGTGCGGATCCCTCATTCGTCCAACCGATAATCGCAGCATTATCGAAATCAGGTTCGAATTGTTCAATATCCTTCAAAGTCAGCAATGAGCGTCCCTGCTTGACCAGCGCATTGCCTTTTGAAAACGCGAAAAACAGTGTGTCGGACTTGCTAAGCGCTTCTTGCAAGTCGCCTTCGGTGCGATGTTCAGACCGTCGATCAAGTGTATTGATGGCAAAAGCAGTTAATCGACTGGGCTCATCATGCGGAGCGCTGGTTTCAAAAATGGAGGGCGACATAAGGACCTTAAGGGATGATTTTCTTCTGTTTCGTCAATCTATAACCGTTCCGAGTGATGAAAAATAGCTCAAAGGCGCAATCTGAGTAAAAATAGTGTCTTGCAATTTACCGCGCAAAAGACGATATAGACCTCGGGAGGTTGGTGGTGGACGAGCCACTCGCCAACCGGGTCAGGTCCGGAAGGAAGCAGCCCTAACGAGATCCGGCACGGGTCATCGTGCCAGCCTCCTACTTATTTCTTCCGCTTT
>JAHDFS010000208.1 GCA_020628035.1 Rhizobiaceae bacterium
TCGTTGACCCATGGTGAGTGGGGCGGCATCTATATGATCGGAACATTGATCTCAGCCTTCACCATGTTTTTTGTTGGCGGGCTGACGGATATATTTAGAGCGCGCACGTTAAGCGTCATCGTGATGTTGTGTCTAGCGCTTGCATGTTTGTTTATGTCCGTAATTCCCTCTGCGTTTTTGTTAATCTTTGCAGTTTTTGCTTTGCGCTTGTTTGGTCAAGGAATGTCCTCGCATATTTCGATGGTTGCTATGGCGCGCTGGTTTGTTGCAACGCGTGGACGCGCCTTGGCCTTTGCAGCGCTCGGATTTGCTTTTGGACAGGCCATATTGCCCTTATCCTTTGTTGCGCTTTCCACCATGATCGGATGGCGACAATCCTGGGTGATTGCGGCGGTGATCGCTCTCTGCGCTGCGCCGTTGTTTTATGTCCTTTTGTTGAGAGAACGCACACCGCAAGCAGTTGCGAAGGAGAACAATTCAACGGGAATGCAGGATCGACATTGGACGCGAAATGAAGTTTTCAAACATTGGCTGTTTTGGCTTATATTGCCAGCCTATGTGGGCCCCGCGATTTTTGGAACATCCTTCTTTTTCCACCAGGTGCATTTTGCAGAATTTAAAGGTTGGACGCACCTGCAACTTGTGTCGCTATTTCCGTTATTGACGGGATTATCAGTTCTTGTCACCATGACGTCTGGCTGGGTTATTGATCGGTTCAAGTCGGGTCGCTTGATGCAGTTTTATGTTTTTCCCTATGCCGTGAGCTTCATTTTGTTTTGGTATGTCGACAGCTTATTTGGGGCTGCGATCGCAATATCTATTATGGCGATTACTGCAGGACTTCAATCAACCTTATCAGCTGCTTTTTGGGCGGAATATTTCGGCACGCAATATCTAGGTTCGATCAAAGCGATGGCAGCTGTTGCCATGGTGCTGGGGTCAGCCATTGGCCCGGGTCTCACCGGATGGTTGATTGATATTGGCATTTCGTTTGAGGACCAGATGCTCTGGATCGCAATTTATATGTTGATCGCGACACTGCTCAACACGATTGCTATTCGCAAAAGCCGAAAGATAATTGTGGCGTAATGAGTCGAATTTAGGCCTTCACGTCGTCGGTATCATTATCCAATGAATGCTGCATAACAACGCGCATCTGGAAGACCATAAAGATCATGCTGATTGGCATGACACCCCAGACTTTAAACGCCACCCAGAAATCGGTCGAAAAGTTACGCCAAACAATTTCGTTAATCGCTGCCAGGAAGAAAAAGAAAATGCCCCAACGAATGGTGAGCTTCTTCCAGCCTTCATCATCTAAGTTAAACGCTGCATCAAATGCATAACGCAAAAAGGATTTACCAAAGAGGTAACCGATTAAAAGCGTCGAGCCAAATAGCGTATTCACAATAGTTGGCTTCATCTTGATGAAGGTCTCATCTTGCAGCCAGAGTGTGAGTGCGCCGAAAATAAGAACAATAACGCCGGTTATAAGTGGCATAATTGGAATGGTGCGCGTTAGCACCCATGAAACAGCAAGTGAAATGCTCGTTGCGGCCATAAACAGGGCTGTTGCAATGAAAATAGGACCTCCGAGCTCAGCGAGTGCTGGAAATCTTTCAGCCAACCATTCACCACGTGAATTGGCGAAAAAGAACACCACAAGTGGTCCCAGCTCCAGCGACATTTTGAGCACTGGGTTGATAGGTGGTTTCTCACTGATTTGTGTGTCACTCATAAAGTGTTCCAATATTTGTTCAATTAGCTCTTCTGCAGATATGATGAAAAGGCGGTGATTACAAGTCATGCCTTTATCAACTCTACGTGCGAGGACCGGATTCAGATTTTTTCAAATAAATAATCTGATCACATGATCCATATACGGATTGTGACCGTATATCAGTTTAACAAATAAAGTCCCCCTCTTCTTTATTTGTTGCTCCATTGTCACCCTGCAAAAAGACACTCGGAGCGCTTCGCATGTTTTTCGACCATTCATGCGGATAAAATCCGGTCTCCCACCGGTACTTAAAAACCGTCACTTCTTGAAGTGGCGGTTTTTCTTTTCTCTAGTCGATTATTGTTCGTCAGCGCCGCTATTGGCGAGTGCTTGCGCAAATTCATGCGCTTCAAATGGTTCAAGATCATCCACGCCTTCGCCGACACCGACAAAATAAACCGGAAGTTTATGTTTGGCAGAGATGGACACCAAAATACCGCCACGTGCGGTACCATCAAGTTTGGTCATAACAAGACCATTGACGCCTGCAACATTGCGGAAAATTTCAACCTGGCTCAATGCGTTTTGACCGGTCGTTGCATCCAGTGTTTGCAAGACAGTATGCGGCGCTTCCGGATCTTGTTTGCCAAGAACGCGAACGATTTTTTCAAGTTCGTCCATCAATTCAGCCTTGTTTTGCAATCGCCCGGCTGTGTCGATGATCAAGACATCCGAGCCTGCAGCTTTTGCCTGCTCAAAGGCATCAAAAGCTAAGCCAGCAGCATCCGCACCCAGTTTGGACGAAACAACAGGTGAATTGGTGCGCTCACCCCAAATATGAAGTTGTTCAATCGCTGCGGCACGGAATGTATCACCGGCTGCGAGCATGACGCTTAAACCACCATCGGTAAGCTTTGCAGCCAATTTGCCTATCGTTGTTGTCTTGCCGGTGCCATTAACGCCAACCACCAAAATCACATGCGGCTTGTGCGATAGATCAAGCTCAAGAGGCATGGCGACCGGTGACAAAACCTTCTCAATCTCAGAGGCCATGATGGCGGTTACATCCTCTGTGCTAACATCCTTACCATAGCGGGTGGAAGCAAGCGTATCGGTAATGCGGATCGCCGTTTCTAGCCCAAGATCAGATTGGATCAGCACATCTTCCAGATCCTGCAAAGTATCTTCATCCAGCTTCCGCTTGGTGAAAATTCCTGTGATCTGCTCAGAGAGCTGATTTGATGTGCGCGACAAACCCTCGCGCAGGCGTTTGAACCAACTGAGCTTCGGCTCTTCTGGCTGCTCACTTGTTTCAGGTTCTTGCGTTGTCTCGACTTCAGACACAGTGTCAGACACAGCAACTTTCTTGCTGGGTTCAGAATCAGTTTTTTCGGATGGATCATCCGTTTTTGCTTGATCTTCGACCTGCGCTGACGCAGTTTTCTCTGGCTCTGGCTCTGGCTCTGGCTCTGGCTCTGGCTCTGGCTCTG
>JAHDFS010000056.1 GCA_020628035.1 Rhizobiaceae bacterium
AAGAAAACAACAACGGCTAAGAAAGCTGCAGCGACTACTAAGAAAGCGGCTGCATCCAAGCCTGCCGCTAAGAAACCTGCCGCGAAAAAGCCGGCTGCTAAGAAGCCTGCTGCGAAAAAACCGGCTGCCGCTGCAGCTTCGGCTCCAGATGATCTAAAACTGATCAAAGGTGTCGGCAAACTAAATGAAACGCGTCTGAATGAAGAAGGCATCACAACATTTGCACAAGTTGCTGCTTGGAAAAAAGCGGACATTGCAGCCTTTGATGAGAAGCTAAACTTTAAAGGACGGATTGAGCGCGAGGAGTGGGTGCCGCAGGCCAAAGCTCTTGCAAAAGAAGCTGCTGCGAAAAAACCTGCATCAGCTGCAGGCGCTGGCTCAAAGAAAGCGGCTGCACCGAAAGCTGCTGCTGCGAAAGCACCAGCCGCTAAAAAAGCAGCAGCTAAGAAACCAGCTGCTAAAAAGCCAGCAGCTAAAAAAGCAGCTCCGGCCAAGCCCGATGATTTGAAGTTGATCAAAGGCGTGGGCAAGCTGATTGAAACGAAGCTGGCCAAAGAAGGCATTACTCAATATTCGCAGATTGCTGCATGGAAGAAAGCTGATATTGCCGACTTTGACGAAAAGCTATCATTTAAGGGCCGAATTGAGCGTGATGAATGGGTATCACAAGCCAAGATTTTGGCAAAAGGTGGTACAACTGAATTCTCAAAACGTGCTTCAAAAGGTGATGTTCCATCATCTTCATAAGTCTCAAGCGAGATATTCAGTAATAGAACAATTTAAGCCCGCAGGTCTTGCGGGCTTTTTTATACAGATTTGAGAAAGTTATAGATTTGCCGCGGCAGGTCACCGGATTGCAACAAAGGTGGATGGCCTTGATTAACAACGGTGATAGAAGTGTGCAGTGGATGACGTTTATCCATTTCTTGCAAGGTCTCATTAGAAAATAAAGTTGAGTTTTCACCGCGTATGGTCATGACTGGAATGTCGTTTAACAGCGCAAATTGATCCCACATGGTGGGGAGTTCTGTTGTCTTATCCAGCGTTTTGATACTGTCTACGACCGCTGTATCAAAGTCGGGCTTAATCACCCCTTCTTTTTCGATATAGATCTCGCGGGCCATATCACGCCAATCTTCATCCGTGAGCTCTGTGAATTCTTTAGAGTGCACCACTTTTTGAAGATAAGCTGCATCATCCCAATTGCGGGGCAGGCGCGCTGTTGACAGATAATCTTGGATTTCCAACAGGCCCTTTAATTCAATTTTTGGGCCGACATCGTTGAAGATGGCGGACGCAAGCGCATCAAGTTTCATGGTTGCAAGGATGTGAAGGATCAATCCTCCGCGTGAAGTACCAATAAAATGGGCCTTTGGGATGCCCAAGAAATCCATGGCGATTAACACATCCTGTGCCTCGCGGATGATGTTGTAATTCTTCTTATTGTCATCCCACTCAGAATTGCCGCGGCCCCGATAATCGAGCGTAATGACGCGGAAATTTTGGTCAAATTGGTGACTTAGTGCCGAGGCAATTTTATCAAAATCTCGGGAATTGCGAGACAGGCCGGGCAAACATATGACCGGCAATGTTTCATGAGACCAGTTTTTGGCTTGGTAATCGCGAAGATAGAGCGTGAGCCCATCATCGGTCTGATAATAATGTTCTTTATACATAGTGACCATATTCGCTTAAGCCGCGAATAGGTCAATCAAATTTTTTAGTTTAGCTGCGTCCGAAGCGTAAATCTTTTTCGATGTCTGCGCTTTGGCCCAATCTGGTTTTATAAACCTGATAGTTTTCCATAACGCGTTGCACGTAATTGCGTGTTTCCGTGAATGGAATCATCTCAACCCAATCCACGACATGGTCGATATTTTTGCCGCGAGGATCACCAAAACGTTCAATCCATTGTGGCACGCGGCGCGGGCCGGCGTTATAGCCGATAAATGTCATGATATAGGAACCGTTGAAATTGGTGATCTGTTCATTGAGGAACAAAGCGCCCAATTTAGCGTTCATGCCAGCATCTGTTGTCAAACGAGATTTTGAATATTTCACGCCGTATGTTTTGGCCACGCGCTTGGCTGTTGATGGCAATAGCTGAAGCAATCCACGCGCGTCTGCAGGTGAGATCGCCGCCTTGTTAAAGGTGCTTTCTTGACGGGCAATTGAATAGGCAAGAGCTTTACCAGTGCCTTTGATAATCGCGCTTTTGGGGATCGCACCAAGGGGGAATGCGAGCGCTGCAACATCTAATCCTCTGGCATATGAAAGCTTGCCAACTTGCAAGGCTAATTGGTAATTGCCACGCTTTTCAGCCATGGATGCTAAAATTGCCAATTCGCCCGGATCAGTGAGTTCTTGTGCTAAAGCACGATACATGCGATCTGAACGCCAAGCGTGGCCGTTGGCTTCAAGCTTTTTGATGGCCTGAACAGCTTCACGATTGGCAAAATTCCTGCGCGCTGCGCTTGATGGTTTGGGATATTTCACATTGAGCTTTTTGATATTGATGCGCGCGCCTGCTAATTGACCGTAATAGGTGCTTGGGTAGCTTGCAGCCTTTGCGTAATATTCACGCGCATTACCCGGTCCCCCGGCTTGTGCTGCACGTCCCAACCAATAATATGCGCGAGACGCTGATAGAGGTGTCGTTGATGCTTTTAAGATATTGGCAAAGTGTTTTGACGCAGTTTGCGGCTTGTTCAAGCCGCGCAATGCATAAAAGCCCGCATGGAATTCAGCTTCAACAACATCACGCGCACTCGTTGCCGAGTGATTAGCTGCAATTTTATAGGCTGTGCTGGCTTTTCCATGTTCAAACATCTTGCGGCTGATGATGCGCTGTTCAACCCACCATTCGCCGGAATTCACCAGCACGTCTTTGTTCTTGGGCGCTTTGCTGATCAGTTTAACAGCTTCCGACCAGCGTTCGGTGCGGCGCGCGCGCTCAATTTTCGTAAATAGGTAGCTTGGATCTTTATGCCAGCTGCGATGCACAGCCTTGATCAACTTATCTGCGCTTGCTTGCTTGCGGATCGTCGCTGCGCGCGCATTGTATAAGGACTGAGCGCCAGCAAGTTCAGAAATTCGTTTGGCTTGCGTTACGCGATCACGATATAAAAGCATATCCATCCGGCGCTTGTGGTCGGCCTTGGTTAGGAGTGATGAAAATTCCTTAAGCATCTGACTTTCATCATTTTTATCCATTCTCTCATTGTGCCAGAAAGGTAATAAAATAGCGCGTGCATTTTTCTTGCGACCAGAATTGAGCAGTGCGCGCGTGAGCACAATCGCGCCTTCTGCCGTTTTTGGTTTGAGATTTCCAAATGCGGCAATTACTGAATTGGCTGGTGGATTTTCGTTGTAAACTGCGCGTTCCCAGCGATAGCGGAGATTGCTGATACCAGGCCATGATTTAAGTTCAGCGGAAGCTTGTGCAATTTCGGAAGATGGTAGGCCCTTCAAACCAGATTGTGCAATTGCCCATGTTAAAATCCGGCGATCTTGAGAATTTTTTGCCATGCCGTTGCGGATAGCGCGGGCGCGTTGTTGATCTTTATTATCAAGCGCATCAAGCCCTGATTTTAATGACCCACTAATTGGTGAAACGGCTGAGGCGCGGATCACTGCGCCTGTGATTTGTTCTGTTGCTACGTTTGGTTTTTGCGCGACTGGTGGTGTCGGTGTTGTGGCTTGTTGATCTGGCACATATCGCAAGGCTGGGATTGGAACATCAGCAGGCGGCACAGGGTTAGCTGTTGCAACCGTAGCAGTGGCCAAAGCGATAACTGAAGCAAACGTCGTCAGAATAGGGTGTTTCATGTCTTTTCCAAACGTTTTTCGGGGACATAATATCATAAATTTGGTCGATAGTATTACCAAGCGGTGAAACAAATCTTAACAAATCCTTATTTGGAGAGTTAAATTTGAAAATATTGACCAAATTATAATCACCACATGCCACATTCGTTAAATTCTTGAATTGTTTTGCTTGCTAGCAGCAAAACTCGGCATTATGGTGCCGCGGAATTGCGCAAATCGCGCAATGAATTTTGGACCCGTGAATTGGGGTTTTGGAGAAGATTATGTTTAGTGGTTCTATGCCGGCGCTTGTAACGCCTTTTAATGATGATGGTAGCCTAGATGAGACGGGTTTTGCCAAACATGTTGATTGGGTGATTACAGAGGGCAGTAAGGGTGTTGTACCAGTGGGTACAACTGGCGAGTCTCCAACTTTGAGCCATGAAGAACACAAACGTGTCGTTGAAATCTGTGTGGAAGTGACTGATAAACGTGTGCCAGTTATTGCAGGTGCGGGCTCTAACAATACCATAGAAGCTGTTGAACTTGCCCAGCATGCGCAATCGGTCAATGCTGACGCTGTTTTGGTGGTTACACCTTACTATAACAAACCAACGCAAGACGGGCTTTATCTGCATTTTAAAAAGATCGCGGAGGCAACAAGTCTGCCGATTATTATTTATAATATTCCAGGTCGTTCAATCGTTGATATGTCGGTCGATACTATGGCCGCCTTGGTCAAGGACTTTGATAATATCGTTGGCGTGAAAGACGCAACTGGTCAGATCCAACGCGTAAGCCAGCAACGTTTGGCGTGTGGTGAAGATTTTGTCCAATTGTCTGGCGAAGATGCAACGGCTCTTGGGTTCAACGCCCATGGTGGTGTTGGCTGTATTTCTGTAACTGCCAATGTTGCGCCAAAATTATGTGCTGAATTTCAAGAGCTCACATTAGCCGGTGATTATGCAAATGCGTTGAAATTGCAGGATCGTTTAATGCCGTTGCATGATGCGATTTTCTTGGAGCCAGGTGTGAGCGGTTCAAAATATGGATTGTCAAAACTTGGCCGCATGAGCACAGTTGTTCGATCCCCATTATTGCCTGTTTCGCAATCAACTGCTGATGCGATTGATGACGCGATGGCAGGGCTTGGATTAATCTAGAGCTGGTATGGCTGCAAAAAAGAAAAAAGCTGATCCCAATCGCAAGATTGTCGCTGAAAATCGAAAAGCTCGTTACAATTACGAGCTTCTCGAAATTTTGGAGGCAGGTCTTATGCTGACCGGAACCGAGGTGAAGTCACTTCGGGAAGGAAAGGCGAATATTGCCGAATCCTATGCGTCCTTTGAAGAGGGCGAGATCTGGCTGATCAATTCTTATGTGCCTGAATATCTTCAAGGAAACCGCTTTAACCACGAACCAAGGCGTAAGCGTAAGCTTCTTTTAAAAGCACGTGAAATTAAACGATTGTCCGACGGAATTGATCGCGAGGGCATGACGCTGGTTCCGCTGAAGATTTATTTCAACGATCGCGGTCGTGCAAAAATTGAAATTGCGCTCGGTAAGGGTAAGAAGCTTCACGATAAACGCCAAAGTGAGAAGACGCGCGATTGGAATCGTCAGAAAGCGAAATTGCTGAAAGAGCACGGCTAGTTTGCTTTTAAGAGCTTATATAGGCCTTAACTTTATCAAATACATCTTCAAACATTTCAGTCGTTAAACGGCCGGTATTGGTGTTGTATCGCGAGCAATGATAGCTCGGGAATATCATATAATCATCGATCTTTGTGGGCGTGTTATGCCCAAATGGATGTTGAGAGACTTTAGCATTTAAAGTCCTGACGGTACTGTCGTGCGAAATCTTGCCCAGCGTGACAATCGCTTTGAGATTGGGCAGATGCTCAAATGTCGAAATGAGATATTTCCGGCAGGTGTTGATCTCAGCGCCGACGGGTTTGTTTTCTGGCGGTACGCAGCGTACAGCATTTGTAATCGCGGTTTTTTGAAGCTTTACACTGTCATCTGGGCGCGCATCATATTGACCAGTGGCAAAACCATATTTTATCAGTGTTGCGTATAGGAGGTCACCAGCATAATCGCCCGTAAATGGGCGGCTTGTGCGATTAGCCCCGCGCATGCCAGGCGCTAAACCGACGATTAAAAGTTCGACGCTGTCTTTGCCATTTTCAGGATAAAATGTTGGTACAGGGCCGTTATACCAGTCGGGATTTGCAGATCTTGCATCTAATATAAATTGCCGAAGGCGAGGGCATTCCTTGCAATTATAATCTGGATCGATAGGTACTTGATTAGGCATGCCTCATTTATAGGGACTTATAATCGTTTGCCAAGTTTATTATATTGAAGGAAATTGACGGCGATCTGTTTAAAAAACTTGTAATTTTCGTATAATAGGTTTATCGCCATCGTTAATCATAGAAATATACATATTGCAAAGGACAGGACATGGCACGCGTCACGGTCGAAGATTGCATCGATAAAGTCGATAATCGTTTTGAATTGGTACTACTTGCAGGTCACAGAGCTCGCATGATCTCTCAAGGTGAAGCTATCACTGTTGATCGCGATAACGATAAGAACCCTGTTGTTGCGCTCCGCGAAATCGCGGATGAAACACTTTCAACAGGCGATCTAAAAGAAGATCTTATTCATTCACTTCAAAAACATGTTGAAGTTGATGAGCCAGAAGAAAAAGTTGTTGATACAACACCTGAAGATGAGCTTGGCAACGATGCGATCATCATGCAGGAAGAGACGCCAGAAGCTGTGACATTTGACAGCATGAGTGAAGAAGAGTTGCTTGCTGGTATTCAAGGATTGGTCGCACCTGAAAAAAGCGACGATTACTAATTTTTTGCTTCCCTGTTTTGGGGAAGTATGAAATCTATATAACTAGCTAGGGATTTAAACTCTTAGCTAGTTATTTTTTTGCCGCGATTTGGAGCCTTTTTATTTATGATTCGCCAATACGAGCTGATTGAACTCGTACAGAGCTATAAGCCGGATGCTGACGAAGAATTGCTAAACAAAGCATATGTTTACGCAATGCAGAAACACAGCAAACAAAAGCGCGCAAGCGGTGATCCCTATATTACACACCCTTTGGAAGTTGCTGCGATTTTAGCACGCATGCGGCTCGACGAATCGACCATTGCCGTGGCGCTGTTGCATGACACAATTGAAGATACGACCGCGACGCGCGCTGAAATTGACGAATTATTTGGTGAGCAAATTGGTGCACTGGTTGAGGGCCTAACCAAAATTGAACGTCTTGATTTGGTCTCTAAGAAAGCCAAGCAAGCTGAGAACTTACGGAAGTTGTTGCTTGCTGTGGCGAGCGATGTACGCGTTTTGATCGTTAAACTGGCTGACCGTTTGCATAATATGCGCACGCTTGATCATGTGGCACCTGAAAAGCGGCAGCGCATTTCTGAGGAAACGCGAGATATCTATGCGCCGCTTGCTGGTCGTATGGGCATGCAGGACATGCGTGATGAGTTGGAAGCACTCGCCTTTGAATATGCACATCCTGAACATCATGCGATGCTAACCCAACGTTTGGCTGAACTTTCTGAGCAAAACAGCGAAGTCATTTTAACCATTGAGAACGAGCTAAAGGAACTGTTTGCAGAAAATGATGTTGAGGCAAAGGTTTCAGGTCGTTTGAAGAAGCCTTATTCTGTGTTTCGTAAAATGCAGACTAAGTCGCTGTCGTTTGAACAATTGTCAGATCTGGTTGGTTTCCGCGTCATCGTTGAAAATGCGGAAGTATGTTATCGCGCTTTGGGGATTATTCACCGTCGTTGGGCTGTGGTGCCGGGCCGGTTTAAAGATTATATCTCAACACCAAAACAAAACGATTACCGCTCCATTCACACAACGATTGTTGGTCCTTCACAGCAGCGGGTGGAGCTGCAAATTCGCTCTGAATTTATGCATGCTATTGCCGAGCAAGGGGTTGCTGCGCATACGCTTTATAAAGATCGTATGTCTGTCTCCAATAATGAGATTTTATCAAAAGAATCAAATGCATATGTTTGGTTGCGACATATGTTGGAAGCGTTGTCTGAAGGTGATAATTCCGAAGACTTTTTGGAAAATACCAAGCTTGAACTATTTTATGATCAGGTCTTTTGTTTCACGCCAAAGGGCAAGTTGATTGCGCTGCCGCGGGGCGCAACACCGATTGATTTTGCTTATGCGGTGCATACGGATGTGGGCAATTCCTGCCTCGGTGCAAAAATCAATGGGCACAGCATGCCGCTTGTAACCCAGCTTACCAATGGTGACCAGGTTGAGATCATTAGATCAGATAAACAAGTGCCACCGGTTTCATGGGAAAAAATTGTTGTCACCGGTAAAGCGCGTTCGGCCATTCGGCGTGCAACACGTGATGCGGTGCGTAAACAATATCGCGGGCTGGGTGAACGTATCCTATCCCGCGCTTTTGAACGGAGCGGCAAAGAATTTACCGATGAATTGATTGTACCAGTACTTAACAAACTCGGCCATAATGAAGTTGAGGATGTATTGGCATCTGTTGGGCGCGGGGAATTGCCATCCAAAACGGTGATGCAAGCAGTATTCCCGAACCATCAGGAAGAACGTGCGTCTGTTAAGCAGCCATCAAGTGATGGTTGGTTTAACTTGCGAAGTGCCGCTGGTTTGATTTTCAAAATGCCAACGCTGACCAAATCTGCCAAACCGTCCCGTTTACGAAGTGTGAAAGCAGAGCGGTTTGGTCCTGAGAATAAAAACGCACTTCCAATTCGGGGTATGGATACCAAGATGGGTGTTGAATTCGGTCCCACGGGAGCTGTTCCTGGCGACCGAATTGTTGGGATTGTTGAACCGGGTAAAGGGATTATCATCTATCCAATTCAAGCGCCTCAGCTTGTTGAATATGAAGATGAACCAGAGCGCTGGATTGATATTCGTTGGGACATTGATGAAGCGAGCGAAAGCCGATTCCCGGCACGAATTGTAGTTACAGTGATCAACGAACCGGGCACATTGGCCAAGATTGCATCGGCAATTGGTAGTTCGGATGCTAATATTGAAAACCTCAATATGATCTCCGCTGCCGACTTTAAAGAGATGACAATTGATCTTCAGCTGTGGGATCTCAAACAACTCAGTCAGTTGCTGTCTCAGCTTAAAGCGTTCCCGTTTGTTTCCAAAGCTGTTCGTGTTTACGAATAAACTGAAATTATAGCGCTTTTTATATTCATTTTATTGATCATTCAAAGAATCGCCTTACATGATTGGTATATGTATTTAGCTGGGCGAAAGCTTTGTTTGGTATAAAAATTTCGTGAGAAGGCAGTTGCCTCTTGAAGGCTGGATTGTAAACGGTTTAAGAAGCGGCTGATCTGTTATTTGTTTATTTATTGGAAGAGCATGAATGTTATTTAGGCGGCGGGAACCAGAAGGCGTTTGGACGCGTTTTCGCACAGCGTTATGGCCGCGCCGTTCGTTTGCTCGATCCGTGCAATATCTGGTCAAACGTGTCTTGCGTTTGACAGCCACGCCGCATGCCATTGCCGCAGGTGTAGCCGCTGGGGTTTTTGCATCCTGGATGCCGTTTTTAGGGTTTCATTTTGTGATTGCTGCTGCTCTGGCTTTTGTCTTGGCGGGAAATCTTTTTGCCTCTGCCATTGGTACCGCGATTGGCAATCCAATCACTTTTCCCTTTATTTGGGCGATCACCCATAAATTAGGTACATTTTTGCTTGGTGGTCGCGATCACCCCAGAAACCGCGATATCAATTTGCTTGAGCATTTCCGGCACACTGATTTTTGGCATTTCGGCGAAGTGTGGGATTTATTTTTGCGTTTGTGGCAACCTTTCTTAAAACCAATGTTTGTCGGTGGAATTCCGTTTGGTTTGGTATGTGCGAGCATATTTTATGGCTTGACCTATTGGGGTGTTAAAACATTTCAAAGTCGCAGACGCCTGGCTTTAGCTGCTAAATCTGCCCGCTGATTGATATTTTTGATCCGATCTGATTGATTGGCCTATGGGAAATAAAAGGATTCTTCTAACATGATCATCGGGCTCGGTAGCGACATGATAGATATCAGGCGAATTGAAAAGACGCTTGAAACACATGACGAGCGATTCACCAACCGTTGTTTTACAGAGATTGAACGTAAAAAGTCTGACGCTCGCAAAAACCGCGCTGCATCCTATGCAAAGCGCTTTGCCGCAAAAGAAGCCTGTGCCAAAGCATTGGGGACAGGTATTTCTCGTGGCGTTTTCTGGCGAGATATGGGGGTGATTAATGCGCCTTCAGGCAAACCCAGTATGCATTTGACCAATGGAGCGGCTAAACATTTGGATCGACTTATACCCGATGGCCATAATGCAAACATACATGTGACTATAACGGATGACTTTCCCTGGGCTCAGGCATTTGTGATAATTGAAGCAATAAAGCAGTGAAGTTCTAAATGATGGTTGCCGTTGGTTGCGCTTACATGTACAGAACTGAACGAAGAATAAACAAGGAATATTGACCCGTGTCAGATAAAGCAGAAAAATCCAGCAGTTCTTTGGCTGAGAATGTAAAAGTCCTCATTCAGGCCGTTATTCTAGCTGTGTTTATTCGAACGGTTCTTTTCCAGCCCTTCAGCATTCCATCAAGCTCAATGGAAAAAACACTTTTGGTTGGTGATTATCTTTTTGTTTCAAAATTTTCCTATGGCTATTCCAAATTCTCATTGCCTTTTTCGCCGAACCTTTTCAGTGGGCGGATCTTTGGCTCGGAGCCGGAGCGGGGTGATATCATCGTCTTCCGTCCTGCCGGAGAACCTGGAACAGATTATATCAAGCGCTTGGTTGGTTTGCCGGGTGAGAAGATCCAAGTCACTGATGGCCTTTTATACATTAATGGTGAACCCATTGAACGTGAATTGGTGGGCAGTTACACGCCTGAGGGTGCGGGTTCAGGAGCGGGTGTTCCGATCTATAAAGAGACACTGCCAAATGGTGTGACTTATGACACATTGGATCTAAGTCCTCGTTCGCCGGGCGATAACACACGCGAATTTACAGTACCTGAAGGCCATTACTTTATGATGGGTGATAATCGCGATAATTCATCTGACAGCCGATTTGCAGTTGGTTTTGTGCCATATGAAAACTTGGTTGGTAAAGCGCAGGTTATCTTCTTCTCCATTCAAGGTGGCGCATCTCCATTGGAATTTTGGAAATGGCCATCTGCCGTGCGTGGCAGCCGTATTTTCTCTTCACTTAATCCATGAAGTTAGATGCACGACATAAGCTCTTCGCGGAATTAGAAGATGCGATCGACTACAAGTTTTCCAGCTATGACCGTCTCGATCGCGCTTTAACACATTCGAGCGCGCGCGATCCAAAAGCCGGCAATTACGAGCGCCTTGAGTTTTTGGGTGATCGTGTGCTTGGCTTGTGCATTGCTGAATTGCTTTTTGGCAGGTTTAGTGATGCAGCAGAGGGTGAATTATCGGTCCGTCTTAATAATCTAGTCAGCGCGGAAGCCTGTGCATCCATTGCCGAAGACATGGAACTGCACAAATATATTATCACCGGTGCTGATGTTAAAAATATCAAAGCGAGCACAATGTTAAGTGTCCGTGCTGATGTCATTGAATCTTTAATTGCTGCTATTTATCTCGATGGTGGTCTGGAAGCGGCGCGCAAGTTTATTTTGAAATTCTGGACGTCTCGTGCGCTTGCAAAATCTTCTATTCGGCGTGATGCTAAAACCGAGTTGCAAGAATGGTCACATGCTGAGTTTAAGGTCCCGCCGGTTTATAAAGTCGTTTCAAGAGATGGTCCGGATCATGCACCTGTTTTTAAGGTCGAAGTGCGAGTAGGGGACTTAAAGTCTATCACCGGCTCCAGCAGCTCAAAGCGCGGGGCAGAACAGCTTGCAGCACAGGCGATGCTGTTACGCGAAGGTGTTTGGAGCAAGGACGGTAATGATGAGTGATCAATTGCATGTGAATTCGGGCATGGATGGCAAAACCCAATCGGGTTTTGTCGCGTTAATTGGCGCGCCAAACGCTGGTAAATCTACGCTTGTCAATCAGTTTGTTGGTGCAAAAGTGTCCATCGTGTCTCACAAGGTTCAAACCACGCGCGCTGTTGTTAGAGGCATCGCCATTCACGAACAAACGCAAATTGTCTTTGTTGATACGCCGGGTATCTTTACCCCAAAACGACGGCTTGATCGCGCGATGGTTTCCACTGCATGGGGTGGGGCAAAAGACGCTGATATCATTTTATTTATGGTGGATGCGCAGAAGGGCTTTGAAGGAGATGCCGAACGGATCCTTGAAGGTTTAAAGGGCATTAAGCAAAAAAAGTGGCTCGTGCTCAATAAGATCGATCGCGTGCCAACTGAAAAGCTTCTAGAACTTGCTGAAAAAGCCAATGAAGCGGTCGAGTTTGACGGTACCTACATGATTTCGGCCCTTAAGGGCATGGGGTGCCCCAAGGTGTTGGAAGACTTGGCAAATGAATTGCCCGAGGGGCCTTGGTATTATCCCGAAGATCAAATTTCGGATCTACCCTTGCGCCAACTTGCGGCAGAGATTACCCGCGAGAAGCTCTATCATCGCCTTCATCAAGAATTGCCTTACTCTTCCCATGTCGAAACCGAAAGTTGGGAAGAGAAGAAAGATGGCTCAGTTCGCATTGAGCAGGTGATTTATGTGGAGCGCGAAAGCCAACGCAAGATCGTCTTGGGTAAAAAAGGTGAGACCATCAAAGCTATCGGCAAGGCCGCGCGAACAGAATTTGCAGAAATCCTTGAGCAAAAAGTACATCTGTTTCTCTTCGTTAAAGTCCGCGAAAACTGGGGTAATGACCCTGAACGTTATCGCGAGATGGGTCTTGATTTTCACGACTAATACGTCAATCTATAGCTCATGGAATGGGTCGACGAAGGAATCATATTAGGGGTTCGCAAACACGGTGAAACAAGTGCCGTTGTTGAGGTGATGACCCGCCATCATGGGCGGCATATGGGGCTTGTGCGCGGTGGACGATCGCGCAAAATGCAGCCGGTCCTTCAGCCGGGAAATTCAGCCGATATTGTGTGGCGCGCGCGCCTTGATGAGCATTTAGGTAGCTTTCAAATTGAGCCGGTTAAAATGCGTGCTGCACAGCTCATGGAAGGTCCGATTGGCATTTATGGTGTTCAGGCGATGGCGGCAATGCTTCGATTGTTGCCGGAACGCGATCCTCATGAAAATCTTTATGAAGTTTTTGAAGTCATCATCGATCATTTGGATAAGCCTGCTGATGCGGGAGAGTTGTTCTTGCGCTTTGAGCTTTCCATGCTCAATGAACTGGGTTTTGGACTTGATCTGACAAAATGTGCTTCGACTGGATCGCGCGAAGAGCTGATATATATTTCTCCCAAATCAGGTCGTGCGGTCAGCGCAAGTGCAGGCGCGCCGTGGAAAGACAAGCTTTTTAAATATCCGGCCTTTTTGGTTGAAGGCAGTGTGAGCGCTGCAACACGCTCTGAGTTAAAGGATGCTTTTGAGATCACCAACCACTTTTTTGATCGCCATATTTACGGTCCCCGAGGCAGCGAACCACCCATGTCGCGGGAGGGATTTGTGTTGGCGGTGTTAAAAGGGTTAGAATAGTGCGAGACGGTGCAAATAATGGGGGTAGATCACATGCATGTCTTTCAAAAAGTAGCGAAATTGGCGTTTTTAATGTTCGTCGGTATGACCTTTCATGCCGCTGCTGAAGACTTTGATCCAACTTCTTCAAAATTTGATCCAGATAAGCAATTTTCGATCACCAAGTATGGTGCCATTATTGGCGATCCTGTGCAGCTTGAGGTCATATCAAGCAAACGGGTTGGATTTACCGTTGTGACTGTGACACCAACGCCGCAGGGATTAACCACTATGCTTTCGGTCATTGAACCGCAATATGATGGCAAGCCCGGTGCCGGTTATGCGATGATGCTATCGTTTGAGGAAGTAGAGATACTCAATAAGTATTTGTATGAAAGCCAATCAGTTGATCGGGGTGAATTAGAGCCGTTTGGTGACCACCATTTGCTCCTTGGCCATATCACCGAAAAAGGCCATATGTCAGGCGAAGTCTCAGTTTTGTTTGAAAAAGATGGTCAAGGCGATAATGTTCGTATCGTGCAGATTCAGGGTGGGACACCCACATTGTTTGAATTTACTGCTAATGGAATTGAAAAACTAATCCAACAGATCGCACATTTCGTGGATAAAGCAGAACAGCAGGCTGAAGCAACTAAGCTTTAGATTCAACGCAATGTGAGTTCAAACGGGCTGCCTTGGCTGGCTTCGCGCCCACGACCAATGGCATTAACAGCTTGGGATAGTTTGCCACCCCGACTGAGCAAGCGATCACCGATATCGATAATGCGACGGTTTGGGGTTGCGCTTGGTGAAGCTTCACGCAATCGATTGGCAAGTTCAAAATCGTCCTGATCAGGTTCAACGGCAAGCGCTGAAATTAATGCTGCTGCTGGAGAGCGTGATACGCCGAACCAGCAATGGATGATGAGAGGTTTTTTCTGATCCCAGCTTCGTGCAAAACCAATGACATTGAGAACATGTTGCTCATCGGGTGAGATCAAACCGTCTGTGTCAAAGTTAATATCATTTATGCCGACAGTTAAGTGGCGTTCAGGGTCAATCACATCTGGACGATCAAAGTCATGCCCGGGGCTCATTAAACTGATCATCTCTGTTGAATCATAAGACTGCGCAATATTGGCAATATCTTCCAAAGGGCAAACGACGATGTAGCTCATAATGGTGCTCACTTTGGCTTCTTTTTGGGCGCATTTTTGCGCGCGGCTTCAATCTCGTTAAACCTATGCAGAAATAATGCTTCAACTTCAACTGTTTCCTGAGGAGAGATGAGCAATTGTTCCTTGGTTATGCCGCGTGGTTGGCCGAAAAATGACCTGGCTTCCTTGTCTGAAAACCCCGCCAATTCTGTGGCTTCAAAATAAGCTGAAATTTGATCTGCGCGTTTGATGCGTTTTTTAAGTGCCGCTGAAGCGTGAGGAGGCAGACCATATCTTAAATGGATCGCGGCTTCTAAGCGGGCTTCGACAGACTTATAACTATCGCCGATAATTGCCTTAAACGGCGAGATCATATCACCGATCACATATTCGGGGCCATCATGTAAGAGTGCAACAAGTTGTTCATCTGGGGTGCAATTGACGTTGGATAAGGTGAAGATCTGCTCCACCATCAGCGAATGTTGCGCAACGGAAAAGGCGTGCTTGCCCGTCGTTTGCCCGTTCCATCTTGCCACACGTGCTAACCCGTGGATGAGGTCCTTTATCTCAATATCCAAGGGTGAGGGATCTAAAAGATCAAGCCGTCGTCCGGAGAGCATGCGCTGCCATGCACGTGGTTGTTCGCTTTTCGTGTTCATGGTTAGGGCGCACCCTGATAGGGCTCAATGACATTTTTTGCCCAATCTGGGAATGTGACACTGACGTCTTTATCATTGATTTGAACAGGATGATTTGCAGAAACCGCATCGAAATATCGATCTACGCGAATGATTGCCATGCCAATATGACCGGACACCGTACCCATTTTTCCAATCGGCTTGCCATTTGCCATGATGTCCTGTCCCGATGAAAGCGTGGCGCTGTTGGACGTAATCATTGCGATACGTTTGCGTGCAGATGAACGATGTTGCATGCGAGAGACGACTTCCTGCCCGACATAGCAGCCTTTTTTGAAATCAATCCCACCATTCAAATCAAAGTAAACATCATGCGGGAAGATGTCGTTGATCACAAAGTCACCATCTGATTCTGCAACGAAATTTCGGATTCGGATATCGTCAAATTCACCATTTTCGATCTCAATGTCGATGTTTTGGTAAAGACGTAAAACCTTGTCATCGGCCTTAAAACGTTCGTCGTGATAGGCATTTGATAGTTGCAAGGCCTCGTTCCAAACGGCAGTTGGTTGCCAATTCTCAAGCGGCGCAATGGTCACATCAGCGCGCAATTTGTAGAGCGTCATGCGTTTTTGAAAATCATCGACTAATGCTGAACGCATATCAAAAAAATAGCCATCATCACCCAATTTGCCTATAAGGAAATCGAAAGCAATTTTCCCTTGCGGTGTTAAGAGCGCGCAGGGAACGACTGAGTTCTCGCTTATTGTTTCAATATTTGCGGTCACTAGGCCTTGCAACAAATCACCAGCATCATGGCCCGTTACGGCGACAACTTGTCTGTCATTTAAAATTTGGATTGGCACAGAGTAACTCCATCTTCAGCAACACCCCATAGATAAATATGCGCGCGCATTCGCACAAGGGTATAAAGGAGGATAACAAACTGTTTAGTGAATATTCAGACGACTACTGAAGTGTGCGCTCAGGAGAGAATTCACCAACAAGGATACGATCACGAAGGTCGTTCAAAAGATGTTCTGTTGCATCTTCCCCATGTAGGCGAATTGATTCCTGAATAGCCATTGCCAAATTCGCGTCAATGAGGATTTCAGGTTCGATGCCTTCAGCAACGCAAGACGCCCATACATCGTTTTGATGCTCAAGTGCAGCTTGCATTTTTTCCTGGACAATTAGGTCTTCAAGTTCGTCCAATTGGTGTTCTGTTAGGTCTGTCATAACAAAACGTTACTACCAATAAATATAAAGTGCTAGCGCAAATTGGCACAATTGGAAAAAACTTGTGTGATGAAGTTAAAATTTTATTAAACTTTTTTAAGAAAAAGTAAAAAATTAACAGTCTTTGCCGTTTTAGTTCGAATATCGCGATAATAACTCGTCGATGAGCGCTTTGCCTTCGGTGCGATAATTGGTTTCCACAAGCTTCGCCGAATCTGTGCAACTGGTGTAAACGGAGGCAAACGCCCGATAGCCTTTGTTGTATTTTGAGATCAGCAGCTTGCGACGCAAAGGTTCGTTTAATGTTTCAGCTTCGATGAATTCTTGCATCTTTATGCGGAACTGATCGTTCTTAGCTGTGCCGCATAAATTGGTGATGTAGTGCAGAGAGCCCACAAGTTCTGCAACACGGTGAAGTCTGTCTTCATAGGGCGGGGTTGAATTTTGAACGGGGGCTGATCCCGCTTCTTGCGCGATTGAACTCGGCGCAATGAATACGGCGATTAAGAATGATAAAACAACACATCTGAAAGAAGATACGGACATAGTAATAGCCTATATCTCAAATTCAAATGTGTTGAAACACCAATTAGATGATTTTACTGCTCAATTGGCACATCTGGCATAAATGCGTGTGTGACAAAGGCAAATGTTAAATCATAGGCGATGTCCTTATCGCCTCGCTTAGCGGTCACATTACCGATTTGACGGCCTTTAGAAATCTGCCGAGAATCAAGTGCTGATCGCATGCCATCTGTCCAGGTGAGGGTAACACCTTCTCGCACGACGCTTTTTTCATCTCGCAGTTTTTGTAGCGAAATCACGAATGGCTTGTCGGCATCTTTGACCGCAACCACATAAGTCAGCGGTGGAATGCCCTCGGGGAATTCACCATTGAACAGGAATGGGCGGTGTGATGTGTCATAGCCTACATATGGGTTGGAGCCATATTGGCGGGCATAATTATTAGTTGGGATAAGCACATTGGCTTCCGGGTTACGTTTTGCAAAGAGCGACCATGATTCTGTCCGAGACGGTAAGATTTCAAGTTTCTCACCAAGCAAACTACCGACAATTGCTTCTCCGGTGAATTGCTGCCACCAACTCTCGGTTACACGGTCATACATGATCATGTCTGAGTAGCGAAGCTTTCCGCTCACACCAAATTCTGTAACGCCGCCTTGGATCCTGCGATCAAACACCACGGCAGCGTTGCACAATGGGCAATAGGTCACCGCAACCGGGGTGCCGCCAATCGTATCATTGACAATTTCATGCCATGTTAGAATGCGCAGCGGATAGGCTTTTGTTTCACCATTGACCGTCACACTGAGCACTGGCTCATGTTCTTCAAGGCCCTTAATTTCACTCACTGGCCAAAATTTGGGATCGTCAATTGATGGGATTCCATCTTTGGGCGGTCCGCCAGATAAAATATCGACAAAATCCACTGAACTTTTTGAAAAATCAGTCCGTGGCCATTCAAATTTCCAGAAATTTGGGTCTGCGGCGGCATGGGTCATGCCCATAATCAAGGTTATGAAGAGGGTAATGAAGGTGCGTTTCATGCCAAAATCTCCTTTTGGCAGCACTATGGCGGATTAATTTACCCACTTCTATGCAACTTAGATCACAATCTCTTGAGCGAACGGGCTTACAATGGGATTTTTGGCTTATTACAGACGAAATTCGAGTTTCTCGAGGCATTCGGCTACATTTTTTGTCAAAGGTAGGGTGATTGCTTCTTGATAAGTATACCATCCCAAATCAGCGGCATCATCGCCTGCAATTGCACCAATTACATTGCTGACATCGACCAAAAAGACATGCAGTTTAAAACGCGGTATTTTATGGCCCAGATCATATTCTGCAAAGGCGCGCGGATTATGTCCATCAAGATTGGTTTCTTCTTTTAACTCTCTAACAGCAGCATCTTCCAAGCTTTCACCAGGCTCCACATGACCACCGGGGAAAGAATACAAGCCTTTAGACGGTTCTTTGCCACGTTTGATGAGCAAATATTTGCTGTTTGAAACCACAATGGCGGATGCGCCGAGTTTATAGTCGAGATTTTGCATAATTTAACGTGTTTTCATCTTTAACCTTGACCCGACATTTAAACCTCTGACAATGTTTAGACATGTGTGGTCGATTTTCACTAACAGCGAGTCCGGATGAGATCGCAGAATTTTTTGCTCTACTGGAAATAGATCAATTTCCGGAGCGATACAATATTGCTCCGACCCAGCCGGTGATGATTATCATCGAAGGTCCTGCAACGGATAAAGGTTCAAACCTTCCAAACCGAAAAGCAATGCTGGTGCGTTGGGGCTTTACACCCTCATGGGTGAAGGATCCGAAAGATTTCCCACTGCTGACCAATGCGAGAAGCGAAACTGCGATCGGCAAGGCATCATTTAAAGCAGCGATGCGCCATCGGCGGGTCTTAGTGCCAGCGTCAGGGTTTTACGAATGGAAACGTCCACCCAAAGGGTCAAAAGAAAAATCGCAGGCCTATTGGGTGCGCCCAAAACATGGAAAAATCGTTGCCTTTGCTGGCCTGATGGAAACCTGGTCATCGCCCGATGGGTCTGAAGTTGATACGGCTGCAATTTTGACAACTGCTGCGAACAACACGCTTTCGCCTGTGCATCATCGAATGCCTGTGGTGATTGATCCTGAAGATTTTACCCAATGGCTCGATTGCAAAACCCAAGAACCGCGCCATGTCGAGCATTTGATGAAGCCTGCCGATGATGATTTTTTTGAAACGATTGCTGTCTCAGATGCTGTTAACAAAGTGGCTAATACCGGACCTGAGCTTCAAATCGCATTGACAGATGAACAGCTTGCATTGGCGCAAACGCCTGTCGAAAAACCTAAGAAACCCGTACCTAAGAAAACAGCAAATTCAGATCAAATGGATCTGTTTTAAATATCGCTAAAAGATACCAATATGACCTTGACCATTAGGGCTTTGCGCGGCATAAGGGTTTCATGAATACGAAAAACAGCACTTCTGCTATTATTATTTGCGGCATTATTATCTGCTAGCGTCTCGCTGGTCTGGCCGTTTTCGTCTCCTTTTACATGACAATTGAACGACCGGACAACGGGCCGGATACGCTATTGATATGCGCTTTAGGGATGAATGGTGATGGGAACATTGCAACTTTATAATACTCTGACACGAGAGAAATCAGAGTTTGTGCCAATCGATGACAAGAATGTACGCATGTATGTGTGCGGTCCGACTGTCTATGATTTTGCGCATATTGGTAATGCCCGTCCAGTGATTGTGTTTGATGTCTTAAATCGGGTCTTGCGCAGCATCTATGGCGATGACCACGTAAAATATGTTCGCAATATCAC